>URKH01000126.1 GCA_900548255.1 uncultured Collinsella sp. | reverse complement strand
TTTCACTAATCGATCGATTCGTCCCAGGAGGCTCGAGCCCGAGAGGGGGCGAGCGTTTGGGGCGTGGCTGCGGCGTTGATTGCCGTGAATGTCAGCTTTGGGCGTATCATCGTGGGCATCTCACAAAACCTCGTTGCAAGGGAGACACACCCCATGGCTACAGAAAAGTCCTCCTCGCGCTCATGGATGTCCGATGCCGCGATCTATCAGATTTACCCGCGCTCGTTTAAGGACTCGACTGGTTCGGGTTTGGGCGATATCGCGGGCATTACCCAGCAGATGGACTATCTTGAGCGGCTGGGTATCGAGGCCATCTGGCTGAGCCCGTTTTACCCATCGCCTCTTGTCGATGGCGGCTATGACGTGGCGGACTACTGCGATGTCGACCAACGTCTCGGCTCGCTTGACGACTTCGATGACATGATCGCCGCGGCTCACGCGCGCGGCATCAAGGTCATCGTCGACATCGTGCCCAACCATTCGTCCAACCAGCACCCCTGGTTCAAAGCCGCTCTTGCCGCCGGCCCCGGATCGCCCGAGCGCGCCCGCTATATCTTCCGTGATGGTCGCGGCGAGCATGGCGAGCTGCCTCCCACCAATTGGAATGCCAACTTTGGCGGCCCCGCCTGGACGCGTGTTGCGGACGGTCAGTGGTATCTGCACATGTTTACGCCCGAGCAGCCGGACTTTGACTGGTCATGCCCCGAGGTTCGCGCGTTCTTTTGCGACGTCCTGGCGTTTTGGAGCGATCGAGGCGTCGATGGCTTTCGCATTGATGTGGCGCACGGTCTCGCCAAGGATCTCGACCGCGATGATCTCGACCAGTGGCATCTCGCCGAGGGCGATGACATGGTTGACGACGGCACCCATCCGCTGTGGGATCGCAACGAGGTTCACGAGATCTATCGCGAGTGGCGCCGCGTGTTCGACCGCTATAATCCGCCGCGCAGCGCTGTTGCCGAGGCGTGGGTGCTGCCCGAGCGCCAGTATCTCTACGCGCGCCCCAGCGAGCTTGGCCAGACATTTAACTTTGAGTTCGCCAAGGCCACTTGGACCTATGATGACATGCACGCTGCAATCGAGGAGGGCTTGAAGGCAGCCATCGAATCCGATTCCGCCTCGACCTGGGTACTTTCCAACCACGACGTGCCTCGTGTGGCGACGCGCTTCGCCCTGCCGCAGATCAAGGCGACGCGCTACCACCAGATTGCGCTCGACTGGCTCTTACGCGACGGGTCGTCTTATGACGAGGACCGTGAACTCGGCGAGCGCCGCGCGCGGGCGGCCCTTTTGCTTGAGCTGGCGCTTCCGGGCTCGGCATACGTGTATCAGGGTGAGGAGCTCGGCCTTTTTGAGGTGGCTGACATCCCGTGGGCTGCACTCGAAGATCCCACTGCGACCAATACGCACGGATCGAAGCGCGAGAAGGGGCGCGACGGCTGTCGTGTGCCCCTGCCGTGGGTGGCGACGGACGATCCCGCGCAGGGCGGATCGTTTGGATTTTCGCCGATGGACGCCGATGCGGCGCCCCATCTGCCGCAGCCTGCATGGTTTTCCGATTACGCTGCCGATAGGGAAGAGGCGGACCCGACATCGATGCTTGCGCTCTATCATGACGCCCTCTGGCTGCGGCGCAAGCTGCGCGGGTGCGCTAACGATCTTGCGTGGCTCGATCTTGACGGGCGCACCGGCCTTGCGGATGGTGCCGAGGGCGCTGAGGGCGGCGTCATCGCCTATCGCCGCGACAACGGCTGGGCGTGTGTGACGAACTTCGGTGCAGCACCCGTGGAGCTGCCGGCGGGCAAGGTCCTGCTCACCTCATCACCGCTTGCAGACGGCAGACTTGCGCAGGACAGCTCTGCCTGGATCATGCTCGCTGAGTTGTAGGGGGCCTCTTGCGGCGAGTTTGCGTTTGCTCGCGCTTTCCGTGGTGGCTGATGTCTTCGCGAGGTTCGAGAGGGCGTCGCAAAACTTTTCAAAAAAAAGTTCTTGCATAGGATGCGGGTATCACGTAAGATTAATCCTCGTAAGCGGACATGGCTCAGTTGGTAGAGCACAACCTTGCCAAGGTTGGGGTCGCGGG
>URKH01000125.1 GCA_900548255.1 uncultured Collinsella sp. | reverse complement strand
TCCCAAGGTTTTCAAAAAAGCGGTCGGCGCGCAGTGCGCCGACCGCCGATATAAGGGGTCTGATGATTTTTACCAGCTAGGGCCTCTTACTCATCTAGGAGATCCTCTGGCATGTCGTTGCCGTCGCCTAGATCGACAGGGGTTTCTTCGGGGGCAGAGCCGTCTTCTGTGGCTTCGCCTTCGGGCTTCTCCTTGGCGGCCGTCATGCGGGCTACGGCGCAGATGCGGTCGTTGTCGTCGACGGTCATCATCTTGACGCCCTGGGTAGCGCGGCCAGTCTGGCTGATCTCGTCGGTCTTGACGCGAATGACCGTCGCGCCCTCCGTCACGATGAATAGCTCGTGCTGCGGGCCCACTGTCTTCATGGCCGCGAGGTTACCCTTGCGCTCGGTCATTTGGATGGTGTAGACGCCCTGGCCGCCGCGATTCTGCTCCGGGTAGTCCGCAACCGGCGTGCGCTTGCCGTAGCCGCGCTCGGTGATGACGAACAGATCGCCGTTGCCGTTAGTGACTTCCATGCCCAGAACGCTCACGCCGTCCTTCATGCTAATGCCGCGAACGCCGCTGGTATCGCGACCGGTAGCGCGTACCTGCTCCTCGGAGAACATGATCGCCTTGCCCGCGGTGGTGGCCAGGATAATCTTGTCGCCCTCGCGCACGCGGCGCACGTTCAGCAGCGCGTCGTCGTCACGCAGGTTGATAGCGATCAGGCCGTCGCGACGGCTGCGGTCATATGCGCTCATCACGGTCTTCTTGACCATGCCGCTCTTGGTGGCAAACATCAGGTACTCGTCGGCCGGGAACTCGCGGCAGCTGATGACGCTCGCAATCTTCTCGCCTTCCTCGAAGGGCAGCAGGTTGACGATCGCGGTACCGCGCGCCTGGCGCGTACCCACCGGCAGCTCGTGCACCTTCAGGCGATAGACCTTGCCCTTGCTCGAGAAGAACAGCACGTACTCGTGCGTGGACGCGATGAACATCTCGTCGATAACGTCGTCCTCTTTGAGGTTGACGCCCGATACGCCCTTGCCGCCGCGCTTCTGGGCGCGGTAGGCAGCCACCGGGATACGCTTAACGTAGCCGGTATGGGTGATGGTCACGACCATATCCTCGTCGGCGATGAGGTCCTCGACATCCAGGTCCTTCTCAACCTGGCTGATCTCGGTGCGGCGCTTGTCGCCAAACTTCTTGGAGATCTCGCGCATCTCTTCCTTGATGACGCCCAGGATCTTCTCCTCATGCGCCAGCAGGTCCTCGTAGTAGGCGATGGCGCGGCGCAGGCCGTCCAACTCTTCTTGGATCTTGTCGCGCTCCAGGCCGGTCAGGCGGCGCAACTTCATCTCGAGGATGGCCGTGGTCTGTTCGGGCGTAAAGCCAAAGCGCTCGATCAAGCGGCTGCTGGCCTCGGAGTCGGTCTGCGAGGAGCGGATGATGCTAATGACCTCGTCGATATGGTCGAGAGCCATCAGATAACCCTCGAGGATATGCGCGCGGGCTTGGGCCTTCTTAAGGTCGAAGCGGGTGCGGCGGGTGACGACGTCGACCTGGTGGTCGATGTAGTGCTGCAGCATCTCACGCAGGCTCAGGCATTTGGGAACGCCGTTGACGAGCGCCAGGTTGTTGGCGCCAAAGGTCGTCTGCAGCGAGGTGTACTTATACAGGTTGTTGAGCACGACCTGCGGAATGACGCCCTTCTTGAGCTCGATAACCAGACGGATGCCCTTCTGGTTGGACTCATCGCGCATATCCGAGATGCCCT
The DNA here is from genome assembly GCA_900548255.1 of uncultured Collinsella sp. Classification (GTDB taxonomy): domain Bacteria; phylum Actinomycetota; class Coriobacteriia; order Coriobacteriales; family Coriobacteriaceae; genus Collinsella. The sequence continues at coordinate 399 of URKH01000125.1, read as the reverse complement.
CGATGCGCTTGTCGTTGACGAGCTGGGCAATCTTCTCCTGCAGGGTGCCCTTGTTGACCATGTAGGGAATCTCGGTGAAGACCAGGCGACTGCGACCGGTCTTGGTGGACTCAACGTGTGCCTTGGCGCGCACGGTAATGGAGCCGCGGCCGGTCTCGTAGCTCTGCTTAATGCCGGCGCTGCCCATGATGATGGCGCCGGTGGGGAAGTCCGGACCGGGCATGATCTGCATGAGCTCGTCGACGGTGGCGTCGGGGTTGTCGATCAGGTAGCAGGTGGCCTCGATCGCCTCGGTGAGGTTATGCGGAGCGATGTTGGTGGCCATGCCGACGGCGATGCCCTGGCTGCCGTTGACCAGCAGGTTGGGGAAGCGCGCAGGCAGCGCCACGGGCTCGGCGA
>URKH01000124.1 GCA_900548255.1 uncultured Collinsella sp. | reverse complement strand
GTCGCGCCCTTGAAGTTGAACGTCAGATTGTCCAAATGCGGCCCGCGCAGCGTCGGCTGGCCCGCCGTTCGGTAGAACGGCGGAACCTCCTAGCCACCGAGATAGGCCTTGCGGACGTTATCGTCGTGCAGGAGCTCTTGGCCGGTGCCGGTCATGGTGATCTTGCCGGTCTCGAGCACGTAGCCGCGCGTGGCGATGGAAAGCGCCATCTGCGCGTTCTGCTCGACCAGGAGCACCGTGGTGCCGGCCTTGTGCAGGTCCTCGACAATCTGGAAGATCTGCTCGATCAGAATCGGTGCCAGGCCCATGGAGGGCTCGTCGAGCATGAGCAGCTTGGGGTTGCTCATAAGGGCGCGGCCCATAACGAGCATCTGCTGCTCGCCGCCCGAAAGGGTGCCGGCAACCTGGCGGCGGCGCTCCTTAAGGCGCGGGAACTGCTCGTAGACGCGCTCAAGACCCGGAGCCACCGTGGACTTGGGCTGCGTATAGGCGCCCATCTCCAGGTTTTCCTCAACCGTCATCTGCAAAAAGGCGCGACGGCCTTCGGGCACCTGGGCCAGGCCCTTGCTCACCAGCTTGTCGGCGGGCGCGTGGGTAATGTCCTCGCCCATAAACTTGATGGAACCGGTCTTGGAGCGCAGCAGGCCCGAGACGGTCTTAAGCGTCGTGGACTTGCCGGCGCCGTTGGCGCCGATCAGGGCCACGATCTCGCCCTCGTTGACGTTAAAGGAGATGTCCTTGATGGCGTGGATGGCGCCGTACCAGACGTTGATGTTGTAGACGGAAAGCATCGGCTCTGCCATTTAGTTCTCCCCCTTATCCTGCTTGCCCAGATACGCCTCGATAACGGCGTCGTTGTTCTGGATTTCCTCGGCCGTGCCCTTGGCGATGACCTTACCAAAGTTGAGCACGCAGATGCCCTCGCAGATGTTCATGACGAGCGACATATCGTGCTCGATGAGCATGATGGCGATGCCGAAGGTGTCACGGATCTTGACGATATTCGCCATGAGCTCCGCGGTCTCGGACGGGTTCATGCCGGCGGCAGGCTCGTCGAGCAGCAGCAGCTTAGGGTTGGTAGCAAGCGCGCGGACGATCTCCAGACGACGCTGGGCGCCATAAGGCAGCGAGCCGGCCTGCTCGTTTGCGAGGTGCTCCATATCAAAAATGGACAGCAGCTCCATAGCGCGCTCATGGGCGGCCTTCTCATGCTTCCAATACGTCGGCAGGCGCAGCACGCCCTCAAAACCGGAGTAGCGCTCCTGGTTGTGCAGGCCGACCTTAACGTTGTCCTCCACCGTCATGGTGTTGAACAGGCGGATGTTCTGGAAGGTACGGGCGATGCCCATGCGGTTGACCTGGTAGACGGACTTACCCGAGGTATCCTCGCCGTCGAGCAGGATGGTGCCGTGCGTGGGCTGGTACACCTTGGTGAGCAGGTTGAAGACCGTGGTCTTACCGGCGCCGTTGGGGCCGATCAGACCGGCGATCTCGGTCTTGCCAATGGTCAGGCTAAAGTCGTCGACCGCCTTAAGGCCGCCAAACTCAATGCCCAAGTGGATGCACTCGAGCGCCGGGCGCTGGCCCAGGTCGCGGTCGGGAACGATGGCGCCAGAAGGATACGGGACCATCTTGCCCTTGTTGAACTCAAACTTACTGGGCATCGGCTGCCACCTCCTTCTTGGGAGCAAGGCGGTCCTTAACGCGACCGAAGAACGCCTTGAGCTGCGGGTTGTTGGTAAAGACCATGACCAGGATCAAAACGATGGCATAGATGAGCATGCGATAGTCCGAGAACTGACGGAGCAGTTCGGGAAGCACCGTGAGCAGCGCCGCCGCGATGATCGAGCCCCAGATGTTGCCGAGGCCGCCCAGAACGACGAATACCAGCACGAGGATAGAGGTGTTGAAGTCGAACTTCGCCGCGGTAACGGTCGAGAAGTTCATCGCGTACAGCGTACCGGCCGCACCGGCGAACGCCGCGGAAACGACGAAGGCGAGCAGCTTGTAGTGCGTGACCGAAATGCCGATGGAATCGGCCGCGATCTTGTTGTCGCGGACCGCCATGACGGCGCGGCCCGTGCGGCTGTTAATGAAATTCAGCACGAAGAACAGCGTCACGAGGATGAGCACGACGCCCGAGGTGAAGGTCGAAATTTTGGTAACGCCCGATACACCGATCGGTCCGT
>URKH01000123.1 GCA_900548255.1 uncultured Collinsella sp. | reverse complement strand
CACATGCCGGCGAGGGGTCCGCTTTTTTCTTGACGCTTTATTTAGCTACATTTTTCTCTGGCGTTATACAAATTGATTTCCCACTAAATGAGTTCAATTTACCGTTAATCGCATATTTCGCTACGCTTATCGAGTAAATAACTTTCATGAATGTATATTGTTTCGAATTCGTTACGCTAAGGGGGTGTAATTATTGGGTGAAGCCCTCTGGAGACAGAGGGCTTTCGCACGCTGGGAGGGAATATGAGTAAAACTCATCCCGTCAACGCGCTCAAGAAGCTTGGCATAGGCCTTGCATTTGGAGCTGCAACCATCATGTCCATGCCGACATCTGCGCTCGCCTGCACGCAGATGTACATGGGCAACAAGCTGACGGCCGACGGTGACACGTACTATGGCCGCGCCGAGGACTTCGATAAGCGCTACCTCAAGCACTTTGGCATTGAGCCTTCTCACGGCCCGGGGCATACGTACGGCTCGGACGAGTCCGCATTCATGTATACCTCGACCAAGACCACGTATCGCTACACCTATGTACGCGACCATCCCTCCCAGTGGCACGGGCGCTATGATGCCTACTCTGAGGCAGGCATCAATGAGAAGGGCGTGTCCTGCTCCGCAACGCTGACCACCGGCATGAATGCTGATGCTGAGGCAGCAGACCCCCTGACCAAAACCGGTATTGGCGAGTACAGCTACGGCAGCGTTATCTTAGGTGAAAGCGCCAATGCACGTGAGGGCGTCGAGCTCCTCGGCAAGATCATCGACGAGCAGGGCGCCTGCGGCAACGATCAGATTATCATCGCCGACAGCAACGAGACTTGGCTGTTTGCCGCACTTTCCGGCCACCAGTGGATCGCCATGAGGCTCACTGACGATATCGCCTCGCTCAACCCCAACATCGGCAACCTCAACTACAAGGTTGACCTCACCGACACCGCGAACTGTCTCCACTCTGCGACCATCGAGTCCATGCCTAAGGAGAATGGCTTCGCCAAGTACTTCGATGACGGTCAATTTGACGTTGCCCAGACCTACGGCGAGGCAATTAGCGAAAAGGCCATGCATTCTTGGGCCCGTTATGTCCAGGGTCGCGCCTACTTCGGTGTGCCGCTCACCGAGGGCACCGACTACGAGATCGTCAAGGACGAGCGCGAAGATGCTCGTGCCACGACCGGCGCCCTGGTTAGCAAGGCGCAGCCGCTGTTCTTCCAGCCCGGCAAGTCCGACTGGAACACCTTTGAGATGATCCGCGCGTTTGGCAACCGCGGCGAGAAGGTCCCGGGCCTCAACGCCAACACCGACGGCGCCTACGCCATTGGTACCGAGACCAACACCGAGGTCAATCTCTTCCAGATCCGTCAGGGCATGGACCCCGAGATCGCGACCATCCAGTGGGAGATGCTCTCCCGCGCCGCCTACTCCGTCGCCATCCCCTACTACTCCGCACTGCTCACCGAGGTTAGCCCGTACTACAGCGACCAGACCGTCTCCTTCGATCACTGCGAAGAGGAGGACATCGTGAACAACGAGGAGCCCGAGAACTCCATCAACTATGTCCTCATGGACATCAGCTCCCTGTGCTTCGAGCACCGTGAGCAGCTCGGCACCGGCGTTCGCGCCTACCTCGACGCTCTCCAGAACGAGCTCATCGAGCAGAACCTCGAGGTCGACAAGGCCATGCTCGCCGAGACCACCACTGAGGGCCGCACCGCCCTGGCCAACAAGGCCGGCAACGCTGCCACCAAGAACACCTATGTCAAGTGCAAGGCCCTGCTTCAGGAGATGCGCGCTTATCTGAAGGCTGAGGACTTCAGCAAGCCCTTCACCCCGAGCGACCTGAACACCGAGACCAACGGCCTCAAGGTGTCCATCACCTACGCCAAGGACGCCCTCGCCACCGAGCAGCCCGGTACCCCCGACAAGCCCGAGCAGCCCGGTACCCCCGACAAGCCCACCAAGCCGAGCACCACGACCACGGTGACCACCAACAAGACGAACACCAAGGGCAACCTGCCCACCACCGGTGACCGTTTTGATGGCCGCATGGTGGCTGCGTTCGCCGCTGCCGGCGTCGTCGTCATCTCCGCAGGCGGTTACTTCCTCTACCGTCGCAATAAGGAGTAACGTCTTAGCTGAGCGGGCGAGGCAGCAATGGCAGCCTCGCCCGCTTAGCCCGCTCTTTTGACCGACGGGAAACCCGCGGTTGATTTTCAATCTCAACGCAACAGCCTGAACGGGCCCCGCGTTTCCGCAGCT
>URKH01000122.1 GCA_900548255.1 uncultured Collinsella sp. | reverse complement strand
TGCCGAAGACCTGAACAGCCTCGAGCTTGCCCACGGCGACCTGGGCGACATAGGGCACCAGGTTGTTGGGGATGCCGTTGGGGTCCTCGCCGATCAGGCCCGACGGATGAGCGCCGATGGGGTTGAAGTAACGGAGCAGCACGACGTCCCACTCGGGGTCGGCGGTGTGGACGTCCATAAGGATCTGCTCGATCATCCACTTAGTCCAACCATAGGGGTTGGTCGCGGGCTTCTTAGGATCCTCCTCGGTGACGGGCGGGTTGTCCGGGTCGCCGTAGACGGTCGAGGAGCTCGAGAAGATGATGGACTTGCAGCCATGGTTGCGCATGACGTCGATGAGCACCAGGGTGTTCTCGATGTTGTTGTGGTAGTACTCGACGGGCTTGCTCACCGACTCGCCGACGGCCTTAAAGCCGGCAAAGTGGATGACGCGGTCAATCTGATGGGTATCGAAGATCTTGTTCATCGCATCGCGGTCGAGCACGTTGGCCTCGTAGAAGGTGAGGTTTTTGGCGGCCTCGTCGCCCACGATGGTCTTGACGCGGTCGACGGCGACGGCGCTGGAGTTGGAGAGATCATCGACGATGACGACCTGGTAGCCACCCTCGAGCAGCTGAACGACGGTGTGCGAGCCGATAAAGCCGGCGCCACCGGTAACGAGGACGCAGGTGTCTTTGGGGTCGAGTGCTTTGGACATGTAGTCTCCTATCGAATCAGGAACACTTCTTCAGGGGAGTATAGCGCAGACAGTTGTTCCAAAAAACGTACGCGGCGGGAAAATCAGAGGATTATGTTAACGTACTCATACAAGAGCTTGCGTACGCATAACCTGATCTTTGGCATTTGCTTACGAGCCGTCGACCTTGCAGTTTCCTGCCGTTCGTGGAAATCGTTGGGACGCGCCATATGTACGCTAATATGTATGAGTTGAGCGACATATAAATAAGCATGTAACGGAGTACATATGTCACCAAACAGCGATTCCATCCTTTCCCAGGAGCTCTCGCGCCGTACCGCCCTCAAGGCCCTGTTCGGCGCCGCTTCTGCGGCAGTTCTTTTTGGCTTGCCCACTCGCGCCCATGCGGCGGAGGCTTCCAAAGAAACCACCGATAAACTGAATGCCGCCCAGGCCCAGCTCGACGAGGTTCAGGCCCAGCTCGACAGCATCGCAAATGAATACGCGGCGCTGGCCAGCAAGAATGCCCAGACCCTCAACGATATCGAGGGCGTACAGGGCCAGATCGACGACACGCAGGCGCAGATTGACGAGAAGAAGGCCGAGCTCAAAAAGAAACGCGGCGATCTTTCCGATCGCGTGGCCGCCAGCTACAAGTCCGGCGGCACGAACATCCTGTCGCTGCTGCTGGCCTCAGGCTCGTTTGAGGAACTCGTCGCCAACGCGCATTACGTTGAGAAGATTAACAAGAGCGACCGCGATGCCATCGAGGATATCCAGACGATTCAGGCTGAGCTCGACGCACAGAAGACCGAGCTCGAAGCACAAAAGGCCGACTTGGAGAAGCTCAAGGACCAGCAGACGGCTCAGATGCAGGATATGCAGGCCAAGCAGCAAGAAGTCCAGACCGTGCTGAACGGTCTTTCCGACGACGTCAAGGAGCTCATGGCTCAGCGCGATTCCGAGATCCTCGCTGCCGCCCAGGCCGAGGAGGCTGCCAGGAAGGCCGCCGCCGCTGCCGCCGCCGCGAACAAGAACAATTCCTACTCGGGCGGTTCGAGCTCGGGTGGCGGATCGTATGCTCCCGGAACTCCGCAGCAGAATGCCGGATCGGGCAAGCAGCAGGCCGTCGTCAACGCGTGCTACTCCACGCCTTCCCCGGGTCAGAACTGGTGCGCAGCGTGGGTTACCAACGTCTTCCGCAACGCCGGCGTTGGCTACTTTGGCGGTAACGCGTGCGATATGTTTAACGCCTGGTGCTATAGCTCCGACCGCTCGGCGCTGCAGGTGGGCATGATCGTTGCCGATTCCTCGCACAGCGGCACGGGTGCTCCGGGTCTTATCTACGGTCATGTGGGTATCTACGTTGGCGGCGGCATCGTTATGAGCAACGAGGGTGCCATTACGTCTAAGTCGCTTGACTCGTTTATTAGCTTCTATGGCACTGGCTCTGGCGTGCGCTGGGGCTGGCTTGGCGGCGTGGTGCTGTCGTAAGGCAAGTTGGGCCGCGTGCCCGCCCGCAATATATTTGATTGCCTGCTCGGGCAGTCCTGCGCAAGACGAAGGCCACATTAAGTGGCCTTCTTTGCGTGCGGAACTC
>URKH01000121.1 GCA_900548255.1 uncultured Collinsella sp. | reverse complement strand
TTGAACTCGTGCGTCGCCGATTCGCTCTCCATCACGTAGTGGTAGAACTTGTCCGGCATGACGACGATCTTGCGGGCAAGCGCATAAGCCGCAAATTGGAAGACGACGTCCTCGCCCAAAGCCAAACCGGGGGCGAAGCGAATGCCTTCGCGATTGAGCAGCTCGCGCGAAAAAGCCGCACGACAGGCATAGGGCTGCGCATTCGAATGGAACAGCAGTTGGGGATCACGGGCGCCGAAGGTACCGGCTTTGGGGCTCATGAGTTGCTGGACGCGTTTGGGGGCAGCATCGGCAGGTTCACAAACACCGCCAAAAACGGCGGCCTCGGCATCTGCAGACTCCATGGCATACAGCACGCGCTCGACCGTCTGGGCATCGATGTAATCGTCGGCGTCCACAAAAAAGACGGTCTCGCCCTCGGCGGCATCGATACCGGCATTTCGAGCACACGAGACGCCCGCGTTTTCCTGGTCAATCACCAGTACGCGATCGTCGGCCTGCGCGACCTGGCGCAACACGTTCAACGAATCATCAGTCGAACCGTCGTTGACGCAGACAACCTGAATCGAACGCTCGGACTGAGCCAACAGCGAATCGAGGCATCGCTGAATGGAGCGCGCAGAGTTATAAACGGGGATGACAATGGTAGCTTTAGGACACGAGGCCTCTCCCATGCCAACCTACCCCCTCAGCGATTCGATGAGGAAGGCGGCGACCACGCCTGGGCCTCCAACCGAGGCGTAATACTTAGCACGCCCCAAGGCACCATCCGTCGCAAAGCTCGGATGCTCGTCAACCCAGCCCTCAGGATCTTTGAGGATGGCAGCGAGGTTCGCGCGCTTCCACGGCTTGAGATCGTCAAGCGAAAACTCCCCCGCGTCCAAGGCCGCCTGAAATTCCTTGGCCATCTGAACCAGGAACTCCTTATAGAACTTAGGCGCCAGGCGCACGTAGTTCCACATATACGAATCGTACTTAATGAGCTGATTGAACTTGAGCATGCGCGCGACGTCATCACTTGCGTGGTCACGGGCATAATCCTCTCGAATCCAACGCTCGATCTCGGCATACTCGGTATTGACGCAAAAGACCTTAGCCGAAGAATTGACCGAGGAATTCTCGTTGTCCTGGCGATACGACAGCACGGCATCGTGCAGGTAAACAGCCTTATCGGCGCACGCGATCACCTTAAAGGCGAATGACGTGTCCTGAAAGGATGCCCCCGGAGTCGGCAGGAACGTAATGCCGTTGCGCTCAAGAAAATCGCGACGGTACACGGCCGACCAAATCGATGGCTTTTGCTTAAAGAACTGCGTCGTATCGCTCGGATGCACTGGCTTGCCACAATCCTGAGGTCTAAACATCTCGTGCAGCGAACGGCGTTCCTCGGGCTTAGACCAGTAGAAATCAAAGTTCGCCTTCGCAAAGTCGGCATTATTGCTATCGGCGGCCGAGACAAGCTTTTCGAGTGCGTCGGACGCCATGAAGTCATCGGACTCCAAGATGCCAACGTACTTGCCACGCGCCATCTCCAGACCGTGGTTCATCGAGTCGCCGTAGCCGCTGTTGGCCTTGTCGATCATCTTGACGCGCCTATCGCGCTCCATATACTCGCGAATAATCGCCGGCGAGTTGTCGGTCGACCCGTCGTTAATGCAGATGATCTCAATATCCTTGAGCGTCTGTGCCAGGGCGGAATCGAGACACTCGCGCAGGTAGCGCTGAACATTGTAAATGGGAATAAGCAGCGACAGAACAGGGCTGCCAGAGACGTTAGTAGACAAATGTGCTCCTTAGGAAATACCTGTCGTTTCATGGTATCAAAGGGTCAGCGCGCCAGCGGGCGTTTATATAATCTATGGAGCCTCTTGCGGGCAAAGTAGCCGCACGTCATGCGGCGGGCCCGTGGCAGGTTCCTGCGTTTTATTCAAAGCTTGCCGTCAAGGTGCGCCGAGCCTTTACAATAGGACAGTCCCAAGGACGTATTCGATAGCTTCCGCGCAGCGCTCGCGCGCCGCGCGTGAAAGGATATATTGCCCCATGCCTTCAACCCTTCCCGCTCCCATCGATAAGCTCGCCATCGTCGTCGTTACGTACAAGCGCCAGGAACTCCTGGCTAACTTGTTCGGCTCCATGACCGAGCTCACGGCAACGCCCTGGCGCATCGTGATTGTAGATAACGAGAATTCGCGCGAGACCGAGGCCATGTGCGCCGCATTCAACGAGCGCCTGGCCAACCTGTGGGGCATCGACACCGAGCAGCCCGACGCGCAGGGCGGAACCGACCGTGTCATCTACGCCCCGCAGCTCGAAAACGGCGGCGGTGCGGGGAATGCGCTTCCGACCCAAAACGGCGAATGACAAAACAGGAGGAGAAA
>URKH01000120.1 GCA_900548255.1 uncultured Collinsella sp. | reverse complement strand
CTTCCTCTGCGGCGCGGCCGCCCATGGAGACAGCGATCTTGGCCATCAGTTCGTCGCGGGTACGCAGCTCGGTCTTATCCTCCTCCGGCATCAGCAGGGTATAGCCCAGAGCGCCCTGGGTATGGGGCACGATGGTGATCTTCTGCACCGGCTCCGTGTTTTTCTGCTTGTAGGCCACCATAGCGTGGCCTACCTCATGGTACGCCACCAGCTTCTTTTCAAATTCCGTCAGGACGCTGCCCTTTTTCTCCGTACCGGCAATGACCAACTCGAAGGCGGCCAGCAGGTCCTCCTGCGTGACCAGCTTGCGGCCCTTGCGGACAGCCCGGAGGGCTGCCTCGTTGACAAGGTTGGCAAGGTCGGCGCCCACGCAGCCGGCGGTGGCCAGCGCTACCTTCTTCAAGTTGACGTCCTCAGCCAGCTTGATGTTCCGGGTGTGGACCTGCAGCGTTGCAAGGCGGCCTGCCAGATTGGGCCGGTCGATGATGATGCGGCGGTCGAATCGGCCGGGCCGCAGCAGAGCCTGATCCAGCACCTCGGGCCGGTTGGTGGCGGCCAGCAGGATGATGCCCTTGGTGGGGTCAAAACCGTCCATCTCGGCCAAGAGCTGGTTCAGCGTCTGCTCCCGCTCGTCATTGCCGCCGAAGCGGCCGGAGTCACGGGATTTGCCGATGGTGTCGATCTCGTCGATAAAGACGATGCACGGGGCCTTTTCCTTGGCCTGCTTAAACAGGTCGCGAACCTTAGCGGCGCCGCGGCCGACAAACATCTCAACAAACTCAGAACCAGAAATACTAAAGAACGGCACGCCCGCCTCGCCGGCCACAGCCTTGGCGAGCAGGGTTTTACCGGTACCCGGAGGGCCGACAAGGAGAGCGCCGCGTGGCAGTTTGGCGCCGATCTCCTCGTAGCGCTGCGGCTTCTCCAGAAAGTCGACGACCTCCTTGAGGGACTCCTTAGCCTCTTCCTGGCCGGCGACATCCTTAAAGGTCACGCCCACGTCCTTGGAGGCGATCACGCGCGCGCCGGACTTGCCCAGTCCGCCGCCGCCAAAACCACCGCCGCCAAAGTTCATCGACGGACCGTCATCACCCATGGCCTTCTTCATGCGGCGGTTGAGCCACCAGCCAATCAGGAAGAAAATCACCATGGGAAGAATGAGGGTGAGCAGGTAGTAGGTCATCAGGCCCGAGTTCTTATCGGGAACGACCGACTCAAGCGAAGCACCGGACTCAAGCACGCGATCGGTAAAGCCCGCGTCATTCGGCACACCGGTCGTCTTGTAGGCGATATTCTCGTCCTCGCCCTTCTTGGTGTAATAAATCGTGTAATCGTCCGTGTTGTACTCGACCTTGTCGACGCTCTTCTTATCGAGCGCTTTGACAAACGTCGAGTAATCGGTCTTCGTAATCTGCTGCGTGTGACCGATGTTGGGGAACAGAACGGTCGAGAGCACGAGGTAGACGACGAAGGCGATGAGCACGTAGAGGATCATATTCCGTCTACGTTTATTGTCATCCATCTCCATCTGCTTGAACTCCATCTACTGGGGTTGATAATTTTTTCTAGAATACCCAACCCGGACGGCGATAAACCGACGCCGGGCACGAAAGGACAGAGAAGGCATCACTGGGAGTCGGCAAGGTTCAAATCTATACGGGCGACGGCAAGGGCAAGACGACGGCTGCGCTGGGGCTTGCGCTGCGCGCCACGGGCTATGGACTTAACGTACTCATGCTTCAGTTTGCCAAGAAGCTGCACTGCGCCGAGCATGATGCGGCGCCCCGTTTAGGTCTGCGCATCGTACAAGCCGACCGCGACACGCCCGAAGCCTGTGCCGCACAGATCATGGAGCTGGCGCGCGAGCAGATTAGCCAGGTCGACGTGCTGATCTTGGATGAGCTGGGAGAAGCCATGCGCCGAGGCTTTGTGACGCGCGAAGATGTCGAAGCGTTGATCGCAATGAAACCGACCACCACAGAGCTCGTGCTCACCGGCCGCGGCTTGCTGCCACTGGCCGATCTCGCGGACCTAGTAACCGAAATGCGCCCCGTCAAACACTACTTCGACGAAGGCCTCCTAGCCCGCCAAGGCATCGAATACTAAATGATCCGAAGGGGACGGAGGAAAACGGATCATTTTGCCTTATCGCCAGGTCAATGATCCGTTTTCCTCCGTCCCCTTCGGATCATTAGGCGGTGGCGCGGCCGAGCCAGTTGCCGCTGTGGTGGTAGATGGTAAACATCGTGGCCGTGATTAGCCAAGTTACGGGGTAAACCAGCAGCAGGTGCTCAAGCGACGGATCGAACGGCATAATCGCAAACACCCAGATCACCCTGAGCACGACGGTGCCAAAAATCGTGAGCATCATAGGCTGGAAGCTCACGCCAGCGCCGCGGATGGAGCCGGACGCGTTTTCGATAATCGAGAAGATCGCGTAGAACGGCGCGATGAAATGAAGAATCGTCGTGGTGTAGGCCGAAATCGAAGCATCGTCGACAAACAGACGCGACAACGGACCCGAGAACACCAGTAGCACGGCAGACAGGCCACCAATGAGCATAAACGACAGCACAAGCGACGTATGGTAGCCCTTGCGCATGCGCTCGTAGTTGCGCGCGCCAAAGTTCTGTGCCGAGAACGTGGTGATCGAAACGCCAAGCGCCTCGGTAACCATCCAGACAATGCCATCCAAACGGCCCGAAAGACCCCACGCCGTGGTGACATCGGCACC
>URKH01000119.1 GCA_900548255.1 uncultured Collinsella sp. | reverse complement strand
CGGCTATCGCGAGCATTCAAAATGAGATTAACTCTAATAGACCGAATGTTTTACATGCGAGTTTGTACAACGGATCAGCCCATTCTGTAACAGCGGAGGCTTACGCCACACTTACTGGTAAGAAAACTGGAGAGACAAGGCAGATGATTGGCATAGCGGACGGCTGGAATTCATCTTTATCCTTCCTGAAGTATGATCAGAGCTATTATGCGTGGACTTATGGAACGACTTTTTCGAAGTAGGACGATTCGTCTAGCTCTGTCTTTGGTGCTGATGGCTTCATTGGTGGGCTGTTCAACAAAGGAAGAGATATCGCGCGGAGGTTCCGGAGAAGTGACTGCGACAGACTCAGGTTCATTAGAAATAGCTGGCGGGCATGCCGATGTGATGTTACAAGGAAAAGGCGTGCTTAGGTCGATTGATGCTGAAGACGCTGTCTGCTCAATAGAGGATTTGAAGACAGGTGAAACTGCATCGTACCGAGTTTCAGATAATGCTGCGAATATGATTGAGTCGATACCGACTGGAGCGCAGGTTTCTTTTAGATACTTTGCTCCGCAACTTGAGGATGAGCTTGCTTCTCTGGTGTCTATATGCGCCGATGACAACTAAAAGGCCTGAATTCAAACGGCCTCAGATGGTCAATTGGCTATCCGAGGCCGTTTTTTACTCGACCGGGGCTTCGACCTTGTCGATGGCCCAGGTGGCTCCGAGGCCGCCGGTGGTGTTGCGGCGAATGCGTACGGTGACTTCGTGGCGTTTGCCGGCCTGTGTGTAGCGCAGGGGGAAGCTCGCGCGGTTACGGCCGGCCTCGATGGTACCGCGCTCGCGAGCGATCCAGTAGTACTCGCCGACGATGCCGAGGGTGTCGGCGCCGTAGGGGAGATAAGTCGACAGCTGGTGCAGCAGCGGGCTAGGGCAGAAGACCTCGGTCGCGAAATCGATGGGGAAGTCCCCGGGGATGGTTGGTGCTGCGGAAGCGGGGGCCGGTGCTGAATTGGGGACCGGAGTCGGTGCAGGTGTGGGAGCCTGGTCACAGGCGGGTGCGGATGCGGACTCAATGACAGGTGCAGACTCAGATGCCGCTTCTGGCTTAGCTATGGAATCTGTCGGTTCCACGGAGATGGACGTGTCTTCGGTCCCGGTTTTGGCATCGGCCTGCGGAGTGTCCTCTGCCTCGACGTTCGGCTTGGCCTCGACCGGCGTGGATACCATGGTGGTGATGCCGGCGTTGGCGTTCTCGGGGTCGTAGACAACCGTGAGCGAGATGGCAGGCTGGGGCGCCTCGGGCTCCGGTGTTGCCTCGGCAGCATCTTGATCCGCGAGCTCGTCGGACTGATTGTCCTCGGTGTTGTCGCCAAAGACATCGTGGTTCTGGAACACGGGCGTCTCGGGCTGGCCAGCCGCCTCTTCGGTTGTCGACTTGGATGCCTCGTTGAGCTCCGCAGTGGCTTCCTGCTCGGATATGACTTCGGGATCGGTCGTGGCGGCGATTTCGGTTTCGGCCTCTGCTGTTACTCCAATAGCGACTTCGATCTCTGTCTCGGGTTCGGGTTCCGGCACGGCTCCAACCATGGCTTCGGGCTCGGGACGCTTAACGTGCTTGGGGCGCACGGCCTTCAGGTCCTTCTTGCCGTGCTTCTTCTTTTTGTAGGACTGCTTGGCGCCCTTGGTAGCCTTGCGCTTGTCCTCGTCCTTGGCAAGGGCGGCATCCCATGCCTCGTTGGCGATGACGGTGGCATACAGGCGGCCGCCCTTAAAGACGGTCAGTTTAATGCAGTCGTCGAGTTCCTCGAGCAACTCGCGCGTGGACTCGAAGCCCAAGTCATAAGCGGCCATGTCGCCGGCGGCGAGCGCCTCCTCGACCTGCGTCATAAACGTTTGCTTACCGCACCCAATCGCGTCGCGCAGCAGGCGATACAGATAGATGTGGTTGCCCAGCGATAGCGTGGGCCTAACTATTGTCTTGCTCATGGCAAATCTCCTCTTTACACACGTAAAGCATCTTACCATCGCATAGCGTTCGCCATGGCGGCACCCAAGGCAAACGGGCGCGAACCGCTATCGATTCGCGCCCGTTGTACAGGTTGCCTATCTGGGGATGCAGTGCTTAGTTGCCCGATGCCGTGCCTTGGCTCGAGCTGTTAGATGTCGTGCCCAATGTGGTGTCACTCGAATTGCTGTTGCTGCTGCCTGCTGTGCCCGTTCCCGACGTGGTGTCGCTCGTCTAGCCGCCCGTGCTCGGTTGAGAGCCGTCAGTCGTTTGGCTTGAGTCAGTCGTGCCGGATTGCGTGCCGCTGTTGGCCGTAGAGGAATCGGCGCCCTGCGATTGATCGGGGGTGTTCGATGACGAGTCGGTGGATGCGGAGTTACCCTGCGGGTCGTCCTGCTGGCTTTGCGATTGACCGGAGCTATCCGCGTCGTGCTCGGTCGTATGCGACGAAAGGATCGGCTCGGGGCGCTCGCCCAGGCCCTCACCGGCAGTGGTGATAAGGATGGCGCCGGCGCAGGCGATGACCGCGACGATGGCGATGGCGATCGAGAAGACGATGACCTTCTTTTGCGTCTGGCTGCGCTCTGCCGCCGCCTTGGCGCGCAGGCTGTTGGGAGCGACGCGCGCCGTGGTCGCGCGTCCCGCAACCTGGCGCATCTCCTGCGTGGTTGCGGCGCCACCTAGGTGCTCCTCGACATTGGGCTCAACGGGCTCGTAGGCGCCGGTAGGGTAGTCGACAGCGGCATG
>URKH01000118.1 GCA_900548255.1 uncultured Collinsella sp. | reverse complement strand
CGGCCCCGGAGACCCTCCCGGAGGGACCGAAAAATTTTTTCAAAAAAGTTGTTGCGCGCCGGACAGACTTCTGTGTATACTAATCCCCGCAGCGCACGCGAGCGGAAACAAACGCGAACGACTGCCTGGGGAGTTAGCTCAGTTTGGTTAGAGCGCCGGCCTGTCACGTCGGAGGTCGCGGGTTCGAGCCCCGTACTTCCCGCCAACGCAATTAAAGCCACGTCTTCGGACGTGGCTTTTTGCGTTTGATGCACTTTGTTTCGATAGAACGATCGCCCTGGCGCATCTTCGCCCAGAATCCCCGCGCCTTCGGGAACGCAAGTAAAATCTAATAAGCATATCTGTCTAAACAACAGCTTTGTTGCGCAACACCTGTTCAACGAGACAGGGGGTTAGGTTATACTAAATTGCACTGTAGGCCGCATCTGATGCATTTCGCTCCAAGCGCGGCACTCAGTGGATATCCGATTTACCATTTGGATGTCCTAGCGGTCATTTAGCGTCTCGACACAAGCTCGGCCCCGGAGCTCGTTCGAGCTGCTCGTATTCCTTGAAAGGGGAAAAATGGACATATCGAGGAGGACTGATTACGCCCTTCGTATGCTGGCGATGCTTGCCGAGGATCCGGAGCGTTTGCTTTCTGTTCGCACCGCTGCCGAAGAGGTCAATGTTCCGTATTCGTTTGCCCGCTCGATTCAGCACGGTTTGGTCCAGGCCGGTATTGTGGAGAGCCTGCGTGGCGTCCACGGTGGCATGCGTCTCAAGGTCAGTCCGGACGACGTCACCATTCGTCAGGTCGTCGAGGCCGTTCAGGGCCCTATGGTTATGAATGATTGCACCGCACCCGATGGCGACTGTGCGCGCATGGGCACGTGCTGCTATCATCCCCTGTGGGCCGGAGCTCAAGCGTTGATGCGCGACTACCTCGATTCCGTTTCGCTCGGCGACATCGTCGCTCACCGCCAGTTCCCGGCCGTCGATCCCAAGTTCGCCGACCGCGAAGCGTTTCCCGAGTACGCCACCTGTGCGTATACATGCCGGGAGGAATAGCGCCGCATAAGGAGCATAGATATGATTCAGGACCCCTTTCGTTCGATGATTCGTTCGGAAGGGGTCCTGCATTATCGCGACCTTCCGTGGCGCCGCACGCGCGATCCGTACATCATTTGGCTTTCTGAGGTCATGTTGCAGCAAACACAGGTGCCACGCGTGGAGACGCGTATGCCGGCGTGGCTCGATCGCTTTCCGACCGTGCAGGCGCTTGCCCAAGCCGCGCCTTCCGATGTTTTGGACGCTTGGCAGGGCATGGGCTACAACCGACGCGCTCTGGCGCTCCACAAGGCCGCTCAGCGCGTTGTGGAGGACTGGGACGGTGAGTTTCCGCGTGAGACGCGTGACTTGGTCGCTCTGCCTGGTATTGGCCCGGCAACGGCGCAAGGTATCCGGTCGTTTGCGTTTGACCTTCCAGGCGTGTATCTGGAGACCAACGTGCGCACGGTCTTTCTGCATCACTTCTTTCCCGATGTACCGGCTGTTCCCGACCGCGAGCTGGTGCCGCTGATTCAGGCGGCCTGTCCGGCGGCCCCCGGTGCGGCGACCGACGAGATCGCTCCCTTTGCCGTGCCGCTCGATGATGCCGACACGCCGCGCGCGTGGTATTACGCGTTGCTGGATTACGGCGCATATCTAAAAAAGACGTTGCCCAATCCGTCCAGGCGCTCGGCGGGCTATAGCCGTCAATCAAAGTTTGAGGGCTCACGTCGCCAAAAGCGCGCGCATATCGTGCGCATGTTGCTGGCAGCGCGCGATGGCCAACCGGCGGGGATTACGCTTGCTGATGCCGTGGTGGGCGTTAACGATATGGAAGCGGCGGCTGGGCGCGGGCCGGTCGAGCGCGAGCTTGTCGCGGGCATTCTGGCCGACCTGGAGCGTGAGGGCTTTTGCCGAGCCGAGGGCGATCGCTGGCTGAGCATCTAGCCCGTGCAAATCTGAAGAACAGGATTGTAAGGTTTAGATTTCCGACATGAGGGCATCCTAAAGACGAGGCCGCTCGAAGCCTACGGGCGGCATGCGTTGAAGGGAAGTACACCTATGGATTTTGAGAATTCCCAAACCAAGAAGAACCTCGAGACCGCTTTTGCCGGTGAGTCCCAGGCACACACCAAGTATCGCTACTATGCCTCCAAGGCAAAGAAGGACGGCTACGTTCAGATCTCGAACATCTTTGCCGAGACGGCTGGCAACGAGTCCGAGCACGCCAAACTGTGGTTTAAGTATCTGCACGATGGCGCCGTCCCCGATACCCTGGACAATCTGCGCGATGCCGCCGCGGGTGAGAACTACGAGTGGACCACGATGTACGACGAGTTTGCCAAGACCGCCGAGGAAGAGGGCTTTGCCGAGATTGCCGCAAAGTTCCGTGGTGTCGCCGCCGTCGAGAAGGCCCACGAGGAGCGCTACAACAAGCTCGTCGAGCGCATTGAGTCGGGCGAGGTGTTTGAGCGCGAGGGCGTAAAGGTGTGGAAGTGCCTGAACTGCGGACATCTGCACGTTGGTGCCGAGGCACCTGAGGTGTGCCCGGTGTGTAACCACCCCAAGGCGTACTTTGAGGAGCAGGTGGTGAACTACTAGCGCTTGGCGCTGGCTGCTGCGGAGCGCAGGGCGGGGAAATACCTTTCCCTCTCGCTCACGGCTTCGCAGAGTCGCGCGAGGCAAAGGTATTTCCCCGCCTTGCGCTCCGGCGTTGGGTCGTCGCGTGCTCGATACAG
>URKH01000117.1 GCA_900548255.1 uncultured Collinsella sp. | reverse complement strand
GCCCTGAATGACAAAGCCGGGCACATAGCGATGGAACTTAAGGCCATCATAGAAGCCCATCGTGGAAAGCTCGCAGAAGTTCGCGACATGAATGGGAGCGCCCTCGCCGTCAAACTTGACCTTGATGGTACCCTTCGACGTCTCGATTACAGCGCACTCGTCGCCGACAAGCTGATACTCGGGCGTGTAGAGCTCTTTCTTAAAACCAAACATGTGGTTCCTTCCTCGTGCGTTTAAAGCATATTTGTACGAATTGTAGCAATAAGCACGGGCTTACATCAATTGCGCACGTAGGTTATGCCGACTATGGCGAACTAATTTTAGGAACGCTGCTGCGGCTTCCAGGAACCCACGTTGGCGTCGTACTGGTTCAGCGCGCTGTTGCCGCCCTGCGCGATGGGCGCCAGGATCTCGCTTTGGTGGGAGCTCATCGACTCGCCATCGGGAATGGCCAGCGAAATGTCCCAGCTCTGGCAGATCACGTCGACACGCTCGTACATCCACTCGGCAAGCTGCTTTAGGTGGGCGATGTCGTCCGCATAGACCGTATCGTCCTGTACTTTCAGGTTGTTGAGCTCATCTTGCGTCTTTTTGATCTGGTCGCGCAGGGCGTAGGCACTCTGCGACAGCTCCTGACGGGTGGACAGCGACGTTCGGAGATAGCCGTTGTTGAAGGAATCGATGACCTCGCCGATCTGATCCTCGTCACCGTAGGACACGATGGTCTGATACAGACCGTCGAGCCTGGTATAGAGCTGATCATCGGTCAGCACGGTTTCTTCCTGGACCACCTCGGCAGAATCGTCCTGCTTGGTATCGTCCTCAGTCGCCTCGCCCTTTTGGCGCGTAGGGAAGGTCGTCTGCGCGGCCTGGCCAAACTGGTCATAGAAGCCGGGCATAACACCCATGGGATCGGCCGTCACGAACCAATAGGCCCCACCGCACACGACGGCAAGAACCGCGATGACGATAAGCGGCTTGGGAATATGACGCTTGTGCTTGTGATAAGCGTCCTCATCGGGATGCACCTTACGCTTGGGTTTTTGAGGATCGTCGTGCAGGGAAACCGGTGTGGGAATAACGACCTTGGGGATACCGAAATCCTTATCGAAAGCCGGCAGCACGCAGGTCTCATTGGGGTCGGCGGCGTCCGAAAGAACCGCGGCAGCCGAGGCGGGCGCATGAGGCACCTCGGTATCGATCTGCTCTTGCGTTAGGCGCGGAAAGCCCGCCGTGTGGCCCGCTGCCAGGTCGGATGCGGCCGCGTCCTCGGAGAGGATACCCGGAGCGGGGCGTCCGCATTTGGGACACGTACGATCGTGCGGAGAAAGACGGGCACCGCAGCCCTCGCAGAACACGAACTCGGTGTGCTCGGGGCCATCGCCCGGACCCACATAGGCGTTGCAGTAGGGGCAGAACGAGGCGCCGTCCTCGATAGTCTTAAGGCAATGCGGGCAGATCACGGCATCCTCTTTTCGAAGCAATTCAAACAATCGAGGTTAGAGCATAACATCGCCACGGCCCCACAGGAGCAAGGCACCAATTCAACATCGGAGGGTAGCTAATTTGGGACGGGGCTTTTTTAGCTGCCCTGGCCGCCAATTGGCCAAATCGATCGCGCCATCAGCCTGGGGGCCATCAGCCGGGGTAGCTAAAAAAGCCCCGTCCCAAATTAGCTACCCTGTAAGGTGCGGTTACAACTTCTTTTTGCTTGGCATCGAGACTTTGATGCCTTGGGCGGACTTGGTCACGCGAGAGCGCTTGGCTCCGGTACTCCTCTTTTTCTTGGGCTGGGCCTGGGCCACGCCCTCGAGTGCACGGGCCTCGGCCTCGCGAGCGGTGCGATCTTCGCGGCGCTGCGCCATGTCGGCGGCGACGCGCTTGGCAAAACGCTCGGCCGTCGAACCCGTCGAGCTCACCTTGCCGCCACCCCGACCCAGGCGGACGCGCACACCGCGGCCAAGACCCGTTGCGGCATGACGACGACGCGGCTTGAGCGAATCCATCATCGTGGCGAGCTTAAAGAACACCGAGCAGGTAAAGACCACGATGACAGCCAAGATAACCATCTGGCCCATCGACAGGTTGGCAATAGACAGCAGCTTCGGGAATCCGATAACGCCCGCCAGGATGCCGGCAACTACAAACACAAAGAGCGCCACACGTAAGGGCGTGAGGGGCTGCGAAATACGCCAGATCAGGCTCACGCTCGCCGCGCACGACGTGAGCAGGCACATGGTCGAAAGCGTGAGCTGGCTAAAGCCAAACACGCGCGCCACAAAGATATCGAGCGCCGCAGCCAAAATGACCGCAATCGACGCCGGCAGTGCACGCTTGAGTACGTTCGTCAAAAACGCACCCTTCACGCGAGCATTGTTGGGCTCCAAGCCCAACACAAAGCCCGGCGCACCGATGCAGAAGAAGTTGATGAGCGTCATTTGGATGGGCTCGAAGGGGTACGGCGGCAGCGCGATGCACAGCGCCGCCAGGCCCATCGAGAACAGCGTCTTGGTCAAGAACAGCGAAGCCGAACGCTGCAGGTTGTTGATGGAGCGACGGCCCTCGGCCACCACGGCGGGCATCGAAGCAAAGTCGTTGTCGACGAGTACGATCTCGGCCACGTTACGCGCGGCGTCGGAGCCAGCCGCCATGGCGACGGAGCAGTCGGCCTCCTTGAGCGCCAGCACGTCGTTGACGCCGTCGCCCGTCATGGCCACGGTGTGCCCCTCGGCCTTGAGCGCCTGCACGAGGCTGCGCTTCTGCGCAGGGGTCACGCGGCCGA
>URKH01000116.1 GCA_900548255.1 uncultured Collinsella sp. | reverse complement strand
TACGGAACCGAGGGGCCGGGCGCAGGGCCTTGCCTCTCAATGAGTTCCGCACGAACAGGAGGCGCCAGTGGCGCCTCCGTCGTGAGTCAGGACTGTCCGAAATTGAGAGGCAAGGCCCTGCGCCCGGCCCCTCGGTTCCCGTTTACGAGAGCGACGTTCTCAGCAACTCGTTGAAGAGCTTGGGGTTGCCCTTGCCGCGGCTCGCCTTCATGCACTGGCCCACCAAAAAGCCGATGACTTTCTGGTTGCCGTCACGATACTGCTGCGCCTGATCGGCACAGTTTGCCAGCACCTCGTCCACGATCGGCTGCAGCGCGCCGGCATCGCTCACCTGACGCATGCCGCGCTCGTCGACGATCTTGTTGGGATCGTCACCGGTCTGGGCCATGGCCTCAAAGACCTCGTGCGCCTGGTTGGAGCTGATGGCGTCGGTCGCCAGCAGCTTGGCCAGCGCTGCCACCTGAGCCGGCGCAATGCCGGACTCGGCGAGCGACACGCCCGCACCCTTAAGGTAGGCGATCATCTCGTTGACCAGCAGGTTTGCGACCGTCTGCGCCTCCTTTCCAGCCATGCCGGCAGCGGCGGCCTCAAAGAAGTCGGCAAACTCCGGATCGCCGGCAATCTGCTCGGCGTCGGCCGTCTTAATACCAAAGTCGGCCTCAAAACGGGTGCGCTTGGCATCGGGCAGCTCGGGAATCTCGCCACGGCAGCGGTCGATAAACTCGTCGTCCAAATCGAACGGCGCCAGGTCGGGGTCGGGGAACAGACGATAGTCGTCGGCCGTTTCCTTCACACGCATGACCACGGTACGCTTGCGACTGGGCTCCCAGTGGCGGGTCTCCTGATAGATGATGCCGCCTTCCTCGAGCACCTCGGCCTGGCGGCAGATCTCGTAGGCAAGGCCGTCATGCAGGCTCTTAAACGAGTTGAGGTTCTTGAGCTCGGTCTTGGTGCCCAGCTTGGTCTCGCCGCGGCGGCGCAGCGACACGTTGCCGTCGCAGCGCATGGAACCCTTCTCCATGGAGCAGTCGGAAATGCCCAGCGTCACAAAGATGCGACGGAGCTTCTCCATAAATAGGCGAGCCTCCTCGGGCGTGCGCAGGTCGGGCTCGGTGACGAGCTCGATCAGCGGCGTGCCGCAGCGGTTGTAGTCGACGAGCGACTCGGCCGCGGCGGTAATGCGGCCCTCGGCGCCGCCCACGTGAACCATCTTGGCGGCGTCCTCCTCCATGTGGATGCGCAGGATGCGGATGGGCACCGTGTAGGAACCGTCCTCGCGACGCTCGGGCATCTGCAGGTTGGACGCATCGTAGCTGGCCAGATGGCCGGCGCGCTGGTTGCCCTCGCGCATGGTCGATGTCATGGACGTGGACAGGCCCTCGGCGTTGGCCGACGCGCTCGCCAGACTCTGGGCCTCGGCCTCGCCAAACGCGCAGTCGGGGCGCTCGGCGGCACCGCGACCGGTCACGTCCAGGTCCAGGTGACCGTACATGGCAAAGGCGACCGGACCCTGCGTGGTCTGGAAGTTCTTGGCCATGTCGGGATAGAAGTAGTGCTTGCGGTAGAACATCGAGTGGCGCTGGATCTCGCAGTTGGTAGCGAGGCCGGCCTTGACGATGCTCTCGATGGCGCGCTTGTTGGGCACCGGCAGGGCGCCGGGCAGGCCCAGACACACCGGACACACGTTGGCGTTGGGCTCGTCATCGTGGCTGAGCTTGCAGTTGCAAAACATCTTGGTATCGAGTGCGGTGAGCTCGGTATGGATCTCCAGGCCGATCACGGCCTCCCAATCCTGCAGGACCTCGGAAAGCTCCTTCATTACAGCTCGCCTCCCTTCCCGGCAAAATCGGGCGCGACGGAAAGCGCGGGCGCACCCGTGGCGGCATCGGCAAAGCCGCGCTCCAGGGCGCGGGCAAACGTGAGCAGCTGACGGTCCTTAAAGGCAGGTCCCACCAGCTGGGCAGAAACGGGCAGCTGAGTATCCTCGCCCAGGCCCAGCGGCACCGAGATACCGCCGTTGCCGCAAATGTTGAGCGAAATGGTGTACAGGTCCGAAAGGTACATCTGCGTGGGGTCGCTGATCTCGCCAAACTTAAAGGCCGTGCGCGGCGAGGCGGGCATGAGGATGGTGTCCACCTTGGCATACGCGGCGTCGTAGTCCTGCGTGATGAGCGTGCGGGCCTTTTGCGCAGCGTAGTAGTACTTGTCGTACACGCCCGAGCTCAGCAGGTAGGCGCCGAGCATCTGACGGCGCTTGGCCTCGGCGCCAAAGCCGTGGGCGCGCGACAGCGAGCTCTGGTCGGACAGGTTGGCGCAGCCCTCCTCCTGATAGCCGTAGCGAATGCCGTCGAAACGTGCCAGGTTGGAGAACGCCTCGGCCGGGCCGATGACGTAGTAGGCGGCGATGGCGGCGTCCAGGTGCGGCAGGTCGACCTCGACCAGCTCGGCGCCCTGGTTCTGCAGCTCCTGGGCGGCGCGCTGAACAGCGGCCTTGACCTCGGGCGTCAGGCCCTTGGCCTCCATAAACGCAGGGATGATGCCCACGCGCTTGCCCTCGATGCTGTCGTTGAGGTGCTCGGTAAAGTCGACGGCGCAATCCTGGCTGGTGCAGTCGTACGGATCGTGGCCCGCGCCGGTAAGCGCGTTCATGGCCAGCGCGACATCCTCGACCGTGCGGCCAAAGGGACCCACCTGGTCGAGCGACGAGCCAAAGGCAACCACGCCGTAACGGCTCACGGCGCCATACGTGGGCTTAAAGCCCACCACGCCGCACAGCGACGCCGGCTGGCGAATGGAGCCGCCGGTGTCCGAGCCCAGCGAAAGCGCGACCTCGCCCGCGGCGACAGCGGCAGCGGAGCCACCCGAGGAGCCGCCGGGCACGCGCTCGGTATCCCAGGGGTTGTTGGTGCGGTGGAACGCCGAGCTCTCGGTGGAGCTGCCAAAAGCGAACTCGTCCATGTTGGCCTTGCCCATGGGCAGGCAGCCGGCGTCGAGCATGCGCTGGACGCAGGTGGCGGTGTAGACGCTCTGGTAGTCCCCGAGCATGCGGGAAGCGCAGGTGGTGCGCGTGCCCACGAGGTTCATGTTGTCTTTGATGGCCAGCGGCACGCCCGCAAGCGGGGGTAGCGGCTTTCCGGCGGCACGGTCGGCATCCACACGCGCAGCGGCCTCGAGCGCAAGCTCGGGCGCTACCTGCAGG
>URKH01000115.1 GCA_900548255.1 uncultured Collinsella sp. | reverse complement strand
TCAAAAAAGAACAAAGATAAACAAATAATGGTTGCAGTCGCTGTTCGAATGTGTTCAAATAAACATGAACAGTGAAGAACCGCACATTCAGATGCCCGGACCTGAACGCGATTCAACACTTCCAAACAGAAACTACGCACCTGCGTATCTCTCAAGGAGGATGTCATGAGGGTTGTAATCGCTTCCGATGCCGACGGTATGTCGATGAAGGAGTCCATCAAGGAGATGCTCATCGCCGACGGTCACGAGGTCGTCGACTATTCCGAGACCCCTGCCGCGGACTTTGTCGATTCCGCGACCGCCGTTGCCAAGGACCTGCTGGAGCACAAGGATTCCCAGGGCTTCGCATTCGATAAGTACGGCGTCGGCTCCTATATGGCCGCCGTCAAGATCAAGGGCATGGTCGTCGCCAACATTTCCGACGAGCGTTCCGCTTACATGACCCGCGAGCACAACGGTTCGCGCATGGTCACCATGGGCCCGGGCGTTGTGGGCACCGAGGTCGCCAAGAAGATCGCCCGCGAGTTCCTGCGCGCTCAGTACGCCGGCGGCCGTCACCAGATCCGTGTCGACATGCTCAACAAGATGGCCTAACGAGAGCCACCGAGAACTCGAACTTCTACCTCAACTTGTGAATTCAGACGAAAGGACGTTCTGATGAAGAAGACCATCGCAATCGGTTGCGACCATATCGTTACGGACGAGAAGATCTATCTGGCCGACCGCCTGGAGCAGGCTGGCTACAAGGTGCTCGACTGTGGCACCTACAGCCACACCCGTACGCACTATCCCATCTACGGTAAGGCCGTGGGCGAGGCTGTCGCCAGCGGCAAGGCCGACTTTGGCGTGGCCCTGTGCGGCACCGGCATCGGCATCACCAACGCCGTCAACAAGGTTCCCGGCGCCCGCTGCGCCCTGGTTCGCGACATGACCTCTGCCCTGTATGCCCGTCGCGAGCTCAACGCCAACATCGTGGGCTTTGGCGGCAAGATCACCGGCGAGTTCCTGATGGCCGATATCATGCTTGCCTTCCTGGAGGAGCCCTACGAGAAGACCCCCGAGCACGATGCCCTGATCGCCAAGATCGATGCCTGCAATAAGGCCGACGCCGAGGCTCAGGCTGACCCGCACTTCTTTGACGAGTTCCTCGAGAAGTGGGACCGCGGCGAATACCACGACTAAGGGGGTTCCGGCGTTTTAACAAACGCCGGACCGGTCGACGCTGCGAAGCCATCTGGCGGGCAATCTGCCGCTCAGCTTCGACGGCATGACCAGAAGGTCAATGCCGTCTCGCTTCACGGCACCTTGCCTCGCCAGCTGGCTTCTCGCTGATGTCTGAGTGACCTGTGGGGTTACCGCTGTTGTTGCGAAGCGTTCTGGTATGGCAAGTTGCTCCGATAACACGTTTGCTTGCCGAGCTTGTGTGCTTCGTTTTGGCGGTACCCGGCATTCTGCAGCTTTTCAATTTACGGCTCGCGTTTCTGTGAGGGGGCGCGGGCCGGTTTTCTGTCAGCCCTATTGACTTGGCGGGCTGTCGTAAGAAAGGGAAGGCTCCTATGGAGTTTGTTCTTGATAACGGTTCTGTTCGCGTGGCACTGAGCACGGCTGGAGGATCGTTCACTTCGATTAAAGCCAACGGTCGCGAGTACCTGTGGCAGGGCGATCCTTCGGTCTGGTCGGGCCAGGCACCCATTTGCTTTCCGATTTGCGGCGGCCTTCGTGACGGCCGCGCGATGACCATGGGCGGCCGCGAGGTCAAGCTTGCCCGCCACGGCTTTGCCCGCAAGCAGGAGTGGAAGCTCGAGGAGCAGGGCGATAACATGGTTGCGCTGAGCCTGAGCTCTGCCGACCATGCCGAGTTGCTCGAGCAGTACCCGTATCCGTTTAAGATCGTTGCTCGTTACGCGATCGATTCGGAAAAGGTGGCCGTGTCGTACGAGGTGACCAATGAGGGTACCGAGGACATGCCGTTCTTTGTGGGCGGTCACCCCGGCTTTACGTGCCCGCTCGACGAGGGCGAGTCCTATGACGATTACGAGCTCCGTTTTGAGCAGCGTGAGGCCGCCGAGCTCTGTACTGCCGTTCCCTCGACGGGCCTGATTGATGTCGAGCATCGCAGCAAAAACCCGATGGTCGGCCACGACCTGCCGCTGACCCACGAACTCTTTGACTTTGCCGAGACCATCTTCGACGTGCTCGACAGCCGCGTGGTTACGCTGACCAAGAAAACCGAGGACAAGGGCGTGCGCCTGACGTTCCCCGATATGCCATACCTGATTGTGTGGAGCAAGCCCGAGGGCGACTTTGTGGCCGTGGAACCGTGGGGCGGCCTGTCCACCTGCTCTGACGAGGACGATGTTCTGGAGCATAAGCGCGGCTGCCTGGTTGCCAAGCCGGGGGAGACCGTCACCCGTGGCTTTGAGATCGAGATCCTTTAACGAGTTATCGTATGTTTGGGGTCGCGCGTTTGGCGCCCCGGAAACAGGAGTTCAATATGATTCTGACCGTTACCATGAACCCGTCGATCGATACGCGCTATCAGCTCGACAAGCTGATCATCGACGACGTGAACCGCGTGACGCCCGAAAAGACCGCTGGCGGCAAGGGCCTCAACGTGAGCCGCGTGTTGCTGCAGCTGGGTGACGACGTGCTCGCGACCGGCCTGCTTGGCGGTCACATGGGTGCCTATATGGCCGAGCTCATGGATGCCGATGGCGTCAAGAATGACTTTGTGCCCATTGCCGGTGAGACGCGCATTTGCCTGAATATCCTGCACGAGGGTAATCAGACCGAGCTGCTGGAGAGCGGTCCGCAGATTGCGCCTGCCGAGCTCGAGGCCTTTACGGCCAAGTTCGCCGAGCTTGCAGCGAAGGCGGACGTCGTGACGCTTTCGGGCTCGCTGCCGCGTGGCGTCGATGCTGGCTACTATGCCGAGCTCGTCAAGATTGCCGAGGAGGCGGGCGCCAAGGTGCTGCTTGACACTTCGGGCGCATCGCTGGAGGCCGCGCTGGAGTCCGACGCTAAGCCTGAGCTCGTAAAGCCCAACCTGACCGAGATTAACGGTCTGCTGGGTACGTCCTTTACGACCGATGATGTCGATGCCCTGCGCGAGGCGCTTGCCGCCGATGGCCGCTTTGCCGGTATCCCCTGGGTTGTCGTTTCGATGGGCGCTGCCGGTTCGGTGGGCTTCCATGAGGGTCGCGCGTTCCGCGCCAAGACGCCCGCGATTGCGGCTGTGAACGCGACGGGTTCCGGCGACTCGACCATCGCCGGCTTTGCGCATGCCATTGCTGCTGGTGCCGACGATGTCACGGTGCTCAAGACCGCCAATACCTGCGGCAAGCTCAACGCCATGGATCCCAAGACCGGCCACCTGGTCATGGACCGCTGGGACGAGATCTACAACGGCGTTGTCGTGACTGAACTGTAGGGTTACGGCGTTTTATCAAACGCCGTAACGGCTCGACGCTGCAAACGCCCCTAAGCGGCAATCTGACGTTCAATCGTCGGG
>URKH01000114.1 GCA_900548255.1 uncultured Collinsella sp. | reverse complement strand
CGCAACGCGTTGCGCTGAGTCCTGAGGCTGTTGCAATGAAGATGAGAATCAAGGACGGGAAACCCGCCTGAAATCTTTTCAAAAAAGATTTCCTCGCATACACTTCGCTGTGCTATAGTGCAGCGCAACAGCAACTAGGTGCGACCGCGCCACGGCATCACGAAAGGAGCCACCAACATGAAGAACACGATGACGTCTCTCAACAACTGGTGGTGGCGTGATGCGAATACGATCGGTCGACAGTGAGTCCCTCACGCCTGTTTTTGCGCTCTAGGTGATTGGAAGGCCTCCGGTTTCGACCGGGGGCTTTTTTCTATCTCGAGCCCGATCGCATTCGCATCACGCGCCTCCGCTTTTCTCTTGCACTCCCATTCCGAAAGGATTTTCACCATGTCTCAGAACACCGCCGCCCAGCCCCGCACCGTCCAGACCGCCGACCGCGGCAAACTCGATGTCCGCGCCCTCGTCCTGCTCGCCATCCTGCTCGCCGCCGGCTTCATCCTCAACTTTACCGTCGGCAAGGCAATCTCGGGCATCTCGGGCGGCATGATCAGCCCCGAGTTCATCATCTCGGCCTTCTGCCTCACCATCCTGGTCGTTCGCCCCAACATCGGTCAGGCGCTCGTCATTGGCCTCATCTCGGCTGCCGTGATCCAGATCACCACCACCTCGCCGTTCGTCGATTTTGCCGCCGAGGGCATCGCCGCCATGCTCATGGCCGTCATCGTCAATGCCGCCGGCAAGAACGGTCAGGTCAAGCCCGCCATCGCCATTGTCGCGACGTTCGTGACCACCTTTGTCTCGGGCGTCATCTTCATGGTCATCAAGATGGCCATGCTCGGCGTGGTGGGCGAGCTCGCCGCCGCCATGCTGCCCGTCGTCGCCATGACCGCCGTCTTTAACGCCATTCTGGTCGGCGCCCTCTACTTGCCCATCCAGAAGGCCCTGAAGCTCAACTAACCCGTTCGGCTTTATGAGCCACCCCATCTTGGCGTTCATTCGTCGCTCGCGTACCCAAGTACGCTTCGCTCCTCTTTCGCGCCAACCTGGAGCCCCTCGTAAAGCCGTCTCCGCACTCCACCAACAAAGACCATCCCAAACGACTAGCTTTTGGGGACGTTCTTAAACGACTAGTCATGTAAGAACGTCCCCAATGACTATGAAAGGTATCCATGGAAACGATCATCAACGTCGACGATGTCTCGTTCTCCTATGGCACGCAGACCGAGCAGGCGCTTAGCCACATCTCGCTCAGCGTGAACAAGGGAGATTTCATCGGCATCATCGGGCCCTCGGGCGCCGGCAAGTCCACGCTTTCCGCCTGCCTGTCGGGCGCCGTGCCCCACCACTACACCGGCACGTTCTTTGGGTCCGTCATGGTTGACGGCCACGACACCTGCGAGGTCTCGTTGACCGACGTGTCGCAAATCGTCGGCAGCGTGCTGCAAGACATCGACACGCAGATGGTCGCCTCCGTGGTTGAGGATGAGATGCTCTTTGGCCTCGAGAACTTTGGCGTGCCGCACGACCAGATTGAGCAGCGCGTCACCGAAACCCTCGAGACCGTCGGCATCAGCGACCTGCGCGACCGCGAGATCGCCACCCTCTCGGGCGGACAGAAGCAAAAGGTAGCCATCGCTGCCATCCTCGCTATGCGTCCGCGCGTCTTGGTTCTCGACGAGCCCACCGCGGCACTCGACCCCGCCAGCTCCACGTTGGTCTTCGAGACGCTACGTGAGGCAAACCGCGCACTTGGAATCACCATCGTCGTCGTTGAGCAAAAGGTCGCCCTGCTCTCGGAGTACTGCAACCGCGTGCTCGTGCTCAACCAGGGCGAAATCGCGCTGCAGGGCGAGCCACACGAGGTCTTCGCGCATACCGACGAGCTCCGTGCCATCGGCGTCGACTGCCCTCGCGTCACGCGTATCTTCAATAGCCTCCAGGCCGATGGCCTGGTAAGCGGTACCCCTTGCTTGGATGTCGATGAGGCCGAGCGCCTGATTTCGGGCATCGTCGACCCCGCACACGCAAGCAGCGACATTCAGGCACCCGCCGGCTCACCGCACGCACCGTCGTTGCGCCCGCACGCCAAGGACGCCGAGCCCGTGCTCACCTTCGACCATGTTGAGTTTGCCTATCCCAATGGCGGCGCCGCCGTCCACGACCTCAACCTAACCCTCTATCCCGGCGAGCTCGTGGGCATCGTCGGCCAGAACGGTGCCGGCAAGACCACGCTCACCAAGCTGCTCACAGGCCTGCTTAAGCCCGCCTCAGGCAGCGTGCGCGTCACGGGACTGGATACCGCAGCCGTTCCCACGAGCCGTATCGCCCGCGAAGTCGCAACCCTCTTCCAAAACCCTGACCGTCAGATCTGCAAGGACACCGTGCTCGACGAGGTCGCCTTTGGCTTGGAGCTTGGCGGCATGGACCGCGCCGAGGCTCTGCGTCGCGCCCAGCTCGTCATCGACCGCTTTGGCCTGCCTGCCGATGAGGCACCTTTCTCGCTTTCGCGCGGTCAGCGCCAGATGGTGGCACTCGCCTCTGTCGTGGTCGTAGAGCCCAAGATCGTCGTGCTCGACGAGCCCACGAGCGGCCTTGATTACCGCGAGTGCATGACCGTCATGGAAACGGTGCGCACCATGGCCGAGCGCGGTTGCGCCGTTATCATGGTCTGCCACGATATGGAAGTCGTTTCGGATTTTGCCGAGCGCATTGTGGTAATGGCAAACGGCCGCATCCTCGACCGCGGCCGCACGCACGAGCTGTTTTCGAACATCGAACTCATGCAGCGTGCCTACGTCGAGCCGCCCCAGGTCATTGAACTCTCACGCCGCCTGGCATCCTCCGTCTCGCCTGCCTTTGCGCAGGTGAGTGAGGTCACCGATATCGTTCGTATTACCGAGGAGATGGACCGCCGTGGTTAACGTCATCGACTACATGCCGGGCGATACGCTGCTGCATCGCCTGAACCCCGTCATCAAACTGGGCCTCGCCGCCGCCATCATCATCGGCATCTTCTTGTCCGACACCTACGTGGCGCTGCTGGGCTTTTTGGCACTCACCCTTGTACTGGGTGCCTATGCCGGCGTCGTCAACCGTCTGTTCTCGCTACTCAAGTTGCTGATTCCGCTCGCGCTTATCATGCTGGTGCTCCAGCTGGCCTTTATGCGCGATGGCAACGTGGTGTGGGGCTTTGTCACCGACGAGGGCCTCATCACCGGAACAAAGGCCTGCCTGCGTCTGTTGGGCGTGGCGCTGCCGCTCATCCTCATGCTTATGGTGACCAAGCTCAACGACCTCGCCAACGCCTGCGTCGAGGTGCTGCACGTGCCATATCGCTATGCCTTCACCTTTACCACGGCGCTGCGCTTTGTGCCGGTATTTGGCCAGGAAATGAACGCCATCATGGAGGCGCAGACTGCACGCGGCGTAGAATACGACACTAAGAATCCCGTCAAGAAACTCAAGCTCATGCTGCCGCTGTGCGTGCCACTGCTTATTTCGAGCGTGGGCAAGACCGATGCCACCGCGCTTGCCGCCGAGCAGCGCGGCTTCTACCTGCGCACGCGTGCGAGTTCGTATAAGCGCTACCCCATCAAAGGCCTGGATATCGCCGTACTTATCGTCAGTATCGCCCTTATCTCCATCGGCTTCCTTTTCTAGTTCACCACCGACAGCAACCGCCCAACGCAAAAGGCCTCGGCT
>URKH01000113.1 GCA_900548255.1 uncultured Collinsella sp. | reverse complement strand
CCCCCGCAAGCTCCTCAAGCCTGGTCGCGACAACATCGTTGCTCGCACCAGGGAGCTCATGGAGGAGTTTGGCTCCGTCAACAAGGCGTAAGTAGCGGTTTAACTTTTCCGCCGGAGGCCCCGTTCGCCCTACGCTTTTCCCTTGCGCTCGCCTGGCTTTGCCAGAAGTCGCGCAATGGGAAAAGCTCCGGGCGAACGGGGCCTCCTTCGTTAACTCGCTACAGGGTTACTGGGCTGAGATAATTGAATTGATACCGTTTATCGGTGTTGAGGGCTCCTTGGTTGGGGGCTTTGTTTTTATGTCGGTACAATGGGCACTGGTTGTCGTACTACTTGGGAGTGGTTATGGCTGTTATTGATATTTTGCCTGCTGACGGGAAGGTTGTTGCCGAGGGTCCCGTTGGGTGCTCTGTTGAGGTTTGCGACGATGATTTCCGTCATCTCGATATCGGATTGCCGCCTGAGATTCTTCGTCTCAAGGATGCTGGATATCTGACACAGGCGGTTGCGGCTTGCGATCGTCTTTTGAAGCAGAATCCTGATCCCTCGTTTGCCGCCTGCGTTCGTGCCGAGCGGTATCGCATGATCGAGACGCCGCTTCATTTTTCGGTGTCGCGTGATCGGGCTATTGAGATGATCCGCGAGGAATGGCCCGAGTTTACCGATAAGCAGTTTGACGACCTGATTGACCGCAAGCGTATCGATTGGCGTTTTATCGATGGCGAGCTATTCGTCCTCGACAATTTCCTTGATTCCTTGCGCGTGTATCCCAAGGAGGTTCCGGGCCTGCGCCCCGATCCTACGGATAGCATTGCGCTGCGTAACCAGATGCTCGAGGAGATGGAAACGCAGGGCGGGCTGTCTCGTACCATTACGCTTAAGGCGTGCGTGTCTGTCCCCGGGGCTTTGGAAGGAGAGGCCGTTCGCGCGTGGCTTCCCGTTGCCGCTGCCTGCCGCCAGCAGTCTCAGATCGAGATTCTTGATATGACGCCGGAGGGGGTCATTGCCCCTGCGAACGCCTTGGCGCGTACCGCTTCGTGGGTCTCCTCGACCGATCGCTCGTTCTCGGTGATCTATCGTTATCAAATCGATGCCGCTTATCACGATATCTATGGGGGTGCGCTTCCGGCGCATCCGTGTATGGACACATCGCTGCCCGAGGACATTTCCGAGGACCGTCCACACATTGCGTTCACGCCGTATCTGCAGCAGCTGACTGAGCGTGTCGTTGACGGGCTCGAGGACCAGCTCGATCGAGCTCGGGCTATCTATGATTACTTGACGCTGCATATCGACTATCGCTATCAGCCGCCGTATCTGCTTTTGGGCTCCATCGCCGATGACTGTGCGCATTCGCTTCGCGGTGATTGTGGCGTTATGGCGCTCACGTTTATCACCATGTGCCGCATTGCCGGTGTGCCCGCCCGCTGGCAGAGCGGCCTGTACGTTGCGCCCGACTCGGTGGGGCCGCATGACTGGGCGGAGTTTTATACGCCGCAGACTGGCTGGCTCAACGCCGATGTCTCGTTTGGTTCCTCGGCGCGTAGGATGGGGGAGGAATGGCGCCGCCGCCACTATTTTGGTAACCTCGATCCGTGGCGCATGGTGGCAAATTCCCGGTTCCAGGCAGGGTTTGAACCCGTCTTCGACGGTATGCGCGAGGATCCCTATGACAACCAGATGGGGGAGGTCTCGGTCGACGGTCGTGGATGCCGTCGGCGCGAGATGCTCCGTTCGGTCGAGCTCATCGAAATGCTCGAAGTTCCATTTTCGGACTAATCAACAGAAAGCTGTGATAAACTAACTCACGCATTACGTGCCCGAGTGGCGGAATTGGCAGACGCAGTGGACTCAAAATCCACCGTTGGCAACAACGTGCGAGTTCGAGTCTCGCCTCGGGCACCATACATGCAGCTGAGCGTTCAAGGGGGTCAAGGCCCCCTTTTTCGTGCCGAACTCGCGTGAGCGCGCGAAACGTTAAGCAAACAGGCCGGCGGACTGTTTGTAGCGGAGCGTGGCGAGGGCGCTATGCGCCCGAAGCCCGGGGTTTCGCAAAGCGAAAGCCCTTCGAGTCTCGCCTCGGGCACCATGCATGCACCTGCGCTTCAAGGGGGCCAAGGCCCCTTTTTCGTGTACGTAATGTGATAGCGCGCTGTACGTGTTATTATCGCCAAGGCGTTGTTCCCGCAATGCCCTAAAGAGGAACCCGAGGGTTCCCACCTTTTGGCGCCAATGAGCAGCTGACTGGTCATACAACTTAGATTCCCTTCCTCATTTCGAGGATGTCTATGTGTACGACCTGGTTGCTGAGAAGCGCCGGGTTATTTTTTTATGAATGGAGGTAGGGAAAATAGCTAAGTCTGATGACACCCGCATCAACGACGAGATCACTGCATCTTCGTGCCGTTTGATTGGCGTCGATGGCTCTCAGCTCGGCCTGTTCGCCATCCGCGATGCCCAGCGCGTCGCCGACGATCAGGGTCTCGACTTGGTCGAGATCGCTCCCAACGCGGAGCCGCCGGTCTGCAAGGTCATGGACTACGGTAAGTTCAAGTACCAGCAGGCCATGAAGGCCAAGGCCGCTCGTAAGAACCAGTCTAAGGTCGAGGTCAAGGAAATGAAGTTCCGACCCAAGATCGATGTTGGCGACTACGAGACCAAGAAGGGCCACGTTCTGCGTTTCCTCAAGAAGGGCGCACGCGTTAAGATCACCATCATGTTCCGCGGCCGTGAGATGGCTCACCCGGAGCAGGGTCTTAACGTTCTCGAGCGTCTCGCCGAGGATCTCAAGCCTTACGCTACGGTCGAGTCCAAGCCTAAGATGGAAGGCCGTAACATGCTTATGCTGCTCGCCCCGATTAAGGGCGCTTTCGATGAGGAAAAAGCGGCAAACGATACTAAGTAACTAGTGTTCTGTAACCGATTAAGGAGTATTTCATGCCTAAGATGAAGTCCCACAGCGGCACCAAGAAGCGTTTCCGCAAGACTGGTACCGGCAAGCTCATGCGCGCCAAGGCTTTCAAGAGCCACATCCTGAGCAAGAAGTCCACCAAGCGTAAGCGTGGCTTCCGCAAGGAGACCGAGATCGCCGCTGCCGACCGCAAGGTCATCAAGTCGCGTCTCGCTTAAGTTCGCGTTCCCTTTTTTCGTCTT
The DNA here is from genome assembly GCA_900548255.1 of uncultured Collinsella sp. Taxonomy (GTDB): domain Bacteria; phylum Actinomycetota; class Coriobacteriia; order Coriobacteriales; family Coriobacteriaceae; genus Collinsella. The sequence goes on along the minus strand of URKH01000113.1, from coordinate 738 downwards.
ACCGTCTAGGAGTTGATAGAACATGGCACGTATTAAGCGCGCTGTTGCCGCCAAGAAGAAGCGCCGTACCGTTATGCACCGTGCGAAGGGTTACTACGGTGCCGCTTCGCGTACTTACAAGCATGCTAAAGAGCAGGTCCAGCACTCCCTGCAGTATCAGTATCGTGATCGCCGCAACAAGAAGCGCGAGATCCGTTCTCTCTGGATCACCCGTATCAACGCTGCCGCTCGCCTGAACGACATTTCTTATTCTCAGTTCATGCACGGCCTGAAGGTTGCCGGCATTGAGCTCGACCGCAAGGTCCTGGCTCAGATGGCTTACGAGGACATCGAGTCCTTCAACGAATTGGCTGCCATCGCCAAGAAGGCTCTCGAGGCCTAATAGATTCTCTTGAATCGCTAGGGGAGTGTCGCGTTGTGCGCGGCGCTCCCTCTTTTTATCTGAAGCGCGGTTTACATTGCTAAAAGCGCGGGTAGATAAACACTTATAGGTGACCGATCTCTATATATTCCTGAACCAAAGGGTCATCATCTGATACGTGCGGAAGATCCGCACCAGTCTTTCTATTACCTATAGAAAGCAATATGTTGTGTAGGACTTGTGAAGAGTGGAATTGACGTCCCACAGGGCTTCGCGGTCTGGCAATATATCTCCTTGCCGCGCGGCCCGGTCGGACCGGATGAGCCGCAGAGCGTGCACCTTGAGAACCGGATACTGCGAGGATGGACACATTCAGT
>URKH01000112.1 GCA_900548255.1 uncultured Collinsella sp. | reverse complement strand
CCCCCAGCACCAGGCCCACGAGCGGGCACAGGACGATGGGGCGGAACGCGTAGAGGGTGCCGAGCTGGTAGTCGAGGCATCCAAACGCTCCGACTAAGCCGACGAGGATTGCTTGGACAAGCATAATTCCTCCCAATAAGGAATCTCGAACCGTCGTCACTCCCGTCGCGCGCGTTGTTGATATCAATTCCGGGAGTTCGATTCCACGGCTCGAAGCGTACCTGGTGTGCTGCTAACACCCATGCCAGGCACAAATGATTTGATACCAATTATAGGTATGCAGGTTCTTACTATTTAATACCACTCGCTCAGCGGAGTGTTTTTTACCGTAAACGGCAGACGTATCCCGTCAGGCGCGCTCTTTGTTTCGATGGCGGACAAGCGCCACCAGAAAGCCGTCGCCAAAAGCATCGGATGCCAAGTTGGCCACAATCACCAAAACGATCATCGCCGCGCCCAAGAACTCGTTCCAGCTAAAGACCTCGCCAAAGAGGAGCGCCGACCAGCAGGGAGCGAGCACGACCTCACTCATGCAAACCAAGTTGGCCGCAAACGCGTTGGTGCGCGCAATCCCCTTGGCATACAGCACACTCGCAAGGCCGCTGCAAAAAAGGCCATGCACCAGCATAAGCCCCCACTCAAAGGGTTTCACAGAGCCTAGGTCGCCGGCAAAATAGACGATCGGAAGTATCGAGATGCCGCAGGAGATGAGCGAGGACACCATGGGCGACGCATCGGGGCGAGAGTTTAAAAAGAAACACAGCCCAAAGGTGGCGCCCGAAATGACGGCAAGCAGGTTGCCGAGCATGCCCTCGGCGCTCAAATCACCTAAAAAGAAAAGTCCCATACCCGTAAAAGCAACCACCACGGAAGCAATCTTTGCAGGCGAGGGCAACGTGCGGGTTGCGAGCGATTGATACACGATAACGAAAATCATCGAGGTGTACTGCAGGACGATCGCGTTGCCGACCGTCGTGAGCTGGTTGGCAAAGTTAAACGTGGTGCCCGTCACGAAGTTGCAGACGGCCACAAGGACAATAAGACGACTGACGCGGAGGACGGGCCTGCCGACGAGCAGGATAAAGAGCGCCATAAATATTGCCGTAACGGCACCGATCAAAAGAGCTGACTGCGAATTGGCGCGAACGAGGATGCCGATAAAACTCCACAAGAGCGCCGTGCCAAATAGATACATCGCCCCGCTCACGCCATTATCGGGTGGATTGTCAGATCGAATCACGAAGCACCTCCAACTAGCTTTCGGTAATAAAAAACGGCGACCACAACGGGTCGCCGTTTCCCTTGGGGGCAGATAATAGGCCGGGCCCTTACGCCAGCACGCCGAAGAACGCGCCGACGATGCCCACGACCATGGTGGCCACGATCAGCACCATGGGGTTGATCTTCTTGGACAGCAGCCAGTAGTACAGCCAGAAGGCGATCATGCCGAGCATGCCGGGCATGATGCCGTCCAGGATGTCCTGGAGGGTCTGGGCGTCCTCGCCCGAGCCGATGGCCACCGGGATGCTGGCCCAGAACATGTCCTTGCACATGGCGCCCACGACCATGACGCCCACGATGCCCACGCAGGTCATGATCTTCTGCATGAGGCCGGTCCTCTGGGCCTCGTCCAGGAAGCCCACGCCCAGCTCGTAGCCCTTGACGGCGCCCCAGATGCGCAGCGCGAAGCCGGGGACGTTGTAGATGAGCAGGAAGGCGATGGGGCCGAAGGGGTTGCCGGCCTGGCACAGGCTGATGCCCACCGCGGCGGCGACCACGCGCAGCGTCGACAGGAAGATGGAGTCGCCGATGCCGGACAGCGGACCCATGAGGGCGGCCTTGACGTCGTTGACGCTCTCGGGCTCGATCTCGCCGCGGGCGACCTTCTCCTCCATGGCCATCGCGATGCCGCCGACGAACGGGGCGAACTGGACGGTGATGTTGAAGAACGCGCAGTGGCGGTGCAGGGCCTCGGCGTAGTCGTCGGGGCGGCCGGCGTAGATCTTCTTGAGCATGTTGGCGACCATCAGGCAGAAGGCGATGTTCATCTGCTTGTAGTAGGTCCAGGAGAACTCCATGCCCAGGGCGCCGGTGTTGACGGCGCTCTTGATGAGGTCGGAGCGCGTGATCTTGTTCTCGGGACTAGAAGTCATCGTCCTCATCCCCTTCCGCGGAGAGCTGGGGCTGGGCTCCGCCCAGGCCGAGCAGGTCGAACTTGTCGATGCCGATGATGATGGCGATCAGGGCGACGCCCAGGACGGGCACGTTGGCGTAGGAGCACAGCAGGAAGCCCAGGAAGTAGAAGGGCACGAGCTGCTTGGTGAGCACCAGGCGGCCGAGCATGGCGAAGCCCATGGCAGGCAGGATGTTGGCGGCAACGCCAAAGCCAGCAAGGACAAAGTCGGGGATAAAGTCGAGCACGCCCTGGATAGCGTCAGCACCCAGATAGAACGACAGCGAGCACAACAGGAACGCCATGATGATACCGGTGGAACCGATCAGGAAGTGCATCGCATAGACGCCCTTAAGGTTGCCCTGGGCAGAGAAAACATCGGCGCGGTCAACCAAAATCGGCAGGGCGGCGTTGAGGATGTTCTTGATGGCAAGGCACAGCGTGGCGATGGGCATAGCGAGCGCGATGGCTGCCTCGGTGCTCTGGCCCAGCTGGATAGCGAAGGCACAGGCGAGCACGCCGCCGATCGTCTCATCAGGCGGCACGTAGGCGCCGATGGAGATCGAGCCCATGAACAGCAGCTCCAGGCTCGCACCGATTGCGAGACCGGACTGCAGGTCCCCCAGCACCAGGCCCACGAGCGGGCACAGGACGATGGGGCGGAACGCGTAGAGCGTACCGAGCTGGTAGTCGAACTTACCAAATGCGGCGATAAGTCCGATGAGGATTGCTTGGGTAAGCATACATCCCCCTTTCCATATAGGACACTACGAAGAACCCGAAGGCTCTTCGAAATTGAACGCCTAGAGCACGCTGGCGCAGTCAACCTTGGGGTCATCGGCCAGGGGTCGAATCTCGACCTCAACGCCACGATCTAGCATCTCGCGCACATCGGCTTCCTCAGCCGCGGTCAGGAAGATCTGACGAGAGACCTGACGGGCATCGGGACGCTTCTCGTCCTTGGGCTTGGTGTTACCCAGGTTGACCGACTTGATCTGCGGGCAGCCCTCAACAAGCTGCTTTGCCTCAGCGATAGTGGCGACGCAGATGATCATCTTGTATTTGTCAGTCACGCCCGAGTTAATGGCCTCGATGGCATTCGCCATATCTTTGATGACGAGCTTGCAGCCGGCAGGCTTGCCCATCTTGAGCGTCGTCTTCCACACCGGGTCGTTGGCGACCTTATCGCCCACGCAGAAGATGCAGTTGGAGCCAAGGCCCTGGACCCAAGAAACCGCGACCTGGCCATGAAGCAGGCGATGGTCAACGCGAAGTAGCTGAATCATAATGTGACCCCCCAAAGGTCTTGTGCCGTCTTACGGCGTGTCAGTAGGTGCTGCGGATTAGAACTCTTCTTCCTCGTCGTCATCGACCAACAGGTCGTTGACAAACTTCACGCGCGTATCGTCCGCAGCGACGATGGCGCGAATCGTCTCTTCAACCGGCGCCGACTCGTCAGAGAACAGCAGCTGAATGAGCAGAGGAAGGTTCATGTTGGTAACGAGGTACGTGCGGGGACGCGTCTGGACGATCTTGGTGAACTCGTTGTTGACGCTGCCGCCAAAGAGGTCGGTGCACACGACGACATCATCGTCGGCAGCCATGCCTGCCAGCAGTTTTTGGGCCTCCTCGGCCACGTCCATACGGTCATCGACGAACATCGAAAGATCGTGGACGTTGTCGCGAGCGCCCGAGAGCAGCTCGACGCTCTCCTTGATGCCGGTAGCGAAGTGCGCATGGCTGGCGATGATGTACTGTCTCATTCTGTGTTCCTCTCAATAGCCCGGCGCGTTCCCGCACCCGTTTTCTTTAGTAGTCGAACTGGTGATAGTAGCGACGATACTTGAGGTTGTGCTTGGTGACCGTCTCGTAGTAGCGAGCCAGGCGGTC
>URKH01000111.1 GCA_900548255.1 uncultured Collinsella sp. | reverse complement strand
CTCGTGCCACACGGTTTCACACACGATCTGGTTCTCGGGATCCTGAAACACATAGCCCATGCGCTCTGCGGACGCCCGAACGTCCATATCGGCAACGCTCTCACCCAGCACGCACAGCTCGCCGGCGCATTCGCCCATCGGCGCGATCTCGGGTTTGAGCAGCGAGAGCAGCGTCGACTTGCCCGACCCGGTACCGCCAACGAGCAGTGCAAACGCACCTTGGGGAACAGACCAGTCGAGCCCGTCGAGCACCAGCGCCTCAGCCCCGGGGTAGGTAAAGCTCAGGCCCCGTACCTCAATCGCCGGAATATCCGGGCCGCACGCCGCGCCCGACACCGGGCCCCTATCCAACCGCGCCATCAGCCAAACCTCTTCTCATCAATCGCGTGCAACGCGCAAGGCAGCACCATCCAGGCAGCGTACACGACATAGCCCGGCCACGGCGCCGGCACCGAGAGCTGCGGATAAAACGAATACTGCGTCGTCGCGGTCCACGCCACTGCCACCGTGACCACGCCAAACAGCGCAAGCCCAACCAGCGCGGCAACGTCGCTGCGCCCCAGCCGATACCGCGCATACGTCGTACGACGCGTCGCGGCACCCCACCCGCGCGAGCGCATCGCGTCCGCGCGCTCCAGCGAATCTTCCATGCCCCAGCCCATCAACACGCTCGACGCCCGCAGGCGCGAGCGTACGGGGTCGGCCGGCGCGCGGCCCGGCACATCAATCGCATCCTGCACCGCCAGCACCGTACGACCGCGGCGCAAAAACTGCGGGATAAGCCGCATGCACATCGAGATCATGAGCGCAATCACCGGTGCGGCATTACCCAGCAGCGCGAGCACCTTGTCGTATTCGAGCATCGACGCCGCGGCCTCAAACCACAGCACGCTCGCCACAAACAGCCCGCCCATGCACAGGCCGTATACCATGCTCTCCAGATACACCGCGCGCATACCAATACGGAACAGCTCCGTCGAGCCCGAGGCGCTAAACAGCGGGTTGACCAGTGCAATGATCAAAATCACCGGCAGCTGCCAGCGAAGCGCGCCCAACGTGCGGGCAGCCCCGCGCGTCGCAAATCCATACGCCAACCCGCCCGCGAGCGACAGCGCGATCAGCACCGGTTGCATCGAGAACATGGTGAGCCCCAGCGTCAGCACCATGTAGAGTGCCGGCACCGCCGGATGCGACATCGCGAATGCCGCGACGGGCTCGTTGCCCGATTCCTCTCGCATGATATCCACGGGCACCCTCATCCCCTCGCTCAAACGCCAACGGCGTAGCGCCGCCGGCGCCATACACAACCAGCGCAAACGCCGCGCCCGCGGCACCGACATCGGCCGTCACGCGTCAAACGTTACGCGCTCATCATATGCCTGCGGTATCATATTGCGCCGTGTATCGTTTCCAAACACACGTCTCTATAACGTAACAGGAGATCACATGGACGCAACCGCAATTATCCTCGCCGCCGGCGAGGGCACCCGCATGAAGTCGAACCACTGCAAGGTTTCGCACAAGATCCTGGGTAAGCCCATGGTCCAGTGGATCGTCGACGCCACCATCAAGGCCGGCTGCAACCGCGTCGTAGTCGTCATCGGCAGCCACGCCGACGAGATGCGCGCCCTCATCGACGGCGCCTACGCCACCAGCACCACCAAGGTCGAGTGCGTCGAGCAGACCGAGCGCCTGGGCACCGGCCACGCCGTCAAGGTCGCGCTCGAGGCCTGCGGCATCACGCAAGGCCCGGTCGTCGTGCTCAACGGCGACCTGCCGCTCATCACCGCCGACACCGTCGCCAAGTTCGCGCAGACCGTCGCCACCGGCGAGCTCGCCTGCACCGTCATGACCATGACCCCGCCCGACCCCTTCGGCTACGGCCGCATCAAGCTGGGCGCCGACGGCCAGATCGAGCGCATCATCGAGCAGAAGGACTGCACGCCCGAGCAGGCCGCCACGCTGCTCGAGTGCAACGCCGGCTGCTACGCCTTCGACGGCGCGCAGCTCGCCGCCCACATCAACGAGATCGGCAACGACAACGCGCAGTCCGAGTACTACCTGCCCGACATGCTCGAGATCCTCAAAGGCCACGGCCAGGCAGTCTCCATCTTCCACTGCGACGACTACCGCGACGGCCTGGGCGTCAACAGCCGCATCCAGCTCGCACAGCTCACCGCCATCGCGCGCGACCGCATCAACGAGCACTGGATGGCCGAGGGCGTTACCTTCATCGACCCCACGCAGGCCTGGATCGGCCCCGATGCCGTTATCGGCCGCGATACCGTCGTGTGGCCGCAGACGCACCTGATCGGCCACGTCACCGTGGGCGAGGAGTGCCAGCTCGGCCCCAACAGCCGCCTCACCGACACCACCGTCGGCAGCGGCTGCGTCATCGACGAGACCATCGCCATCGAGGCCGTCATCGAGAACGGCGTCGATTGCGGCCCGCGCGCCTACCTGCGCCCGGGCACCCACATGCTCGACGGCTCCAAGGCCGGCACGCACGTGGAGATCAAGAAGTCCACGATCGGCGAGGGCTCCAAGGTGCCGCACCTGTCCTACATCGGCGACACCACCATGGGCTCCGGCGTCAACGTGGGCGCGGGCTCCATCACCTGCAACTACGATGGCGTGCACAAGCACAAGACCGTCATCGGCAAGGACGCCTTCATTGGCTCCGACACCATGATGGTCGCACCCGCCCAGATCGGCGACGGTGCACTCGTGGCCGCCGGCTCCGTCATCACCGAGCCGGTCCCGGCCGACGCACTTGGTCTGGGCCGCGCCCGTCAGGTAAATATTGAGGGCTGGGCCGCCGATTACCGCCGCCGCCTGCACGAGGACGACGAGGTATAACGTTTTACCAAGCACAAAAGGAGCTGCTCCATGGGGGCGGCTCCTTTTTCTATCGTGACCTGCGCAACCGGATGAGTGGTCGGTTCGTGTCCGTTGACGGTAAAGACGTTATCAAGACCCGATAAGCCCCGTCGCGCGGTTACAATGCAACAAGGCATCTATATGGCATTCGATATAAAGGAGAAGGGTAATGCCGATTAATGATCCCGAGAAGTCGGAGAATATGCGCAAGTCCATCCGCGTGTATTCCGGTTCCTCCAACCGTCCCCTCGCTCAGAAGATTGCTGAGTACCTTGGGGTCGAGCTTTCGGGCCTTACGCTAAAGCAGTTCGCCAATGGTGAGATTTACGCCCGCTACGACGAGACCGTCCGCGGCGCCGACGTCTTCCTGATTCAGTCCGTGGCCGGCGGCAACGTCAACGACATGCTCATGGAGCTGCTCATCGCCACCGACGCTGCCAAGCGCGCATCCGCCCGCTCCATCACCGCCGTTATCACCCACTACGGCTATGCCCGCCAGGACCGCAAGGCCGGCCCGCGCGAGCCCATCACCGCCCGCCTCGTCGCCAACCTGCTCGAGCGTGCCGGCGTCAACCGCATCATCACCCTCGACCTGCACCAGGGCCAGATCCAGGGCTTCTTCGATATCCCGGTTAACCACCTGTCCGCACTGCCGCTGTTTGGCCAGTACTACAACGCCATGAACTTCGACACCGACAACCTGGTTGTCGTCTCCCCCGACGTGGGTCGCGCCAAGGCCGCCAAGAAGCTGTCCGATATGCTCGGCTGCGACCTGGCCATTGCCCACAAGGGTCGTCCGCGCCACAACGCCGCCGAGGTCATGGGCATCATCGGTGACATCAAGGGCAAGACCTGCATCATCAACGACGACATGATCGACACCGCTGGCACCCTGTGCGCCAACGTCAAGGAGCTCAAGGCTATGGGCGCTGGCGACATCTACGTCTGCGCCACCCACGGCATCTTCTCCGGTCCGGCCATCGAGCGCCTGAACGATGCCCCCATCGTCGAGTGCGTCGTCACCGACGCCATCCCCGTCGAGGTCGGCGGCAAGATCAAGACCATCTCGGTCGCCGAGGAGTTCGCTCAGGCCATTTCCGCCGTTTACCACGAGGAGCCCGTCTCCACGCTCGTCGGCGGCGACTTCGCGCTGTAATCGCATCGTCCTTGCAACCCGGCGCTTCGCCGTCGGAACAGAAGAAACCCCCGCGCTCCCCCTTGCTTCGCAAAGGTCGCGCG
>URKH01000110.1 GCA_900548255.1 uncultured Collinsella sp. | reverse complement strand
GTCAGTTCAACAGCGGAGACGATGTAGAACTCGGCCAGGTCAACGGCCTTGTCGCCGGTCAGCAGCGCATACATCTCGGCGGGAACGACCGCCTTGACGCGGACCTGTTGGCTCTTAGTGAAGGTGCCGGCGGAGCGGGCATCCTCAAGGGCCTTGGTCACGGCGCTACGGAGCTCGAGCGAAGCCTCAAGCACGCCCTCAAACTCATTGGCCTCGTCGACCGTAATGGGCGACTTATACCAATCGAGCAGCGCGGCGTACTTCTGGTGATCGACGCAGCCGGCGGGTGCATAGGCCATGGCCTCGTCGACCGTGTAGGACAGGATCGGCTGCAGGTCGCGCATGAGCATCGAGAAGAGCTCGGCAAGCACGGTCTGGGCGCTGCGGCGCTCGAGCGAACCGGGCTTGTCGCAGTACAGACGATCCTTCAGGGCGTCGAGGTACACGTTGGAAAGCTCGGTAACCACGAAGTCGTAAAGCGCACGGTAAGCGCGCGGGAACTCGTAGCAAGAGTAAGCGTCGTCGACCTCGGCCTGGACCTGGGTCAGACGGGCAACCATGAGCTTGTCGAGCGGCAGCAGGTCGGCAAAAGCGACGCCGTCGGTCTCGGGCTCAAACTGGCCCTCGAGCTCGGAGAGCAGGAAGCGCAGCGTGTTGCGGAAACGACGATAGGCATCGGACGTACGGGCGAGAATCTCGTGATCGATGGAGACGTCGGAGCTGGTATCGACCGAGGCGACCCACAGACGGATGATGTCGGCGCCCATCTCGTCACAGACCTTATTGGGGTCGATGACGTTACCGAGCGACTTGGACATCTTGCGGCCCTGGCCGTCGAGCGTGAAGCCCTGCGAGACGACCGCCTTGTACGGAGCGTGGCCGTTGGCGCCCACCGAGGTGAGCAGCGAGCTCTGGAACCAACCGCGGTGCTGGTCGGAGCCCTCGAGGTACACGTCCGCCGGATACTCCAGCTCGGGGCGATACTCGCAGACGGCCTTCCAGGAGACGCCGGAGTCCCACCACACGTCGAGGATGTCCTTATCGGCCTTGAGGTGATGGCCGCCGCACTTGGGGCAGACGCAGGCCTCGCCCAGGTAGCTCTCGGGAGCGTCAGTGAACCAGGCGTCGGAGCCCTTCTCGTGGAAGAGCTTGATGACGGCGTCGAGCGTGGCGTCGTTCATGACCTTCTCGCCGCAGTCGGCGCATGTGTAACTGGGGATAGGCACGCCCCAGTTGCGCTGACGGCTGATGCACCAGTCGGGACGCTGCTCGACCATGGCGCCGATGCGGTTGGCGGCGTGAGCCGGATACCACTTGACGTTCTCACGGACCTCCTTGCCAGCCTGCTCGCGCAAACCGGTCTTGTCCATCGAGACGAACCACTGGTCGGTAGCACGGAAGAGCACCGGGTGCTTGCAGCGCCAGCAGTGCGGATAGCTGTGCGTGATCTTCTTCTCGAGGACCAGGGTGCCGCGCTCGCGCAGGAACTCGATGATGTGCGGGTTGGCCTCATCGGTATCCATGCCGCTAAAGGGGCCGCCGGTGCCAAACTCCTCGCCGGTGTAGAACTTGCCGTCGTCATCGACCGGCATGCAGATGTCGGTGATGCCCTCCTTGAGGCAGGCGAAGTAGTCGTCGACGCCGTGGCCAGGCGAGTTGTGGACGATACCGGTACCGTCATCGACACCGACGTAATCGGCCAGCAGCGCCACGCCCTCAACGCCGTCAAAGATCGGCTGCTTGTAGTGGATGTGGTGGAAGGTCTCGGCAGGAACCACGTAGGGCTTGCCGTCGACCATGACCGGGGTATACTCCCAGCCAAACTCCTCGCAGCACTTGGGAGCCAGGTCTTCGAGCATGACCTCGGCACGGCCCTCGTGTTCAACGGCGACGTAGGCGGCACCGGGCTTGAGGGAAACGGCCTGGTCGGACGGGATGGTCCACGGCGTAGTCGTCCAGATGATGAAGTCGACCGGGCCGTCGAAGTTCTCGAGGCCGGCGGGCTTGGAGGTCATCTCAAAGCGCATGAAGATGGACGGGCTCGTCTCGTCGGAGTACTCGATCTCGGCCTCGGCCAGCGCAGTGTGGCAGTGCTTGCACCAGTGAACCGGCTTGTGGCCGCGATAGATCATGCCCTTATCGAACATCGCCTTGAAAACCTCGATGTCGGCGGCGTCATGCTGGTGATAGAGCGTCAGGTAGGGGTTGTCCCAGTCGCCGAGCACGCCCAAGCGACGGAAACCGGCCTTCTGCAGCTCGATGTTCTCGACAGCGAACTCGTTGCAGAGCTCACGAATCTTGGCCGTGGGGGTCTGGTTGAACTTCTCGGTGCCAAGCTTCTCCTCGACCTTGTGCTCGATCGGCTGGCCGTGGCAGTCCCAACCGGGGACGTAGGGAACCTCATAGCCCTGCATCATCCAGTAGCGGTTGATCATGTCCTTGGAAATCTTGTTCATGGCGTGGCCGATGTGGATCGGACCGTTGGCGTACGGAGGGCCGTCGTGCAGCACGAACTTCTTGTGACCCTCGTTCTTCTTCAGAACCTGCTCGTAGACCTTGTTGTCCTGCCAGTCCTTGAGTCGCTTGGGCTCGGACTTGGAAAGACCGGCACGCATGGGAAAACCGGTCTTGGGCAGATTCATCGTCTGCTTGTACTCGTTTGCCACGGTACCCCTTTCTTGTCATGGGCGCGCACGCCCTCTGGGCACCAAAAAAAGCGCCCGTCCCTGCAAGCTGGGACGAAGCGCCACAAAACGGGCCGTCTGCCCGCAAAAGCTCTTCGCTTAACCACCCAGCTTAGATGCCCTCACCCGCATTACAGCGCGCTCGCATCCGTTACTCGGCTGGCCTGTATCGACGACCATCTCGGCGATGTCTACTAAGACGTGCCTGTACGGCGCGTCCGTTGGGACCGCAGCTCCGGGGTGATTTTCATCGGTCGCATGCACGGGTTCTCAGCGCTCCCCGTTCTCTGTAGCACACGGACGGCCGACTACTCGTCCCCATCAACGCTTATGCGCTGTATGGTAGCACGGTCAACGCCGGCGAAAAACCCTCAACATCGGTTTCATACTTTAGTAATTTCTCGCGGTCGCAAGCACTCACTTGGAGCAAAATACCTGAAAGCACTTTATCTAACGAAAGAAGGCTACTATGCGCACGATTGGAATGAGCGACTACACCGTCGGCGAGGACTGCTTTGACGAGCTGCCCGGCGCGCTGGACGAGTACGGAGCGGCCAAGGTCGCGATTATCGGTGGTAAACGAGCACTGGCCGCGGCGCTTCCCAGTATCGAAGCGGCACTGGAGGGCACCGACATCGAGATTCTGGAGACACGCGTCTACGGTACCAACAGTACGCGCGCCAATATCGCCAAGGTCGTAAACTCCCCCGCCTGCCAGGAAGCCGACGTGCTCATTGCCTGCGGCGGCGGCAAGGCGCTCGATACCGTCAAGACGGCGGCCATCGAGCTCAAGAAGATCGTCTTTACGGTACCGACGATCTGCTCCAACTGCTCGGCCGCGACCGCCATTGCCGTTGTCTACAACGACGACGGCTCGCTCGAGGGCTATTCGTACCCCAACCGCCCCGCGCACATCTTCATCAACCCCAAGATCATCGCCGAGGCTCCGGCGGAGTACTTCTGGGCGGGCGTGGGCGATGCCCTGTCCAAGCAGCCCGAGGTCGAGTACGCCACGAGCGCCGGCAACCTGGAGCACACCGCAGGTCTTGGCCTGGCGCTCGCACACACCTGCTCCGAGCCGCTGTTTACCTATGGCGTGCAGGGTCTTGAGGACGTTCGCCAGAACCTGTCGACCGAAGCCGTCAAGCAGATCGCGCTCGATATCGTGGTCAACACGGGCTACGTCTCCAACCTGACCAACCAAAACGATTACTACTACAACTCGAGCGTGGCGCACGCGTTCTACAACGCTTCCTGCAGCATTCCGCGCGAGGGCTCCTACCTGCACGGCGAGGTCGTGAGCCTGGGTGTGCTGGTACTGTTCGCCTATACGGGCGATACCGAGAACCTTGAGCGCTACGCCGCCTTTAACAATCAGATGGGCCTGCCCGTGACGCTTGAGCAGGTCGGGCTTTCCGAGGCTGATATCCCTGCCCTGTGCGAGTACGCGCACGCCACCAACGAATGGAAGCAAGGCAACCCGGAGCCCTTCACCGACGAGAAATTCGCCGCCGCCATCAAGGCCGCCAACGCTTACGGCCACACGCTCTAGGACTGACCCAAAACCACCACAAAGGGGACGG
>URKH01000109.1 GCA_900548255.1 uncultured Collinsella sp. | reverse complement strand
ATGACCAGGCAGGTGCCCGACACGCTGCCGCGGCCCACGCGGCCGCGCAGCTGGTGCAGGGCCGCCAAGCCAAAGCGCTCACCGTTCTCGATGACCATGACGGTGGCGTTGGGCACGTCGACGCCCACCTCGACCACCGTGGTCGAAACGAGCACGTCGATCTCGCCGCGCTTGAAGGCGTCGATCACGCGATCCTTCTCCCCCGCCGGCATGCGGCCGTGAAGACGCTCGATGGTAAGCCCCGGCAACGCCAGGCGTAGGCGGTCGAGCTCGGTTGCCGTATCGTGCAGCGGCACGGGCACGGTTACGCGACCCTCGTCGTCACGGACGATACCGGGCACATCCTCAAGCTCATCGGCCGAGTCGCTCGGCTCCACGAGCGGGCAAATCACGTAGGCCTGCTGACCCTTTTCATGCGCCTCGCGGATGGCGCCATAGGCAAGGTCGCGGCTCGACTCGGTAAGCACGCGTGTCGTCACGCCAGCGCCAGGGACGGGCCGATGGCGGATGATGCTCGTGTCCAGATCGCCGTAGACCGAAAGCGCCAGCGTACGTGGGATGGGCGTTGCCGTCATAACGAGCAGATCGGCACCAGGGCCCTTCGCACGCAGGGCGTTGCGTTGGCCGACGCCAAACCGGTGCTGCTCATCGATGACCACGAGCGACAGATGCTTAAACGCCACGTTATCCGAAAGCACCGCGTGGGTGCCAAAGAGGACATCGAGCTCGCCCGATTCCAGCTGGGCATGGATCCGCTCGCGCTCGGCCGCCGGCGTGGCGCCCGTCAGGAGCGCCCAGGTCATGCCAGCCTGCAAGAGCAAGGGGCCGGTCTTATCGGCATATTGACGCGCCAGCACGCCCGTGGGCGCCATAACGCAGGCCTGCGTGCCGCTATCGGCAGCCACAGCCAGCGCGCAGGCGGCAACGGCGGTCTTACCGGTACCGACATCGCCCAGCAGCAGGCGGTTCATCACGCGCCCGCCATCGCACATATCGCGCAGGATATCTTGGAACGCGGCCTCCTGCTCGTCGCTCAGCGAAAACGGCAGGGCCTGCTTAAGCGCGGCCAGGTGCTCGCCCGCGGCGTGGGCGTAGGGCACCACATCGACCAGGCTGCCGTCGTTGCGCAGGCGCAGCGCCAGCTGCAGGTAGAGGCACTCCTCGTAGGCAAGCCGTGCGCGCGCGATATCGCGCTCAGCCATGCTCGAAGGAAAGTGGATCGATCGAAGCGCACGAGCATCGCTCATCAGGCGACGTTTAACGCGCAAGCGTGCGGGAATCGGGTCGAAGGGATTGCCGACGACCTCGAGCGCGCCACTTACGATGCGGCGCATCCATGCCTGGCTCACGCCGTCACTCACATAATGGACCGGCAAAATGGTGCCCGCAGCACGCCCGTCATCAAGCTTTTCAAAGTGCGGCGAGGCCATCTGCTTAAAACCGTAGGCAAACTCGACCTTGCCCATCACGGCCAGGCGGTCGCCCTGCTTAAGCTGCTGGGCAATCCAAGGCTGACGGAAAAAGGCGACCTGCAGCACGCCCGTCTCGTCAACGAGTGAGACCTCGGTCACCTGCATGCGCGGACGCGGCTTCTTTTGAACGATACGGTCGACCGTGGCGATGATGGTGCACACGGTACCGATGGGCGCCATCTCGATGGACCAGGAGCGCGTAAAGTCCAGGTATCGATGAGGGATATGGAGAAGGAGGTCCCCCACCGTCCGAATTCCCAGACGGCGAAGGGCCTCCTCACGTTTACCCGAAACATATTTGAGTCGCGCGATATCCTCGTCGAGCGCATTGCTCTGGGCAAAGCGATCCGAGACGCGCGGCACGGAGCAGAGCTCGGACATGGGCAGATGCCTACTCGATCGAGAAGATCACGGGATAGAGCGGCTGCTCGCCACGATGGGCGTCGATCTCCAGGTCGGGCTGAGCCTCCTCGATAGCGTCGACGATCTCCTGGAAGGCCTCGTCGGACAGCTCCTCGCCGGCCAGAATCGTCAGCGCGTCGCCCTCCTCTTCCTCCTGCATGCGGTTGATGCAATCGAGCGTGACCTGCTTCACGTCGGAGCCGACCACATCGATGGAGCCGGCAATGATGCCCATGACGTCACCGGAGTGAATTGGCGAACCGTCGGAGGCGCTGGAGTCGCGCACGGCGCGGGTGACCTCGCCATCGCGGACCTCGCTGATGGCGTCGACCATAGCGGCGACGGCATCCTCGAGCTCGGAATCGGGCAGGACCGCGAACAGCGCGGAGAAGGCCTGCGGAACGGTCTTGGTGGGAACGACGGCGACCTTCTTGTCGGTGCAGGCTGAGGCAGCGGCCTCAGCGGCCATGCGGATGTTGCCGTTGTTGGGCAGGATGATGACCGAGGTCGCGTTGACCTGGTCAACAGCGCCCAGCAGGTCTGCAGTCGAGGGGTTCATGGTCTGACCACCCGACACGATCACGTCGACGCCGAGGGACTTGAGGATGTCTGCCTCGCCGGACCCAGCGGCAACGGCGACAAAGCCCAGGGCCTTCGCGGGCTCGGCGGCCTTCTCCTGATCCTCGTGGATCTTGGCGGTACGGTCGTGGGCCTCCATCTCCATATTATGGATAAAGACCTCATAGATCTGGCCAAGCTGCAGCATGTGCTCGAGCACCAGGTTGGGTGTGTTAGAGTGCACGTGGATCTTGTAGTCGGGGTAGGCACCCACGAGCAACTCGCAGTCGCCCATAGAGCCCAGGAACTTAAGGCACTCATCCTCGTCAAAGGGAGCGTCAGCCTTAAAGAGGAACTCGTTGCAGTAGCGGAACTCCGAGCCCTCCCAGTCGTCGTTGGCCTCGATCTCAACGCGATTGAGGGCCGCGTCGCGGGCAGAGCCAGCGGAATCGAACGTAGCGGAGAAATCCTCGACAACGGTGCTGCGACCAAGTGCTGCAGCCACAAAGTTCTCCAGGAAGATGGCAAAGCCGAAGGCGCCGGAGTCGACCACGCCGTTCTCTTTGAGGACGGGCAGCAGGTCGGGCGTGCGTGCGACGGACTGGTAGGCCTCGACGACGATAGCGTCGAGCGCATCCTCGGCCGAGAACTTCTTCTTTTCGCACTCGTCGGCCTTGGTCGAGACATCGCGCAGCACCGTGAGAATCGTGCCCTCGATGGGCTTACGGACGGCCTGGAAGGCGACCTTGACGGCGCGGCGGAACGCATAGGCGATGTTGGCGGACGTGATGGGCTCATCAGCAGAGACGAGACCCTCGGCCACGCCGCGCAGGATCTGAGAGGTGATGACGCCGGAGTTGCCGCGGGCACCCATCAGGGAGCCGTGGGTGATGGCGCCGGCGATGGCCTCCATATCGGCATCGGCGGGAAGGGCGGAAAGCTCCTTGGTCACCGAGGCGAGCGTGAGCGACATGTTGGTACCGGTGTCGCCGTCGGGTACGGGGAAGACATTGAGCTTGTTGATCTCCTCGGCCTTGTCGGAAACAGCAGCCGCAGCGATCGGAAAACAGGTGCGAATGGTCTTTGCAATCATGGGTATTTGAATCTCCGTTTTCGGATGCTAGTTCAGACGGCTCTTGAGCGCGTCGATGTGAATGCCGATCTTAAGGCTGGCGGGATCGATCTGGGCGATCTCCTGCAGGGTGAAGGCAACGGAGCTCGAAAGATTGTGGCAGACGGACTTCATGTTGACGCCGTTCTCGAGCACGACGTGAAGATCGACCGTAAGGCCGTTCTCGTCGGCGGAGACAAGCACGCCCTTGCGGAGGCGCTGACCGGCAAGCAGGCGCACGCTCTCGGCGCCTTGGAGCTGCTCAGCCATACCGACGACGCCATAGCACGTCATCGCAGCATAACCGGCAATATCGGCAATAACGTCGTTCGAGACGCTCAGGCTGCCGTTAATGGTCTCAGACACAAGAATCTCCTTATCTGGTGCTCGCGGCACCATGTCGTGGGAGCAATCATTGCAATATTCTACAACGACCGCGCCATGTTGAGGTGGTGGGTCGCGGGATTACATCCTCGACACGAAATGTTGATATGGCAACGTTCGAGTCAAGTGGTCGCGGCATGAAAAAACCCGCCGCATAAGCGACGGGTTCTACAACCTGGCTCCCCGGGTAGGACTCGAACCTACAACAGCGCGGTTAACAGCCGCGTGCTCTACCATTGAGCTACCGAGGAATAGGTGCATGCTCTCAAGCAACGAAATTTATTATACGGACGAATCAGCTCAGGGCAAGAACTTTTTCGAGAATTTTTCCGACCTAGTCGTTGGGTGTTCCTATAGTTTTGTCAACCGTCGGGGCTACTCCCGGTAGGGCACCCG
>URKH01000108.1 GCA_900548255.1 uncultured Collinsella sp. | reverse complement strand
CGTCGTGATGGCAGATAAAAGCCTCGGGATCCTCGACGCTAAAGAAGACGAGCGTGGGGTCGTTAGGCCCCTCATAGTGCTCGCCCAGGTGCTCTAGATGCTTCCACCCGGCTTCGCGCATTTCGCCTAAAGCCCGGTCATCCAAGCCGGCACGCCCGCGCAAGATAAGCCAGCCATGGCCCGGCCACCAACTCGTGGCCTCAAAGCGCTGGTTTTGCAGCAGCTCTTGCCACACATCTTTGGTGCGCGCTGTTACAAACCACAGCTTGCCATCCTGGATCTGCGCAAACGAAAACGGACGCACATGAGGCTGTCCGTCAACGCTCGTCGCCAAATACCATGCCGGCACCGACGTCAGATACTCCAACACCGTATTCAATCCGTCCATGTGTCCTCCTGGCGCTAGCTAATTCGGAACGGGTAGTTAATTTGAGACGCGCTAGAGCTCCAGGCGCTCCTCGCTGCCGTCGATATCACAGAAGCGCGCGGCGATATTGCGGACCGAGAAAAACGCAAGGCGACCGTCGTTGGCGCTCTCGTGCTTCTCGCCAATGCCCACCATGTGCTTAAAGCCAGCTTCGCGAACGCAGTCGCTCACTACCGCATCGTCCTCGAGCGCGGCCTCGCCGGTCAATACGATCCAGCACTCCCCCGGCTTCCAGCCCGAAAGCTCAAACTTGAGGTTCGCGTCGAGCTCTGCCCACACGTCCTTGTCGCGCGACGTGCAAAACCACAGTTTACCGTTATCGACCATGGCAAACGAGAACGGCCTTACGCGTGGCTGATGTCCGTCCGTCACGTCGATCGTGGCGAGATACCACGCCGGAATACGCCTAAGATACGAACAGGCGCGCTCGAGCTGCGCCGTGCGGTCGTTGTCGGTCATAGGGACCCCTTTCTTGCGCTCGAATCGCGCCTAAACAAGTTGAAGGTTGACGACGATGACACACGCAAACAGCAGCATCGTCACCACCGCAGCCAGCGCATCCCCGCGGCGAAATGCAAGCGCATGCAGACGCGTGCGGCCCTGCTCGCCGTGATAGCAGCGTGCATCCATGGCGGCAGACAGCGTCTCGGCATGACGAAATACGCCCGTGAACAGCGGAATTGCCACGCTTGAGAGCATGCGCACGCCGCCGAGCGGACCACCCGTCACGCGCGCGCCGCGACTTGCCTGCGCGTCCGCCGTCTGCTTCATCTCGGTGGCAAACTGCGGCATAAAGCGCAGCGCGATGCCCATGATCATGCCGAGCTCGTGTGCCGGAAGGCCCACGCGCGCAAGCGGCGCGAGCAAACGCTCAAAGCCTGCAGTGAGATCGAGCGTGGGCGTGGTGAGCGTAATAGCGCTCATACCGGCCATCATCAGGGTCAGGCGGCACGCCATAAACCCGGCGGAATGTAGCGAGCCCTCGCTAATCTGCAGAAAGCCGAGCTGCCACAGGATGCGCCCGCTCTGGTCGGTAAATAGGTTGAGCACCGCGACCACCACGACGATCGCCAGCAGCGGCGCCATCGATGACAGGACGCGACAAGCCGGCACCCGGGACACGGTATAGATCAGAACAACGAAGATTGCGACCGGGACCAGTCCGCGGAAGCTGTTGACCGTGAGCGTCGTGATCAGAAACACAAAGCCCAAGAGCAACTTGGTTCGCGGGTCCAGGCGGTGGATTGCACTATCGCCGGGATAGTAGCTGCCAAACGAAAACGCCTCCATTAGCAGCCCTCCTCTCGCGCGACCGTCTTGGATTTAGCAGTGTCCGCGACGTTAGAAGGACCGTCCGAGCGACCGATTAGCAGGTCCACCAACTCGTTTGCCAGCGACTCAACCGTATAGAGGCCGTCAAAGCGCAGCGGCACGCCTGCCTTCGCAAGCGCCAGCGCCATGCGCTGGGCAGCGGGAACGCCCAAACCGATCGATTTAAGCTCATCCGCATGCGCAAAAACCTGAGCGGGCGTGCCCTCGGCAAACACCGCGCCTTCGTTCATCACAACGATGCGGTCGCAGCAATTGGCTAGGTCATCCATACTGTGCGAAACCATGACAACGGTCAGGCCCTCGTCATGAAAACGGCCAATGAGCTCCAGGAAATCCCTGCGAGCCGCCGGATCGAGACCTGCCATGGGCTCATCGAGTACCAGCACCTCGGGCTCCATAGCGAGCACGCCGGCAAACGCCACACGCCGCTGCTGTCCGCCCGAGAGTTCAAAGGGGCTCTTGTCACCTATCATGGCAAGGTCGAGGCCCACGCGTGCGAGCGATGACGCAACGCGGCGCGCGACCTCGTCTTGCGACAGGCCAAGGTTGCGCGGACCAAATGCCACGTCCTGCACCACGGTCTCGGCAAACAGCTGACGCTCTGGATACTGAAACACCACGCCGACCTTTGCCTTAACCGCGGCGGCATCTTTCTTGTTTGCCAGGTCGAGCCCCAACGCGTAAACGGAACCCTCCTGGGGACGAATCAGGCCGTTAAGATGCTGAACCAGCGTCGACTTACCCGAACCGGTATGGCCCGCAAGGCCCAGGAACTCGCCGCGACGCACCGCTAGCGACACATTGCGCAACGCCCAGGGGCTGCTAGGGTCGTTGCCCCAGAGGGCCTGTTTGTTCGATGCGCCCTCGGCGACTGAGCGCTTGTGCCAACGGCGACGCTCACGGGCGCTCAGCGAATAGCTATACGAAAGGTGCGAAATCTCGATGACGGGCTCCAGCGCGTCTGCGCCATCGATTGCAGAGGAGACGTTGTCGGGAATACGAGAATCGGATGCGAAAGGCCGCCCGGCGATGCCTGTCCCACTCCGCTCGGCATAAGTCTGCGCTATATCGGCGACCATATCCGCCTCGCGCACCCGTGCGAAAATGGGCACGTCCTTCGCGCGAAGCGCCCTGCCAAGACAGCACGATGCCGGCATATCCAGGTTCAGCCGCGCGAGTTCGTCCGCCCGCGTCAAGATTTCCTCGGGCGTGCCCAGCATGGCAACGCGGCCCGCTTGGAAGACGGCAACGCGATCGGCCTCAGCGGCCTCTTCCATAAAGTGCGTAATCATCACGATGGTCATGCCGCGTTCGTGCAGCGCGTGACAGGCCTTCATAAGGCCCTTGCGCCCGCGCGGATCGAGCATCGAGGACGCCTCGTCCAAAATGAGCACGCGCGGTTCCATGGCGAGCACGCCGGCAAGCGCCACGCGCTGCTTTTGTCCGCCCGAAAGTGCATGGGTCTCGTAGCGCTCGAAGCCCACCAAACCCACGCCCTTCAGTGCCTCGCGTACGCGCTGCGCGATCTGGGCCGATTCCACCCCAAGGTTTTCGGGACCAAAGGCAACATCGTCCTCGACAAGCGTCGCCACCAGCTGATCATCCGGGTTCTGGAATACCATGCCCGCGGTCGAGCGAATGTCGTAGACCAGCTCGGGATCGGACGCGTCCATGCCGTTGACGCGCACCGTTCCCGTATCGGGCTGCAGTAGCGCGTTCAAATGCTTGGCGAACGTCGACTTGCCCGACCCGTTGCCGCCGAGGATGCAGAAAAACTCGCCATCCTCGATGTTCAGATCGATGCCGTCGAGTGCCGGTGTGGCACCGTCATAGCTAAAGGAAACGCCCCGACACTCAATCATGCGCGGCCTTTGACCTGGTCCTTCTTGGGCGTGATGAGATTAGAGACCGCCTTGTACACCGCCAGCGTCAACACCGAGTTGAGCACGGTCTTGATAAGGTTAAACGGCAAAACGGCGGGAAGCATGAGCGGAGCGATCACATCAACCGAGCCATACCAGAACCAAACGCCGATGGTCAGGTTCGCGACCATGGACAGCGCCGTAGCGGCAATGACGCCGAGCGCCAGGCCAATCACGGCACCCTTGTAGGTGTGCATCTTTTGGTAGACGATAGCCGCAGGCAGAATGTAGCCCAGCGTGGCAACCAGGTTCATAAGCGCGCCGACCCAGTCACCCGTAGTGAGCGCATGGATAACGATCGCCATGGCGGCAACGGCAGTGCCGGCACCAGGGCCATACGCAAATCCACACACCATCGCCGGCACCAGCGACGGGTCATACGTCAAAAACGGCGCCGACGGGAGGATGGGCAGCTGCACATACATAAACAGTGCTCCCAGGGCGCACATCAACGCCATGGTAACGAGCTGTTTGGTGCTCCACCTATTCGTGTTCTCAAAATGGATATGCTGCGACTGTTCAGACATAAGATCACCTGCCTCTTTCATCCGGACTCTAACCGTTGGTACTGGAATCTCACCAGTTCAGCCGGCATGCGAACCAACGCACACACGGGTCGCGGACTCATCGGCTCGGTCGCAGGCACTTTACCTGCTCCACGGCGCCCCTTTGACACCGCCCGATTTACCGCCAGTGGGGAATTTCACCCCGCCCTGAAACAGCAATTGCAAGTGTAGCACGAGCAATCGTTCGCGCAAGTATGCCAAGGGTAATTTGTGGCGGGGACCAGTTGCCGCAACAACCACGTCCTCCATCCACCCCAAAGCAGCGCGCCTTTCGCGCAAAGCGCGAAACAGCGACCGGGATACGTACCCCCATCAACCACGATCTCCGCCCACGCCGACCTCAAGGCCGTAAACGCAGGGGATCCGGGGGCGTGACGGGGCTTCTCTCCGGAACATTCCGCACTGATATTTTCTGTATTGAAGACGTCGATGATGCACCCGTATA
>URKH01000107.1 GCA_900548255.1 uncultured Collinsella sp. | reverse complement strand
CACGCAAAGAAGGCCACTTAATGTGGCCTTCGTCTTGCGCAGGACTGTAGAGCAGCAAACTTAATGCCCGGCCCGCCGGGGCCACACGTCCCTAATTGTTGAGCATGCGGTCGAAGCTTCCCGAGTCGCCATCCCGATAGTCAGCGGTCATCAGAATCTCCTGCGGAATGCGCCCGCCTTCACGTAGCACGTTGCGGAACTGCACACGCGTGACCATGGGCAGATCCTTGATCGTCGCCGCCAAGTTCTGCGGCACGCCCTGGTTGGCAGCCGCGGGCTCGCACTCTCCGCCGGCCTTCACGCGACGCTTGTGCTCGGCGAGCATGGCGCGGTACATGCCAGCATGCAGGCGAATCTCAACCACATTGGCATTGCGAGCCTGCTCGACAATGCGCGCGCCCTCGCGGTCGATATCGCCCACGTAGTAGACGTAGTTAAAGCGATAGCCAATCTCGGCCAGATAATCGTCCAGGGCATGCGAGACGCTCGCCTTGCATCCGCCGCCAAAAATCACGCCGCCCACCTTGATGCCAAAGAGCTTGGCGTGCTTGCGGCCACGCAGCAGCTTGACGATCTCGTCGTAGGTGTCCAGGTTTTCGACCATAATGAACGGCTTGTCGGCGCCCAGCGTAAAGAAGCCCGTAAAGTGCACGGGGCGATTGGGGGCGACCTTGATCGCCTGCATGCTGATGCCCTTTTCGGTCATGCGCCTTATCAGGCGCTCACCGTGCTTGCCGTCAAAAGCCTTCTCGTCGTTAAAGATCTGGTAGGCACGCTGGCGGCGCGAGGCAACCGGCGTATCGGCACCTCGGTTCTGCTCGATCCAAGCCTGGATGATTGCGATTTCCTCGGCAATCTTGCGGTTGGACATCTCGTTGTGCTGAGTGCGCTGCGGAGCCTTTTTGCCGTCCTTGCCCTCGACCTTTACGATCTGTGTCTGCTGCTCCTTGATCTTAGAGAGCGCCGTAGGCGTAGGGACAACCTTGAGCAGCTGCCTGCCTAAAACGCGGGCAAGGGCGAACGCCGATACCTCACCGCGAACGGCCGACTTGGGCTGCTGGGCAGCAGTACCTGCTGCGGAAGACTCCGGCTTCTTCTGAGACTTGCGTTTAGAATCGCCTTGGGAATTGCGCTCGCGCTTCGGCATAGACGCCTGCTTCTGCGGACGATCGGACTTGCTCTCCTTCGCCGGCTGGCGCTTAGGCTGCCCCGAAGAAACCTCGGCCTTCGCATCCTCGTCCTGCGGCGTGGTCCTCTCGGCTGCAGTCTCGGCATGGGAACTGCGGCCCCCACGATGGCGACGGCGGCGAGGCTTGCTCGACGCGCCCCGCTCCGTCTGCTCATCAGTAGGCTGCTGGCCCTTGGCCTCGGCATCAGCCTCAAGCTGCGGCTCAACAGGCTTTTGCTCGCGAGCCGCCGGCTCCACGGCCTTCTCGTCCTGGGTGGTCGAAACCGACTCGCCCTTCTCCTGACGCTTTACGGGATACGCGCGTCCCGCAAAACCGCGGCCGGGACGACACGAACCCGGAGCCTTCTTGGCAGACTCCTCAACATCGTCTGCAACCTCAGAAGACTCTTCGACCTCACGCGCGGCACCCTGCTGTGCAGCCTTAAAGTGAGCACCGCGGCGGCGCTTGGGCTCTTGGGCCTCCACGGGCTTTTGCTCCTTCGTGGGCTTCTGCGACTCGGCAGCAACCTCGGCCTCAACAGCCTCGGCATCCGTCTCGCCCTTTCGAGCAACGGCGCGACGGAAGCGCTCCTGCTGGGCGCGGCGCTGTGCATCGCGCTTGCCGCCCCCGCCAAAACCGCCGCGTCCTGCCTTGGCCGTAAAGGCACGCACAACGTTCTCATCGAGCAACTCATCGGTATCGACATGCTCACGCGGAGCAACTTCTTCCACAGCAGGCACGTCAGCGGAATCCTCGACGACAAAATCTTCGACGGACTCGGCAGGTTGCTCCTGGGCATCGCGGATCTCGGCATTGATGGTATAGAACGCCGGGCGCCCGTTAATGCCACTACCCTCGATCTTGGTCACGATATTTGCCGCGATAAGCTCATCGCGCATCGCCTTGGTGTCGCACTCCTTATCGACGGAGCGGAAAATCTGCGCCAGCGCACTCGACTTAATCTTGAGCGCCTTGCGGCAAAGCAGGTCGTAGGCAACCAGTTTGGCACGCTCGGCAGAAAGCGATGTCTGGCTGCTCAGACGCTCAGCCAGGGCATCGACATTGTTTTGATTATCGGAATATACCGTCTTGGCCACGGGGCCCCTTTCATATGCACACATATACGTCCATATGGTACAACGCACGAGCCTATCCACGCAAAACATCTGCGAGAACGCCCTTGCACCACCTGTTCTCACAAGAAAAAGACCGGGTCCGCTTGATTGCGGACCCGGTCTTTCCGAGTCAAATAGACGGGAGATTCAACCCGTCCGACCGACTAGGCCTTGGCGGCCTCGGCGTCGGCAGGAGCTTCAGCGGCAGCGGCGCGACCGTACTCGGCCTTGCCCATCTCGGACCACTCGGGCTCCTCATCAGGCATGGAGCCAGCCTCCTTGCCGAAGAACTCCTTGAGGCAGTTGACGGCGACGATGAGGCCCAGGACCATCAGCAGAACGGCAAAGACGAGCTGCAGGCCCTTGGTGGCGGCGACGGAGACGGCGGCCGTGGTGGCGGTAGCCGGGATGGTACCGAAGAAACCGTAGGCCTGGACGGCGGTCATGCAGCCCATGGCGCTCTGGACCAGCGAGGTGAAGGTGCAGCAGAGCAGGAAGGCGACGGGCACGTAGAGCATCCAGCCCTTGCGACCGGTGCACTTGCAGAACACGGCGAGGGTGATCATGGTCATACCGCCGAGCAGCTGGTTGGAAGCACCAAAGAGCGGCCAGATGTTGGCATAGCCACCAAAAGCGAGGGCGAGACCGGGAAGCAGGGTAACGACCGTGGCGAACCAGGGGTTGCCGAGGACCTTCATATAGCCGGCCTTGGACTCGATGGCCAGGGCGTCGTTGGTCTGGGCAAAGAACTCGGAGAACGAGGTGCGGGCGATGCGGGCGACGGCGTCGAGCGAGGTCAGGGCCAGAGCGGAAACGTTCATGGTCATGAAGACGGTAGCGAGCGTACCGTCAACACCGAAGGCCTGCATACCGCGGGAGATGCCAGCGGCGAAGATCTGGAACGGGGTGGAAGCGACACCGGCGTTGAGGGCGCCAGTACCGGCGGTGTTCATATCGGAGAACATGATGCCGGCGACGATGATGGCAAGGATGCCGACGAAGGACTCGACGATCATGGCGCCATAACCGACCTTGACGGCGTCCTGCTCCTTCTCGACCTGCTTAGAAGAGGTGCCGGAAGAAACGAGGCTGTGGAAACCGGAGAGAGCACCACAAGCGACGGAGACAAACAGGACCGGGAACATCATGCCGGAGGCAGTGGAGAAGCCGGTGAAGACCGGAGCGGTGATAGTGGCCTGGCCGTTAACGCCCAGGACGACGATGCCGAGGACAGCGCAGGCGATCATGACGATCATCATGATGGAAGTGAGGTAGTCACGCGGGGTCTTGAGCATCTGGATGGGCATAGCGCCAGCGAAGACCAGGTAGACCATGACGACGGCGAACCACTGGAACTTATCCAGGTAGACCGGGAACTGCATACCGACGGCGAACATGAGAACCATGAGGACCACGCCGGTGACGAACTCGGCGGCACCGGTGAGGTTGAACTTCTTCTGGGCCCAACCAAAGGCGATAGCGACGAAGGTGAACAGGATGGAGATGGTGCCAGCGCAGCCAGCGGCATAGGACTTGGTGAAGTCGATGGCACCGGTAGCGGCGCCAGAAGCGTCAACGGCCGGGGTGAACATGAACGTCTTGCAGACCATGTCGGTGAAGGCGGCGATGACGATGATGCAGAACAGCCAGCAGAACAGCAGGAACAGGCGACGGCCGGTCTTGCCGATGTACTTCTCGATGAGCTGAGCGAGCGACTTGCCGTTGTTCTTCATCGAAGCGTACAGAGCACCAAAGTCGTGGACGGCGCCAAAGAAGATGCCGCCGACGAGGACCCAGAGCACGACGGGCAGCCAGCCAAAGGCCATGGCGACGATCGTACCCGTGACAGGGCCAGCACCGCAGATCGAGCTGAACTGATGCGAGAACGCGGTAAAGGCGGAGACGGGCGAGAAGCTCTTGCCGTCCTTCATGCGCTTGGCCGGCGTGAGGGCCTCTTTGTCAACGCCCCACTTGTTGGCCAGCCAGCGGCCGTAGCCCAGATAGCCGCAGGCGAGCACCGCCGCGGCCACAACCATGAGCAAAACTCCGTTCATTACATTTCCTCCTCTAAAAAGAACTTCCTAGACATAAAAAATGAGGGCCGTCGGTTGCGCTCGACGGCCCTCATCTTCATCAGCCGCCCGTTATCGTACGGGCTAGCTGTATGTGCTAACCCGCATCAGATAATTACTACGCTGATAATGTTTAGCTGATGCGTGAACATGTCTAAGAAATCCTCTTCAATCATGATGTGAACGATCCGTGCGTGTTCACATCCCCCAGTGGTTGAAACGGAGTATGAAACTTTAGTTACCTAAAGTCAACGCAAATTTGTAATGAATTTTCAACTATTTTTGAATTTCTCGGTATAAAACGCCATTGACCTCGGACTTTACCCAACAAAAGTTTTTGCATGAGAGAT
>URKH01000106.1 GCA_900548255.1 uncultured Collinsella sp. | reverse complement strand
GCGAAACATGATGCTTAAAGATGTAAGAGGACTCGTCCCCTTTATTTAGATCCTGCAGGCAACGGTCGTAGAGCTTTTCGAAGGCCTCACGCAACTCTGCCTCGGAATCGCCTTCGATACCGCCCTTGCTATAGATCTTCTCGTAGTTCTCGCGCTTCGCCCGGCGGATCTCCTCAAACAGGTCCTCGCTCATCTCGATACGCGGTTTGCCATAGCTATGCTCAACGATATCGATGGAAGCGTGCGTGAGAATCCAGCTGTTATAGGCGCCGCTCCGACCATCGTCAAAAGCGTCGGGCGACAGCAGGCCCGCCGCAATGGCGTCCTGACGATCACGACCGACGTAGGCGAGGATATCCGAGATACGCACCACACAGCCCTCGAGGGTCATGGGGCGCAGGTGCTCGATCGCGCCATAGCCCGCGGCAATGCTGTCCTCGACGGTACGGTCGAACTGGTCAAACGACGCTATGTCCGAGAGTTCAAAGACACGCTGCTCGTACTCGCCGTTATGGCACAGCACGCCGTCGAGCGTCTGGAGCGACACGTTGCGGCCGTACAGCGCGTCGAGCACGCGGACGGACTGCACGTTATGGAAAAAATAACGACCCGTACGCTCGTGATAGATATCGTTGAGGAAACGCTCGCCGGCATGGCCAAAGGGCGTGTGGCCCAAATCGTGGCCCAGGCCAATCGCCTCGATCAAATCGCAGTTGAGGCCCAGGGCACGGCCGATATCGCGGGCAATGCGCGAGACGAGCTGCACATGAAGGCCGCGCCGCGACAGGTCGTCGTTACTGCGAAAGCTAAAGACCTGCGTTTTGCCGGCATAACGCGTGTACGCAGGAAGATGAAGAATCTTTTCGGTATCGCGCATAAACGCCGGACGCATAAGCGTGCCTTTGTCGGCAGCGCGATCTATACGACGAATGACCTGGTCGTCGCAGCATCGATAAGGATTAACGACACCCGAGGCGCGGTCGGCGGCGATACGCTCGACCAGCTCGGGCGACAACGCCGCGGGAATGCGGTCCATGCGCGCCTTAATGACGGCCGTTTCTTGATTAGTTGCCATGGCATGCTCCTTAAAAAGGATGCGCAATCGGTTACAATGTCCAGCCCACGACCTCGATTATGGCAAAAATCGGCACCAAAAACGGGAGCAATGGCAGGGAGCGCGATTTTGTGATGAGGCAGGAGAGGGCAAGGACCAGGAGCGCGGCGGCAAATGCCACGATGCCGCCCAGAGGGTCGAGCGTGCAAAGCGCGAAAAGTGCCTTGGCATCTCCCATGCCGATGCCCGGGATTTGGCGAAGACGACGCCAGAGGGACTCAGTCAGAACGAGGGCAAGATACACGATGACGGCAAGACCCGCGTGGTCAAGCGTTGTGTTCAAACCGAGGTCGAGCCAAACGCCCGCAAACGCCGCCACGGCGCACGCGCCAGCAAGCTCATTGGGAAACCGCCGCTCACGGGCATCAACCACCGCACCGGCAAAGACGCAGATCCAAAATGGGATGTAGAACATCGTGCACCTCCATGAGCAGCTGCTCAAAAGCAAAAACAACCACAAAGGTGCACCCCCTTTGCGGTGGTTCTGGTCGTGGTTACTTGGCGCCCTGCATGACCTCGTCGAGGGTAACGTTAACGGCGTGCTGCGTGGGCACCCAGTCGACCTTCAGGAACAGCGCGGCAACCGTGATGGGGATATAGCTGAACATAAAGATCGGGAAGGTAAACAGGTTGGTCACCAGGCGCCACTTTTGAGCGCAATGAATGTGCTTGTACTCAAAGATGGTCGTGAGCAGCGCCAGGATAAAGAAGGTCTGGTACATCATCACGAACGTCATAATGAGCGAAGCGGCGCACGCCTGCATCTCGACTTCGGTTGCCAAGAAACCATGCGAAAGGCCACCCACGATCAGGAACGTCGCATTGGCGAGCATGGAAATCAGGGACAGCAGCATGCCCGGAGCGATGGTCATAAACATGTCATATGCGGCAAAGCGATGATAGCGGAACGTCGACTTGACCAGATGCTTGCCGTAGGTAAAAAAGACCTGGTAGAAACCCTTGGTCCAGCGCATGCGCTGTTTCCAGGACGCCTTAAACGTCACCGGCTGCTCGTCAAAGAACTCCGCCGGCGCATAACCGATGCGGATGCCGTGAATGGCGCAGAACGTGGTGAACTGGATATCCTCGGTCAGCGTATGGAACTGCCAACCGTGCATGCCCTCGATCACGCTCGCCGAGATAAGGTAACCCGAACCCGAGACAGCGCAGGACGTCTTGCAGATATTACGCGCGTTGTTGAGGAAGCGGGCCTCGCGCAGATACCAGGTAGCATTAGCTGCCGAGATCCACGAACTACCAAAGTTCTTAGAGTTACGATAGCTCGTGACCACATGAAAGCCCTGGTCAAAGGCATCATTCATCTTGGAGACGTAATCGCGGGAGATAACATTGTCGGCATCGAAGATAAAGTAGCCCTCAAACGTGTCGGGATACTCGTTGAGAATGCGATCGAAACCAAAGTCCATGACCCAGCTCTTGCCCTTGCGGGCCAGGTCATTGCGCTCGTAAACAATGGCACCGGCCTCGCGCGCGAGCTGCGCCGTGTTGTCGGTGCAAGCATCGGCGACCACGAAGACCTCGATGAGCTCGGACGGATAATCCTGATCCTTGATAGAGCGTACGAGATTGGCGATCACGGTCTCCTCGTTATGCGCCGCAATGAAGAAGGCATAGCGGTGGAGTTTTTTGGCCTTGGGAGGCGCGACCTCGCCACGAAGAGCGCCAATGACAAAGAAGACCACCTGGTACAGAAAGCAGACCGTGAGCAGCGTAACCACAATCTGGTTGAAGATCACGATGGGTGTGTTGGTTTGTAAAAAGGCGAGCATGCAGGCTCCCGAGAACGCGTTACGTAAACAACCGTATATCTTACCGTAGGCTAACCGAGTTCAAGAAACCACCTAATACTGGTTAGGCCTCGAGCAGACCGAGCTGCGGAACGATTTCGTCGCCGGCGGCAGTGCGGCCGAGCGAGCGCGGGGCTAGGTCATCCAGAACGGCGGCGAGATCCCACGGCAGCTCATCGCGGCACTCAATGTGCTCCCCCGTCACGGGATGATCGAACGCCACACGCCAGGAATGGAGGAATTGCCTGGTCAAACCCTGGTCGGCACGCGCATCGCACTTACCGTAGAGCGGATCGCCCACGCAGGCGTGGTTGATATGGCGCATGTGCACGCGAATCTGATGCGTGCGACCCGTAAACAGGTGGCACTCGACAAGCGTATAGCCATCGTCAAAACGCGTGGAATCGAAGCGCTCGAGGACCCTAAAGGTCGTAATGGCCTGGCGCGCGAAAGGATCGTCCGAAACCGCCATCTTGACACGGTCGCGCGTAGAACGGGCAATGCCGGTGTTAATGGTGCCCTCGTCCATGGCAATGTGGCCGTGGACGAGCGTAATGTAGCGGCGGTCGAGCGTGCGCGTGCGGATGAGATTCTGGAGCGCGCGCTGGGTGTCGTCGTCTTTTGCCGCGAGCATAAGGCCCGAGGTGTCACGATCCAGGCGATGCACGATGCCGGGGCGGTCCTCGCCCTGCACGGTGCCCAGATGGTCAATGCCACAGTGATAGACCAAGGCGTTCGCAAGGGTGCCGCTCTCGTGGCCATGGGCGGGATGGCACACCAGACCGCGCTGCTTGGAGAGCACGATGAGGTAGTCGTCCTCGTAGCGGATATCGAGGGGAATGGCCTCGGGAATCACATCGGTGGGATCGTGCGGCTCGGGCAAATCGACCGAAATACGGTCGCCGGAGCGCACGGCATACTTTTTTGACAGGCATGTCTCGCCGTTGACGGCAACGGCACCGCCCTCGATCAGATGCGCGCAGGCAGAGCGCGTAGGGCAGCCGTCATTAGCGCCCAGATAGGCGTCAAGACGCTGACCAGCGGCATCGTCGGCAACAAGGATATGGATGTCGGCCATTAGCGCTCGCTCCTTTCGCGAATCTTGCGGGCACGCTCCCCACGCTGCTGGGCCTTGCGCTTAGCGCGGGCCTCGTCACGGGCGTTGAGCTCGGCGGTCGCGTCGACCTCACGGGCGGCAGGGCTCAAGAACATATAACCGATGAGCGCCAGCACGACGCCGAACGTAATGCTGATATCGGCCACGTTAAAGACGGGGAAGCCGATGAAGGTGGTGGCAATAAAATCGGTCACGAAGCCAAAAGCCAGACGGTCGATCGCGTTGCCAATGGCGCCGCCCGCGACCATAGCCATGCCCACAACCTCCAAGCGAGCAAGCTGGGGCGCGCGAAGCAAGTACACCGCGATCGCAACGATAACGACAAACGCCAGCACGGCAAACGCGAGGCCATGTCCCTCGCCCATGCTAAAGGCAGCACCGATGTTACGCACGAAAAGGAAGTCGATCACACCGGGGATAACAGTCACATGCAGAGCATCGCCGACGGCACGAACCGCAAGCTTGGTCAGCTGGTCAACAAGCAGCACGGCCAACGCCACGCTACCAGCAACACCCAACCGCCAACGCAAAGGCGGCGTCATATCCGCAGAACGACCCAAATCAATCCCCTACCCTCAAAAACATCGAATTACGTTTAACGCAATTAACCATCTTATATTGACACACGCAGAACGCACGACATATCCACCAACGCAAGCTAAATAACCAGCATAAAAAGAAAGCGGCATTCCGAAAAACAGAATGCCGCTT
>URKH01000105.1 GCA_900548255.1 uncultured Collinsella sp. | reverse complement strand
CCTCTTGGATGAGAGCCCCCGCGAAGTGACCCTCGGGGCGCTTGAAGGTGGAGCCGGCGCTCGGCATGTCGAGCGGCTGCTTGTCCTCGCGGCGCTGGCGGTATTCGTCCATGTCGGCCTTGATCATCGCGGCGTTGCCCGGGGCGAGATTGAAGGTGGCCGAAAGAACGATGAAGCCGTCGTCGGCAATGCGGCTCTTGCGATAGCCCAGGTTGAGCTCATCGACATCGAACTCGATGATGTTGCCGCTGCCGCGGGTGCCGTCGTCGAGCATGCGGGCGGGCTTGTAGACACGCACAGACTCCAGCACATCGGCCATGCAGGCACCATAGGCACCGGCGTTCATGTAGCAGGCGCCGCCGACCGATCCGGGGATGCCCGAGATGGGCTCCATGCCGGTGAGGCAGGCCTCGGCTGCTGCCGCGGCGACATCGGAAAGCAGGGCGCCGGCTGCCGCCGTGACGTGCGTGCCGTCGACCGTAATGTCGGAGAGGCCCTCGCCCAGCGCCACGACGACGCCGCGGATGCCCTTGTCTCCGACGAGCAGGTCCGAGCCGTTGCCTACGATGGTGAGCGGCAGATCACAGCGATAGCAGGTGTCAAGCGTGGCGACGAGGCCCTGCTCGGTATCGGGCGTGACAAAGACATCGGCCGGGCCACCGATCTTAAACGTGGTGTGCTCGCGCATGGGCTCGCTCATCAACACGTTGTCCTCGCCGGCAACGCCAGCGAGCGCGCACAGCAGGTCCTCGTTAAAAAAGTCGTTCTCGTGCATACGAATATCCGCCTTTTGGTGGTCGTTCTCATCAATCGATTGCAATATACCCCACCCAGATGTATTTGGTGCGCTGGCGGCGATAAAACTGCCGTCCACCGGATTGATAAAGTGTTTATCATCGAGGTAGAGGGGCAGTCGCTATACTTTCAAGAGATTGCGCGTAAACCCGGAAGGAGCGAGATGGCCAACAAAGTCACCCTCAAGCAGATTGCCCAAGAGGTGGGGCTTTCCCCTTCGTCGGTCTCGCTTGTTCTCAATAATCGGCCCTGTCGCATCTCGGAAGAAAACCGCAAACTCATCAAGGAGGTTGCGGCGCGCAACCACTATGTTCCCAACCAGATCGCGCGCAGCCTGGTCATGCGCGAGTCGCGCACCCTGGGCCTTATCGTCCCCAACATCGAGAGCCGCTTTTTCGCCTCGCTCGCCGGCAGCTTGGAAAAGCGCTGCCGCGAGGACGGCTACGCGCTTTTTATTACCAGCTCGGGCGGAAGCGCCGATGACGATCTGGAGCTGCTGCGCCAGCTGGTGACGCGCGGCGTTGATGGCGTCTTCCTGGTGGTAGGTGACGAGTTCTCCGACGACCGCGCCCTGCGCGAAGAAGTCAGCCACCTGCCCATCCCGGCCGTAATGGTCGACCGTGCCATTGAGGGGCTCGAGTGCGACAAGGTGATGTTTGACCACGAGATGGGTGGCTATATGGCCACCCGCTATCTGATCGAGCAAGGCCACCGCCGTATTGCCTGCTTGGTTAACGCGCGTCGCTCCAATACGGGTCGCAAACGACTTGCCGGCTATGAACGCGCGCTGCGCGAGGTTGGCCTGCCCATCGACGCGCGCTTGGAGTTCGAGAGCGAGTACTACATTCCGAGTGCCTACGAGGCCTCGGAGGCGGTGCTCGCAACCGATGCCACCGCCGTGTTCGCAAGTTCGGACAACATCGCCCTCGGTTTGCTCAAGCGCTTGCACGAGATGGGGAAGAGCATCCCGGGCGATATCTCGGTGGTGAGCTATGACAACTCGGCTGCCGACGTTCTCTTTGAGCCGGCGCTGACCGCGATCGAGCAGGATCCGGGCGTGCTTGCCGAGCATGCCTTTGGTTGCATGTCCAAACGTCTTGCCGGCAAGGGCGGCAGGCGTGCCGAAGAAGTGGTTCTGGAGCCTGCTCTCATTGTGAAGGGCAGCGTTCTAGAACTTACTAAATACAACTAAACATGTTTATCAATTCGAGAAGATCGAATGTGGAGCATCTGTGACAGGCAATGCCGCAGGTGAATGTTGCGTTTTGCCAATTGGTGTGTTTGATAGAGATGGTAAAACGTTTTTTCACCATGAGAAAACGTTTTAGCAAATATACTAGTCCCAACGAATGGTTGCCGTATCGGAGGGTGACCGCGCAGCGAAGGGACATAAACAATGGCTAAAACACTGGGGACGCCGTGGCAAAAGCTGGGGCACGAGGTGCCGGCTTCCGAGCTCGAGGGTGTCGATCTGTATTGGCGCGCTTCGAACTACCTGTCCGTCGGTCAGATCTACCTTCGCTCCAACCCGCTGATGCGCGCTGACTTTGTCGACGATAAGACTGGCGAGGCGCGCGACTTCGGTCGTCCGGACGTCAAGCATCGCCTGGTTGGTCACTGGGGCACTACGCCCGGCATCAACTTCCTGTTCGGCCACGTCAACCGCCTTATTGCCGATCACAACCAGAACGCCATTTTCTTGATGGGCCCGGGTCACGGTGGCCCCGCCGGCACCGCCCAGTCGCTGCTCGACGGTACTTACCGCGAGATCCGCCCCGACATCACCAATGACGAGGCCGGCCTGCAGAAGTTCTTCCGCCAGTTCTCCTATCCCGGCGGCATCCCGAGCCACTTTGCGCCCGAGACGCCCGGCTCCATCCACGAGGGCGGCGAGCTCGGCTACACGCTCAGCCACGCTTACGGTGCCGTCATGGACAACCCGAGCCTGCTAGCCGTGGCCGTGGTGGGCGACGGCGAGTCCGAGACCGGCCCGCTCGCGACTTCTTGGCAGTCCAACAAGCTCGTGAACCCGGCAACCGACGGTATCGTCCTGCCGATCCTGCACCTCAACGGCTACAAGATCGCCAACCCCACCATCCTCGCCCGCGTGTCCGACGAAGAGCTCACCAAGTTCTTTGAGGGTATGGGCTATAAGCCGCACTTCTTTATCGCCGGCTTTGACGACGAGAGCCACGCAAGCATCCATGAGCGCTTTGCCGCCCTGTTTGAGCAGGTCTTTGACGAGATTTGTGACATCAAGGCCACCGCGCAGGCCCAGGCTGCCGCGGGCGAGACCGTGGTCCGCCCGGCCTACCCCATGATTGTGTTCCGTACGCCCAAGGGCTGGACCTGCCCCAAGCAGATCGACGGCAAGAAGACCGAGGACTCCTGGCGCGCCCATCAGGTGCCGCTGGCAAGCGCCAAGGACACTCACGAGCACTTCCGCGTGCTGCGCGAGTGGCTGCGCTCCTACAAGCCCGAGGAGCTCTTTACGCCCGAGGGCCAGGTGCGCCCCGAGGTAACGGCCTTTATGCCGACCGGCGAGCTGCGTATTGGCGCCAACCCCAACGCGAACGGCGGCAAGGTGCGCCGCGAGCTCGAGCTGCCCGATATCCACGCCCACGAGATTCCCGTCGCCGAGAAGGGCCATGGTTGGGGCTCCACCGAGGCTGCCCGCGTCTTTGGTGAGTACACTGCCGACGTCCTGGCCAAGAACATGGACGACTTCCGCATCTTCGGTCCCGACGAGACCGCGTCCAACCGCCTGCAGGCCGCTTATAAGGTGACCAAGAAGCAGTGGGATGCCGGCTTCTACGAGGACGAGGCCAACGACGAGCTGCTCGCTGGCTCCGGCAAGGTTGTCGAGCAGCTGTCCGAGCACCAGTGCGAGGGCTTCCTCGAGGCCTATGTGCTCACCGGCCGCTCCGGCGTGTGGAGCTCCTACGAGAGCTTTGTCCATGTGGTCGACTCCATGGTCAACCAGCACTGCAAGTGGCTCGAGGCTACCAAGCGCGAGATTCCGTGGCGTGCCCCCATCAGCGGCCTCAACATTTTGCTGTCGAGCCATGTTTGGCGTCAGGACCACAACGGCTTCTCGCACCAGGATCCCGGCTTTATCGACCTGCTGCTCAATAAGGCCAACGACACGCATATCGTGAACGCTTACTATCCGGCCGACGCTAACATGGCTCTCGCCGTGGCCGAGCGCGTCTACCAGTCCACCGACTGCGTCAACGCCATCTTCTGCGGCAAGCAGCCCGCCCCGACCTTCCAGACGGTCGACGAGGCAAAGGCCGAGCTCGCCGAGGGCGTCGCAAATTGGGAGTGGGCATCGACCGCTGACTCACTCACCGAGGCCGACGTCGTGGTCGCCACCTGTGGCGACGTGCCGACGCTCGAGGCTCTGGCTGCAACCGATATGCTGCGCGAGCTGGGCATCAAGGTATGGTTCGTCAACGTGGTCGATCTGCTCAAGATTCAAAACGTCTGCGAGAACGACCAGGCTATAAGCGACGAGCGCTGGGCTGAGCTGTTTGGCTGCGGCGAGAAGCCCGTGCTCTTCGTGTTCCACGCCTATGCCGGCACGATTCGCCGCCTGATCTGGAACCGCCCCGGACACGACGCGTTCCGCGTCCACGGCTACGAGGAGAAGGGCTCCACGACCACGCCGTTCGACATGCTGCGCCTGAACAACATGGATCGTTGGGCCCTGGCCGCCGACGTGCTGCGCATGGTCGACGCCGATAAGTTTGCCGAGCAGATTGATGAGTGGGAGGCCTTCCGCACCGAGGCCTTTGAGTTCGCGTGCGACGAGGGCTTCGATCACCCGGCCTTTACCGACTGGGTCTGGCCCGACGCCGCTGCCGCAACCGCAGCCGACGGCGCGCTCTCCGCAACGCAGCTAACTGCCGGCGACAACGAATAGCATCCGGGACGGTCTCGCGCTGGGGCCGCCTCCGGGCGGGCGCCTTCCTCTGAGAAGTGGGCTTCGCGAACTTCTCAGAGGAA
>URKH01000104.1 GCA_900548255.1 uncultured Collinsella sp. | reverse complement strand
ATGGTGATCAGCTCGCCCAGCATGCCCAGCTCGCGGGGACTGAGTCCCTTGATAAACTCGGGCGTCATCGCCCCGCAGTCGAGCTCGCCGTTTTCCCAACGCTCCTTGAGCTGCTGCGTCTTGCTCTTTTTGCTTGCGGCACTCATGGGGTCTCCTTTCCCGCACGCTGCATTGCCCCGATGATGAGGGCACCTTTCATGCGGGTAAGTACCGGAAGCAAACCAAAAGCTGACCAAATGCCGTCAAAAAACGGGCCGTACGCAGCAATAGTGTTGCATACGGCCCGCTACCAGCAGGTTTATAAAACCCCTGAGGTCCCTGTCTCCACAATTGACCTAGAAAAGGCGCTCAGTCTGCAGAAAGTTTCCGCAAAAGCTCACGCGGTGCAGTGGACAAAGTCCATGTTTGCGAATGGCCTCGATGTGCTCGGGGCTTGCGTAGCCTTTCGATTCGGCCAAATGGTACTCGGGATACTCGGCATCGTACTCGACCATCATCTCATCACGCGTGACCTTGGCCATGATGGACGCCGCGGCGATACAGGCGATCTTGGCATCGCCCTTCACCACGTCGCGCTCGTTGGGAACGGCGCCCAAGGGGTTACCGTCCATAAGCACGCAATCGGGCTCGAGCCCCGTATCGGCCACGGCGCCCGCGACAGCGGCTCGAATGGCGCGGGCCATGCCCATCTCATCGATATCCTTAGGCGCGATATGGCAAAAACCAATTGCCGTCGCCACCTCGGCAATCTTCACTGAGAGCAACTCGCGGCGCGCCGGCGTGAGCTTTTTGGAATCGTTGATGCCCCAGACGCGCGGCTCCATAGGAAGGCAGACGGCGCATACCGTCAAAGGACCGGCCACCGATCCGCGACCTACCTCGTCGACACCAACGACTACCCCATCGCCGCCAAGCTCATGCATAAGCTCGTACATGTCATTGACGCGCTCGCGCTCGGCAAGTTCCTTGGCATGGCGCTTAAGAGCACGCTCGCAAGCCTTGATCACCTGCTGGCGCGGGTCCTCGCGATAATGCTCCACGAGGGCGGGGATCTCCTCAAACGTAGCGCTCGCCAACTCACCGGCAACCTGCGATGCCGAAACCGAGCTCGTCATATTGGCCATACCAGGCCCTCCTTGCATGCAAATCAGATAAAAAGAAGGGCCACCCGAAGGTGACCCTTGTGTCCAAACGAGTGGACAGACGCTGCGATCTTCTTAGCGCTTCTCGGGGATGCGAGCAGCCTTGCCCACCTTGTCGCGGAGGTAGTACAGCTTGGCGCGACGGACGCGACCATGACGAACGACCTCGAGCTTGGCGATCTTGGGGCTGTGAAGCGGGAAGGTACGCTCAACACCGACACCGAAGGACATCTTGCGGACGGTGAAGGTCTCGCGGGCACCGGCGCCGGCCATGCGGATGACGTCGCCCTGGAAGACCTGAATGCGCTCGCGGTCGCCTTCCTTAATGCGGTAGTGAACCTTGACGTTGTCGGCGACGCGAACCTGAGGAATGTCCTCGCGGATCTGCTGACGCTCGATTGCGCGGATGTAATCCATGTGCAATTCCTTACTCTTCTAGAGGTGCCGTACCATCTTGGCCGGCACGTAGTTGAACAAACGTATTCGAGTATACACGCGCGGGTTTCTGCTGCAAGAACAATTTTTTACGCAGACAAAAAGACAAAACCCGCACATGATAACCGCCCGCCTCGCGAATGAGACGGGCGGCATGAGGGGGGGCTACACTAGGCGTCTACACCCAAAACGTTAGGCGTTGCGCTTGGCCTCGAGCTTGGCCTGAGCGGCAGCCAGGCGCGCGAGGGGCACGCGATAGGGCGAGCAGGACACGTAGTCCACGTCGGCCACGTTAAACAGGCCCTTGATGGACTTGGGGTCGCCGCCGTGCTCGCCGCACACGCCAAAGTGCATGTCGGGATTGGTGGCGCGGCCCTTCTCGACGGCCAAGCGCACGAGCTCCAGCACCGCCGCGTCGATGGTCTCGAAGGGGTTGTCTTTCAGGATCTTTTTATGCATGTACAGCGGGATGAACTTGGCCTCGGCGTCATCGCGCGAGAAGCCAAAGGTCGTCTGGGTGAGGTCGTTGGTGCCAAAGCAGAAGAAGTCGGCATGATGGGCGATCTCGTCAGCGACCATGCAGGCACGCGGCAGCTCGAGCATCGTGCCCACGGGAATGTTGAGCTCAACGCCCTCTTCGGCGGAAACCTCGGCGATCACGCACTCGATAACCTCGCGGGTCTGGACATGCTCGGCCGTGATGGAAACGAGCGGAACCATGATCTCGGGGCGCGGGTCGACACCCTCCTTGATAAGGCGGGCAGCGGCCGTGGCGACGGCGCGAACCTGCATGAGCGGCAGATCGCCAAAGACGACGGACAGGCGCACGCCGCGCAAGCCCAGCATGGGGTTGGACTCGACCATGCCGTCAATGCGACGCAGGCGGGCGCGCAGGGCAGTGAGCTCCTCCTCGGGAGCGCCGGCGGCCTCCTTCTTGGTGATGGCGACCTCGAGCTCGCGAGGATTATCCAGGAACTCATGAAGCGGCGGATCGAGCAGGCGGACGACCACATCGCGACCGGACATGGTCTTGAACATCGCCAGGAAGTCCTCGGTCTGAACCTTGAGCAAGTCGGCCAGGGCCTGCTGCTTCACGGCCTCATCGTCAGACAGGATAAAGCTCTGGATGATGTTCTTGCGATCGCCCAGGAACATGTGCTCGGTGCGGCACAGACCGATGGCCTCGGCGTCAAACTCGAGCGCGAGCTCGGCATCCTCGGGGTTGTCGGCGTTGACGCGCACGTGGTTGGCGTGGCCGCAGGTCTCGTCCAAACGGATCTCATCGGCCCAGGACAGGATGGTGTCCAGGTCGCCGGTGAGCTCTGCAGAGACCAGGTCGACCGCGCCGTCGACGACGATACCCTGGGTGCCGTCGATGGAGATGACATCGCCCTCGCGCAGCACGCGGTCGCTGCCCTCGATGCGCACGACCTTCTCTGCCGCGTCAATGTGGAAGCGCTCAACGCCGCAAACGCAGGGCGTACCCATGCCGCGGGCGATAACGGCGGCATGGCTCGTCTTGCCACCGTGGCTGGTCAGGATGCCCTCGGCGGCGACCATGCCCTTCAGGTCGTCGGGGTTGGTCTCCCAGCGGACCAGAATGACCTTGTGGCCCTCGTTGGCGCGCGCGACGGCGTCATCACTCGAGAACACGACCTCGCCCACGGCGGCACCAGGGCTGGCGTTAAGGCCGCTGGCCAGGGCCTCGTACTTCTTGGAAGCGTCGAACTGCGGGTGCAGGAGCTGGTCGAGCTGCGCGGGATCGATGCGGCTCACAGCCTCCTCGCGGGTGATGAGGCCCTCCTCGACCATTTCGATAGCAATGCGCAGGGCGGCAGTGGCGGTGCGCTTGCCCACGCGGGTCTGGAGCATCCAGAGCTTGCCCTGCTCGATGGTAAACTCGATATCGCACATATCGCGGTAATGATCCTCGAGCGTCAGGAACACGCGCTCGAGCTCCTCGCCTGCGGACTCGAGGCCCGGGGTGGTCTTGAGGTCGGCGATGGGCTCGGTGTTTCGGATGCCGGCGACGACGTCCTCGCCCTGGGCATTCACCAAAAAGTCGCCATAGAACTCCTTGGTGCCGTCGGCCGGGTTGCGCGTAAAGGCGACGCCGGTCGCAGAGGTCTCGCCCTTGTTGCCAAAGGCCATGGCCTGGACGTTGACGGCGGTGCCGAGCTCGTCGGAAATGCCGTGCTGCTTGCGGTAGATGCAGGCGCGCTCGTTCATCCAGCTGCCAAAGACAGCCTGGATGGCAAGGCGCAGCTGGAGCTCCGGATCGTGCGGGAAAACGGGCTTACCGTCGGCGACCTCGAGCTCGGGATACAGGGTCGCCTCGACGTTCTCGGAGAAGATGCCCTTAAAGGTCTCGACGAGCTCCTGCAGGTCCTCGGCCGAAAGCTCGGAATCGACACGAACGCCGGCGACCAGGCGGGCCTGGGTCAGAGCGTTCTCGAATAGGTCGGCGTCGACGCCCATGACGACGTTGGAGAACATCTGGATAAAGCGACGGTAGCTGTCCCAGGCAAAGCGCGGGTTCTGCGTCTGCGCGATAAGGCCCTGGACGGAATCGTCGTTGAGGCCCAGGTTGAGGACCGTGTCCATCATGCCGGGCATGGAGAACGGAGCGCCCGAGCGAACCGACACGAGCAGCGGATCGGAGGCATCGCCGAGTTTCTTGCCGCAACGGGCCTCGAGGTCCGCCTCGGCGGCAACGATCTCATCGAGTGCGCCCTCGGGCCAGACGTTGCCGGCACCGGAGTACTCGACACAGGTCTGGCAGGTAATGGTAAAGCCACCGGGAACCGGCAGACCGATGCGGCTCATCTCGGCAAGGTTTGCGCCTTTGCCGCCAAGCACGAAGTTCATGGATTTGTCGCCCTCAGTGACACAGGTGCCCTGGGCGTCGGTTCCAAAACG
Organism: uncultured Collinsella sp.; assembly: GCA_900548255.1. Classification (GTDB taxonomy): domain Bacteria; phylum Actinomycetota; class Coriobacteriia; order Coriobacteriales; family Coriobacteriaceae; genus Collinsella. The sequence goes on along the minus strand of URKH01000104.1, from coordinate 349 downwards.
GTAAACCCTCTTGCAATCGCTCACGATACTTCCCCTTCCATGCGCTTACGCGCACGACCGTGGTAACGAATCGACCCGCCGGATGCGGGCCGTGAGGGAACTATACGGCGGGTTTTGGACAGGCTTGAGCAGAGGGTGCGCGGTTTGGTAAACGTGCTAAAACCGGCGGTAAACGGTAGGTAAAGGTGGCTACCTTATGAAGATACCACTACAAGGAAAGTGCAGGTCGGATGCGATGTTTTTGCTAAATCGCTTTATCAATTCAGGCTATTTAGCCACTCCGATGATTTTTCTGGGACGGGGATTTAAAAATCATTAGGTACTCAATGATTTTTTTATCCCCGTCCCA
>URKH01000103.1 GCA_900548255.1 uncultured Collinsella sp. | reverse complement strand
TTCGTGCGGCGAGGGCTTCTTGCGTCCTGCGGAGTGTGCCTAAAAGTAAGCTGATGGCGGGCCCTACGATGTCCGGTCTTCGGTGGATTACTGGCTGGGGGAATAATGGCGCGCTTCGCGCGTTTTGGATGGGGCTTGTCCCGGCGGCGCGTTTGGCGCTTCGCGCCTCGCGTCTTATCGATTGGGATTGAGATGCATGTGGCGCTTCTCGATTTACGACTGTAGCGGCCGCGGTCCCGTTTGGGATCGCGGTTGTTTTGTTGTGGGTCAAATATGAACGTTGTGTTAATGAGTCGGTGGACGGTGGTGTTTTTCGGTGAGCGGCGTATCCTTCCAACGGTTTATCTAGTGTGTCAGTTGAAAGGAAGAGGGCGCTCGTCATTGTTTGAATGTGAACTGCCGTTTGACCACAAGACGTTGCATCTGGAACTCGAGGATAAGAACTTCGCGGGTGTGATGGAAGGTCATCAAAACGAGTTTAAGACCACGAAATCGCAGGAAGAGCTGGTGGAGGAGTCGCTTGCCAACCCTTACGGCTCGCCTTCGCTCGAGGAGCTTTGTGCTGGCAAGAAGGATATTGTCATCATTAGCTCAGATCATACGCGTCCCGTTCCCTCGCGTGTGACGATGCCTATTCTGCTGCATCACATCCACTCCGCTGCGCCTGAGGCGCGCGTTCGCATTTTGGTTGCTACGGGTATGCATCGTCCGTCGACGCACGAGGAGCTCGTCAACAAGTACGGCGAGGAGATCGTTGCCAACGAAGAAATCGTTATGCACGTCGCGACTGACGACAGCATGATGAAAAAGATCGGCACCCTGCCTTCTGGTGGCGAGTGCATCATCAACAAGATCGCTGCCGATTGCGATCTGCTGCTTGCCGAGGGCTTTATTGAGCCGCACTTCTTTGCCGGTTTCTCTGGTAGCCGCAAGTCCGTCCTGCCTGGCATCGCCAGCTACAAGACCATCATGTACAACCACAACGGTCAGTTTGTGAACGATTCCCACTCGCGTGCCGGCAACCTGTGCCACAACCACGTGAGCGAGGACATGTTTGCCGCCGCCGAGATGGCTCACCTTGCCTTTGTGCTCAACGTGGTGCTCAACGGCAAGCACGAGGTCATTGGCTCCTTTGCCGGCGACATCCACAAGGCGCACGAGGCTGGCTGCGAGTTCGTGAAGAGCCTTGCCGGCGTTGAGCCCGTCGAGTGCGAGATCGCCATTACCACTAACGGCGGCTACCCCCTCGATCAGAACATCTATCAGGCTGTGAAGGGCATGTGCGCTGCCGAGGCCACGCTTCCCGAGGGCGGCGTGATCATCGACGTCGCCGGTTGTGCCGACGGTCACGGCGGCGAGGGCTTCTATCACAACATCGCCGACAACGATCCGGCAGAGTTTGAGCGCGCCTGCATCGATCGTCCTAAGGACGAGACCCTGCCCGATCAGTGGACGAGCCAGATCTTTGCCCGCATCCTGGCGCATCACCCTGTGATCATGGTCACCGACCTGTGCGATCACCAGATGCTCAAGGATATGCACATGACGCCGGTCAACACTATCGAGGAGGCGCTCAAGCTCGCCTTTGAGATGAAGGGTGCCGATGCCAAGGTCGCCGTCATCCCCGATGGCCTGGGTGTTGTTGTCGCACAGCACTAGCGCGCGGCTTAAACGAATCGTTTATAACCGACAAGAAAGATAAGGTTTTATGCTTACCAAACTCCTCTGCGAATTCGGCGCAACGGCCCTCATGATCGTCTTTGGCGTGGGTGTTCACTGCGATACCGTGCTCAAGGGCACCAAGTATCAGGGCTCCGGCCATATGTTTGCCATCACCACCTGGTCCTTTGGCATCTCGGTCTGCCTGTTTGTCTTTGGTGGCGCTGTGTGCATGAACCCCGCCATGGTGCTTGCCCAGTGCATCGTCGGCCTGGTGCCGTGGGGCAACTGCATCCCCTTCATGCTTGCCGATATGCTCGGCGGCTTTGTGGGTGCCGTGATCGCTTGGTTTATGTATGCCGATGAGTTCAAGGCTTCCGAGGGCGTCGTCGACCCCATTGCCCAGCGCAACATCTTCTCGACCAACCCCACCACCGAGGGCACGAACTATGCTCGTAACTTCTTCTGCGAGGCTATCTGCACCTTCGTGTTCATCAGCGCCATCCTTGCTGCCGCTAGCCGCGCCGGCGAGAACGTTCTGATGCTCGCAATCTGCGTCGGCCTGATCGTTTGGGCTGTCGGCATGGGCATGGGCGGCATCACCGGCTTCGCCATGAACCAGGCTCGTGACCTTGGTCCTCGCATGGCCTATCAGGTGCTGCCGATTAAGAACAAGGCCGACAACAACTGGAAGTACGGCCTGCTTGTTCCTGGCATCGCGCCGTTTGTCGGTGCTATTGTGGCCGCGCTGTTTGTGCATGGCTTCTTGGGCATGTTCTAGTCTGAGGCTACATAGGTTGTCCGCCGTCCGCATGGGGTAACTTCCCAGCGCGTCCTGCGGAATGCGCTGGGAAGTTACCCCATGCGGCCAGCTGTGGGATCTTTGCTGCGCTCGAGCAAGCAACCCAACATATATCTGAATTTGGATGGGAGGGGCTTGTTGCTGATAGGGGCGTTGAGCTGTTGTTGATACTTTGGGATGCGTGGCGCCCTGGGTTGGGGTGATGCTTTGGGATGAGCTTCTTACTTAGTTGAAGAGGGGTTTTATGGCTGATAGGTAGTCTTTGGCTACGTCCTCTTTTGGGGCTTGGAAGTTATGCCAGGCCCACCATTGGACCATTCCTACGAAGCTTGAGGCTATGTGGTGTAGTAGGAAGCTTCGGTCCATGGTGCCGGCGGGCCCTTGGGGGCCGTTGGGGACGGTTTCGGCTGCTCGTGACATGATGGTCTTGCGTAAGCAGTCGGCGAAGACGCGTGAGCCGGCGCCGGCTACGAGGGCTCGTACGCCCTGGCGGCGTTCCCAGAGGTTGTTGAGGATATGCTCGACTTGTACGAGCGGATCATCGAGCGGTGTGCCATCGTCGTCGAGGGCGTGGGTGCAGATGTCGCTCACGAGTTCGGACAGTAGGTCATCCTTGCTCTTGAAGAGGCCGTAGAATGTCGCGCGGCCTACGTGAGCGCGCGCGATGATGTCGCCGACGGTGATCTTGCCGTAGTCCTCCTCGCGAAGGAGCTCGGAAAACGCCGTGACAATAGCGGCGCGGCTTTTGGTTTTGCGGGCATCCATGGCTATGCATCCACATGAACAAGCAGGCAACGGAGCGTGCCGGAGCAGCCCTCGTAGGGGCGCTTACCGGCGCCGTAGCCGACGGCCTCGATGCGGTAGCGGGCCGGCAGGTGCTCGGACGTGCGCAGTGCGGCGACGATGGCGGCACCCGTGGGCGTCACGAGCTCGCCGGCGACCGGTGCGGGCGTGAGGGCGATATTGCCCGCCTGGCACAGGTTGACGACAGCGGGGACGGGAATGGGCATGAGACCGTGGGCACAGCGGATGGTACCGTGACCCTCAGAGAGCGACTCGACCACGATGTCCTCAATACCCAGGTCATCGAGGCAGATGGCGACAGAGCAGACGTCGACGATGGAGTCGACGGCGCCCACCTCGTGGAACATGACGGTCTCGGGCGTTTTGCCGTGAGCCTTGGCCTCGGCAGCGGCGAGCGCGGTAAAGATGGCGAGGGCGCGACGCTTGGCGCCATCGCTTAACTGCGAGCCATCGATGATGGCGGTGACGTCAGCCAAAGAACGGTGGTGATGGTGGTGGGCGTGATGGTGGCCCTCGTGGTCGTGGTCATGCTCGTGGCAGTGCTCGTGTTCGTGCTCGCCATGATCATGATGGTGGTGCTCATGCTCGTGCGTGTGCTCGGCAGCTGCTTCGTTGCCGTAGAGCCAGGCCATATCGTGATCGTGGTTCTCGAGCTCCTCTGCAAGCTGGACGTCGAAATCGCAGGCGTTGATGCCATGCTTGCTTACGCGTGTGACGGCGATCGTAAAGCCGTCGACCGGCAGCGTGGCGAGCTGCTCGCGCAGGTGCTCCTCGCTGGCGCCTAGGTCGAGCAGGGCCGCGACGGTCATATCGCCGCTGATGCCCGAGGTGCCGTCGATGATAAGCGTGTGCTGATGATTGGACATGGAATGCTCCTTAACGGGCGCAGGGCGTGCCGGCGCTCAGATGATTGATAAGACTTGCCTGGTAGGCGGCACCAAAGCCGTTGTCGATGTTGACGACCGAAACGCCGCTGGCGCAGGAGTTGAGCATGGCGAGCAGCGCGGCTACGCCACCAAAGCTCGCGCCGTAACCCACACTGGTGGGAACGGCTATGACCGGACAGCTTACCAGGCCGCCGACAACGCTCGCCAGTGCGCCCTCCATGCCGGCAATGGCGATGACCACCTGTGCCTGGGCGAGTTCCTCGGCATGCGCGAGCAGACGGTGCAGGCCGGCGACACCCACGTCGTAGAGGCGGTCGACCTCGTTGCCATAGAACTCGGCCGTCAACGCGGCTTCTTCGGCGACGGGCAGGTCGCTCGTGCCGGCGCAGGCGACGACGATGCGTCCGTTGCCGGTGGGGGAGGGCTTGCCGCCCACGAGGGCGAGCTGTGCGTCCGGGACATATCCCAGGTCGATGCCGTTGCCAAGAAGCTCAGCGGTGCGCGCGGCTTTTTCGGCATCCAGGCGCGTGACCAGGATGCGCTCCTGGCCGGCATCGAGTAATGCTTTGATAATGGCGGCAATTTGCTCGGCGGTTTTACCGGCGCCGTAGACAACTTCGCCGGCTCCCTGGCGCACCCCGCGCGAAAGGTCGAGCTGCGCAAAGCCCAAATCGGCGGTCGGAGCCGTCTGGATGCGCGTGAGGGCGTCGGCAGGGGTGACTGCTCCGCCGGCAACATCGCTCAGCAGCTGCTCTAGATCTCGCTTATCCATATATGTTCCCTTCGACGGCGCAA
>URKH01000102.1 GCA_900548255.1 uncultured Collinsella sp. | reverse complement strand
GTCCCAGCCACTATTCGCCGCGGGGATGGGCTTGAGCCACAGCCCGCTTAAGCCGATCGGGTGTGAGATGCGTGTAGATCTGCGTCGTGGACAGGCTCGCATGACCTAGCAGCTCTTGAACCGAGCGCAGGTCCGCGCCGCCCTCGAGCAAGTCGGTCGCAAAGGTATGGCGCATCGCATGCGGGGCGATGTCGGCCGGAATGCCGGCGAGCGTCGCCAGCATATGAAACCGCCGCCTGAGCATGGCGGCACTCATGCGATTACCGCGCGCCGATATAAGCAGCGGATGCGGCCCGGTAGCGGGGTCACGACGCTTTGCCTGAGCGAGCAACTCCGGCCTCCCCTCCTCAATATAGAGACGCGTCGCCTCGAGCGCACGACGATACAGAGGGACGATACGTTCTTTGCTCCCCTTGCCCCACAGGCGCAGCGTGCTTTCGGACCACGCAATGGACTCCACATTGAGTGCTGCGAGCTCAGAGATACGGGCGCCTGAGGCATAGAGCAGCTCGAGCATCGCCGCATCGCGCAGTCCCGCGGGTGTTGAGGTATCAGGCGTCTTGAGCAGCGCCTCGACCTGCTTGGTCGTAAGGACGCCCGGCAGGTCACGCGGCAGCTTGGGCGATGCGATCGCCGAGACTGCATCGCCCTCCACGACCCCCTCGGCAGCCATCCATCGATAGAGCGATCGGATAGCCGACAGATGCGCCGCAAGCGTTCGGGGAGCCACCTGCTCACGCGAAAGCTCGGCAAGATAGCGACGAATGGTGCGCACGTCGGCAGCGAAAGCATCAATATCCTCGCGCTCGCACCAGGCAGCAAAGCGCTCCAGCCTCGAGCCATAGGCCGTCACCGTATTGGGAGAAAGCCCCTCGACACGTGCGATATAGGCGATAAACGAGTCGACGGTGTCGTACAGGTCAAAGGCTATGACCGGTCGCCTCCAAACAGATCGGGGCGAGTGGCCAGATAGGCATCAAGGGCCTCGAGCGCACGGTCCGCATAGGCCTGGTAGCGGTCGCGCTTGCTGCGGCGCTTACCATCCTCGAGTGGCGGCACCAGGCCAAAGTTGACATGCATGGGCTGGTAGCCCACGGTGGCAGGATCGGTCGCATAGCCCACGAGCGCGCCCAGGGCGCCCACGCGGGGCAACTCGACGCCCGCGGCGCCGATAGCCTCGGCATAGGTGTTGAGCGCCGCGAGCAGACCGGTCGCCACGGCTTCCATGTACCCCTCGGTGCCGGTGATCTGACCGGCCAGGCGCACGCCGGTACCAGGCACGGCAAAGGTGCCATCGAGCACGTGCGGGGCGTCGACAAAGGTATTGCGGTGCATGACACCGTAGCGGAAGAACTCAGCGTTCTCCAGACCCGGCACCATATGGAAGACGCGCTTCTGCTCGCCAAAGGTCAGGTTGGTCTGGAAGCCCACCAGGTTATAGGCGGTCTTCTCCTTGTTCTCGGCACGCAGCTGAATCGCCGCCCAAGGGCGACGTCCGGTACGCGGGTCGGTGAGGCCGACGGGCTTCATGGCGCCAAAGCGAATGGCGTCCTTGCCGGTGCGCGCAACTTCCTCGGCAGGTTGGCAGGCCTGAAACAGATCGCCGCCCTCAAAGTCTTTGAGCACCACGCGGTCGGCCGTGGTAAGTGCCTCGATAAAGGCCTCGTACTCCTCCTTGTTGAGCGGAGCGTTGAGATAGTCGCCGCTCCCCTGCTCCTCGTAGCGCGACTGCGAAAACAGCACGTCCATATCGAGCGTGGAGGCATCGACGATCGGCGCCGCGGCATCGAAGAACGCAAGGGCGTCGCCACCGACGAGCTTCATGACCTCTTCGCTCAGCGCCGGTGAACACAGCGGGCCCGCGGCAATGACCACGTGGCCCTCGGGAATCTGCGTGACCTCGCCGTGCACGACCTCGATATTGGGACGGGCGGCAACCTCGGCCTCGACAAGCTCGGAAAACTTGACGCGGTCGACCGCCAAGGCGCCACCGGCGGGAACAGCCGCGCGATGGGCGCAATCGAGCAGGACTGAACCCATGCGCTCAAGCTCGGCCTTTAACAAGCCCGCCGCAGAGTCCGGACGGGTCGATTTAAACGAATTGGAACAGACGAGCTCTGCCAGGTGATCGGTATGGTGGGCCGGGGAGCTCACCTGGGGGCGCATCTCGCGCAGCTTTACGGCAAACCCGCGGTCTGCCAGCTGAATCGCGCACTCCGAACCCGCCAGACCGCCACCGATAACCGTCACCTGATCGAACTGCATCTGCAAACACCTTTCTAATTGACACGTTTTCCATTGTGACCGAAGGGCGTCTGGGCGTGAAGGGCAAACTTGGAGGGCGCATACCTTCCATCCATCATGCGCTCGATAAGGCCCTCGAGTTCAAGCGAACCCAAGAGTTTGAGTACGCCGACAGCATCGAGCGAGACGAGCGCCGCGATGTCGTCGACCTTGAGCGGAGAGGCGATGAGCGCATGCATCACGGTCTGCTGTGTTTGATCCAGGTCGGCAATGCCGGGAGCATCGGGGCGCGAGTAGCGCAGAGTGCCGTAGATGCGTGAGATAGCCATCTCGATAGATTCCTCGTCGATGATGCAGCAGGCACCGTTCGCAATGAGGTAATTCGTGCCACGCGACTCGGGCGATAGGATCGACCCCGGCACAGCGAGAAGTTCTCGCCCCAAATCCATAGCAGCCTCGGCTGTAGAAAACGTCCCGGAAGGCATACCCGCCTCGGATACAAAGAGGGCTTGCGACAGGGCCGCGATCACGCGATTGCGGCGCGGAAAGGCAAACTTGCGCGGACCCATGCCCCACGGGGAGATCGACACGACCGCGCCACCCGTATCGAGCGTGCGCGTAATAAGCCCCGCGCTCGAGCGCGGATAGACCACGTCGGCGCCCGTCCCCAGCACCACGACGTGTTTGCCGCCAGCGTTGACCGCAGCCCAACCCGAGGCCTGGTCACAACCGACCGCGCCGCCCGAAACTACCGTCACTCCCGCCTCGACCGCCACCTTTGCCGCAAGCTCTGCCACGGCAAGACCATACGGCGAGGCCTTGCGCGCGCCGATGATGGAGAGCGCGGGCGTCGAAAGCACCTCGGGGTTGCCGCGCACATAGAGCGTCTGGGGTACATCAGAAAGCTCCAAAACGGTCTCGGGATACAACGCATCACCTGGATGCAGCTCGTAGGTCCCCTCGGCCATCATTGGTCCCTCCTTCCCTGGTACATCGCTGCCTCGAGCACGTGGTCCTGCGTCACTTGCTCGCTCTCGGCGACGTCGGCGATTGTACGCGCGATACGCACCAGTCGCACGATGCCGCGACCCGTGAGATGTGTGCGCTTCGACAGGCCGAGCACACACTTCTCTGCCGCATCATCGAGCTCAAAGGTCGAAACGACGCCGTCAATGGACCGTGTCTCGTCATCCTCGGCCTCGGCATCCGCATCGTCCATACGGGATTCGCGCCAAGCGCGAAAAGCGCGACCGCGCACAACGTAGTCACGTAACTCGGCAGACGACATACCCTCCGCACCCTCGATAATCACTTGGGGGTCGGGACGGGTCACATCGATCATCATGTCGATACGGTCGGCCAAAGGACCGCACAGTTTAGACCGATAGCGCTCGACCATCGCCGCCGAGCAGCGACACGGCACCTCGCGATCGCCCAAAAAGCCGCAGGGGCAAGGGTTACTCGCAGCCAGCAGCTGAAAGCGCGACGGGAAGGTAAAGGCCCCGTCGACGCGCACGATCCTCACATAGCCGCGTTCGATGGGCTGACGCAGCGTCTGCAGCACACCCGTGGGAAACTCGGCAAGCTCGTCCAAAAAGAGCACGCCGCCATGAGCAAGGCTGATCTCACCCGGGTGCACCGGGCGCCCGCCGCCGATAAGGCCTGCGGTCGAAATACTGTGGTGGGGACTGCGGAAGGGCCGGTGCCCCGCCAACAAGCCATCGATGTTCTCACCCAAGACCGAATGGATGCACAGCGCCTCCTGTTGATCCTCAACGGAAAGCTCGGGCAGGATGCCGGTCATACGACGCGCGAGCATCGTCTTGCCCGATCCCGGGGACCCGATCATAAGCAAACCGAGCTCACCCGCTGCCGCCAGTGCCATGCCGCGCTTGGCGACCTCCTGCCCCAGTACGTCGGCATAGTCGAGTTCGGGCTCAAAGGTCGCCTCGAGCACTTCAGAATCCAAGTAGTGCCGCGCGGCATCGCCCATGCCATGGGCAAGCTGAGACAAATGATCGATAAATCCGCAATCCACGCCCGCAAGCGGCACATGCTGATCGGACCTGCCGGCGATAAAGGACAGCCCCATATCACGCGCCAATAACTGAAACGCCACCTCGCCCTTGACGGGAAGCACCGTACCGTCCAAGCCGAGCTCGCCGGCGATAAGGCAGCGATCGAGGTTGTCACGGGGAATCTGCCCATCGGCCGCCAGAACCGCGATGGCGATGGGCAGATCAAAGCCGCTACCGGTCTTGCGAATATCGCCGGGCGCTAGGTTGACCGTAATGCCCGAGCGTGGGATCTCGAACCCGGCGGAGCGCATCGCGCAGCGAATACGACCGCGTGACTCCATCACCTCCATACTCGGAATGCCGAGCATTTGGATGCCCGGAACACCACCGGCAAGCGAGACCTCGACCGTGACGTGAATCGCCTCGACGCCACGGATGCAGGCCGCGTGAACGGCAAACGTCTCGAACGCCATCACGACACCTGCCAATCGAACGCGTTGTACTGATGCTCGATCTCAGCGATATGCCCGCCACGAATGGTGACACCCACGGCATCGAAGCGAATCGCCTTGAGCGGATAATGCTCCATGAGATAGCAACTTGCGATGCGGCGGTAGCGGCGTTGCTTTTGAGCGTCCACGGCCTCCTCGGGAAAGACCCGCGTGCTGCAATCCAGTGCAACGCGTCTGGTCTTGACCTCGGCCATCACCACGACATCGTCGAGCTCATCGAGCAGCACCAGATCGGCCTCGCCCTCGGTGCAACGATAACCCTGCTCCAGCAAGGTGTAGCCGCGCTCGT
>URKH01000101.1 GCA_900548255.1 uncultured Collinsella sp. | reverse complement strand
CGAACACGCCGTTTTTCATGGAGCCGCCGATCTGGGCGGTACCGGTCTTGGCGCCTGCGGAGACCACGCAGTTCTGGAAGGGGACGGCCACGGAGCCGCCGTTGGTGGTGTAGCCCATGCGGTCAAGTGCCTCAAGTGCAGCGGCTCCCTCGGCTTCCTTCTTTGAGGAGCCGGAGCCTCGACCCTGGCGAATACCATCGATCAACACCACGGCGGTAAAGGTGGGCGCATGCGCCGGGCCCTCGGAGCCAACGAGCTTATACGCCGGGGGTTCGTGACCGTCGGCTTGCACGCACTCCTGCAAGAACGATTTGGGGTTCGCGGGGTGCTCGGCACGCTCGGAGGCCAGGTGCGGTTTGAGCGTACGATGGATAAAGTCCGCCGCAACATCCCAGCCGGCATCCAGGTACAGCGCACCCACGAGCGACTCGTAGACGTTCTCGAGCGCCGAGTGCAGGCCGCGCGCGCCGGTACCGGTCTCGGAGGCACCAAAGATGATGATGTCGTCGATGCCCAGCTCATGGGACACCTCGGATAGCGTAGCGCCCGAGACAAGCGACACCTTCAGGCGCGTGAGCTTGCCCTCGTCAAACTCGGGATAGGACTCAAAGAGCGAACGGGCGACGACGGCGCCCAAAATGGAATCGCCCAAGAACTCAAGGCGCTCATAGCTGGCAGAAACCGGCTGGCCCTCGACTGCCGAGGGATGCGTAAGCGCCGCGCGCAGCAGCACCTTATTATTGAACTCGTGGCCCAGAATTTCCTGGGCACGCGTAAGTCGTTCAGACAAAGCCAAGACCTAGGCCTCCCTGGCGTTTTCAATCGCGTCGACGGCGTCGGCGACAGAGTTGAGCGAGAGCAGAGTCTCGTCATCGATCTCGAGATTGAACTCGTCCTCGATAGCCGTAACCAGCTGCAGGCGCTCGAGCGAGTTGGCATCGAGGTCGTCAAAGGTGGTCTCATCGCTAATTTCGGCAACATCGACGCCCAGAACGTCAGCAGCGACCTCGGCGATCTTGTCGAAGATTTCGGAGCGGTCCATAGCGCTTCCTCTCATAGTGAATGAATACCAAAAGAATGGTACCGCCCGGGCGGTACCAAGACACGGTTCTGATTCTACCCCACGAAGCAGGCCGCGAGGCACATAACAGCGCTCTAACTCGCTCTTACAAAACGATGCCGTCCATGGAGTTGGCGACGTTCTCGACCAGCCCCGCGCGCACGGCTTCGGCCGCCGCGAGCGTACCGTTTTTAACAGCCTCGACCGAGGTGGCGCCATGGCCGATTAGGACCACGCCACGCAGGCCCAAAAGAATCGCACCGCCCTTGGCATCACCAGAGAGCTTGGCCTTAATCTCGCGCATCTGCTTTTTGATGAGCAGCGCGGCGATCTTGGTGCCGAGCGAGGCCATAAAGGCACCCTTGAGTTCCTGCAGCAAAAACTTGGCAGCGCCCTCGGTGGCCTTGAGCGCAATATTGCCCGACATGCCATCGGCAACGACGACATCGAAATTGCCCGAGGTGAGGTCGGTGCCTTCGCAGTTGCCCACAAAGCCGGGAACGGCGGCTTTCATGGCCGGGAAGCAGGCCTTGGTAAAGTTGGAACCCTTCTCGTCCTCGGTGCCATTGGCAAGCAGGCCCACGCGGGGATGCTCGATGCCCAGGACGACGCGGGCATAGGCGCTACCCATCTGGGCAAAACGCACCATGTCATCGACCTCGACATCGGGGTTGGCGCCCATATCGCACAGCACCGTCAGACCGCCGGCGCGATTGGGCAGCGCATTGGTCAGACAGGGACGCACCGGCTGCTTCTTGCCTTCGGCCATATATCTAAACGGCGTCACATAGGCGGTGGCGGCAGCGGTCATGGCACCGGTCGAGCCGGCGGAGAAGAACGCGTCCGCGTTGCCCTTTTTGATGGCGCGGCAGGCAAGCACGATCGACGATTTACGCTTGGTCATCACGGCGCGAATGGGATCGTCATCCATGGCGATAACGTCGGGTGCCTCAAGAGCCTCAACACGTGCATGGGAAGCAGCAAAGGGATTGACGATTTCAGCGGGGCCAGCTGCCAAGACCTCGATATCGGGATCGGCGGCAAGCGCAGCCTCGATACCATCGAGAACAACCTGAGGTTTCTCGTCTCCGCCCACAATGTCTACACAAACGCGAACGTTACTCATATACATGCTCCTTATACAAAAATGGCCGACTCATTGAGCCGGCCATTGTGGTTCCATTTGGAACGGCATCGCATCCAGAGTATACCGTTACTCGGTAACGATAACCTCGCGGTCCTTGTAGAAACCGCAGCTGGGGCACACGTGATGCGGAAGCTTGACAGCGCCGCAACGGGGGCACGTGGACTGAGCCGCAGCCGAGATCTTCATGTTGGCGGAACGACGGGTGTGAGTGCGGATACGACCCTGCTTTTGTTTAGGTACGGGCATAGTGACCTTCCTTATGAACTATCCAGTGTGGCGATTACGCGCAAGTAGCGATACTACCACAGTTTTACTCATCGAGCTTGAGATTCTTCAATGCTGCAAATGGATTTTCCGTGGCAGCGGCCCATTCTGCCTCTGCCTGGGTGGCGCAATCGCATTGCTCGACGTTGAGATTGCAACCGCAAGTGGGACACAGACCGCGGCAATCGGGCTTGCAGAGCACCACAAACGGCGTGTCCATGACAACGGCATCGTTGATGGGCTCACCCAGATCGACGATGCGGTCCTCACCCAGGAGCTCGTAGCCGTCCTCGTAGGCCTCGGGATCCTCGGGCTCCTCAAAGAGGTAGAACTCCTCGATCTCGCCGGCGATATCAAACGAAGCGGGCTCCAGGCAACGGTCGCACTCGCCGGTGGCGTGCGCGCGGACCATGCCCGTGAGCAAGACACCGGTACCGGCATTGGTAAAGACAACGTCGTAGTCGATGCCGTCCTGTAGCTGGTACTCCTTCTCGCCCACCGTATAGGTGGCGACATCGACCTTGCCGGTCAGCGGATACGAATCTCCGGGAAACTCGAGCTGTTCGGAAAGATCGACGGTAACGCTCGGGAACTCAGCCATTACCACTGACCATTCTGTTGGGCGGCACCCTCGTTGAGCTGCTGACGGCAACGGGTAACGGTGCCGGTCAGGCTCTTGAGATTCTCCTCCAGGTGCGTAAAGACCTGCTCTGCGTAGTCCTCGGCAGCATAACGCGTCTCGCGCTCGTACTGCTGGGCACGATCGCGGATGTCGTCGGCCTGCTGCTGTGCCAAGCGGACGATCTCCTGCTCACCGGCAATGGTGAGGGCCTGCTGCTGAGCGTCGGCGATGATGGAATCGGCCTGAGCGGCGGCGGAAGCCATAAGCTCCTCGCGCTCCTTAAGGATACGGCGGGACTTCTGCCACTCCTCGGGATAGCTCATGCGGATCTCGTCGAGGATGTTGAAGAACACGTCGGCGTCGATGACCTTGAACTGAGCGTTCTTGCCGAAAGGCGGCTTGGCTTCCTCGATCAGCCCTTCGAGCTCATCGACCAAGCTGACGATCCTATCGCCAGGAAAATTCTCGCCCGGCATCCGGTCTCCTTTCATAGGTAACATATCATCGTGCTAGTTTACCACATGCCACCAGGCAATAAAAAACGTCACGAAAAGCGATGTCTGAGCGCTTCGACCACGTTGGGCGGGACAAACGTCGATACATCGCTGCCGAGTGAGGCGATCTGACGAACGACCGAGCTCGAGATATAGCCGTACTGCGGCGCACTCATGACAAAGATGGACTCCAGCTCGTTATCCAAGCGATAGTTGAGATCTGCCTGCTGCAGCTCGTACTCAAAGTCGGTCATGGCGCGCAGGCCCTTGACCACGGCCCCCGCCCCCTGCTCGCGAGCGAAGTCGACCAAGAGGCCGGTAAAGGGCAGGACCTCGACGCCGTCGATATCACCGAGCGCCTCGCGGGCCAGCGCCACGCGCTCATCGAGCATAAACGTGGTGCCCACACCGTTTTTACCCTGCGACTCGGCAACAGCGACGATCACGCTGGGAAAGATGCGGCGGGCGCGGCGGATGACGTCGATATGGCCAAACGTGATGGGATCGAAGGTGCCCGGGACGATCACGCGGTTGATGGTGTCATTCATGGGCGTCCTCCTGAAACGTCGTGGCATCGTTGTTGTTAGCATCGGTGCCGGCGTTATCGCCCTCACCATCGTCATCGCCGACCCAACGAAGCAGGTCGACCGAGGTAATGCCGTAGTGCTTCTCGCGCACAATCTCAAAGCCTGCCGGATGCGCGCCCGCATCGGCGGCGGCATGCTCAAACAGGGCATAAGCGCCAGATGCAAGCAGACCCTGCTGAGCCAGGTTCTGCAGCAGTATCTCGACCGGCTCGGTACCAAAAGCATAGGGCGGGTCGAGCAGGACCAGATCAAAGGGGCCGCCCGGCACACGACCGCGCGAGGCGCTCGCCAGCATGTCGCCCGTTACCACGCGCCAACGCGCACGGTCACGGCAGAGCGACTCGATATTCTTGGTAATGAGCCGCGCGGCATTCCGATCGATCTCGAACGTCGTGAGCGAGCGGGCGCCACGTGAGAGCATCTCTAACCCTAAGGCGCCGGAGCCGCCAAAGGCGTCCAGCACGCGGACCTCGTCCAGATCGAAGTCAAATGCCGACATGACCATAGATGCGCATGCCTCGCGCACACGATCGGTCGTGGGGCGGGTGACATCGCGACCACGGGGCTCCTCGATCTTACGACCGCGCCATTCGCCGCCGATGATTCTCATCCTCCGCTGACCTCCTTAAAAATGTGTCGATATCGCATGGCGACCGCATCGCGCAGGGGGCGCGTCGCCACGGAGTCAAGGTTGCAAGCATACCGCAAGAGCTCGACCGCGTCCAAATGGGCCCACTCGATCAGCTCCTCGTCGGCATCCAGGTCGACAAAGCGCAGAGTCACACCGCCATGCTGGCGGTACCCCAGGATTTCGCCCTCGTGGCGCAGACGAAGGTCCATCTGGGCGAGCGTAAAGCCGTCCGAGGTCTTTTCGAGCGACTGGAGACGGTCTTGCGCCGCCGAAGCGGCGCCGTT
>URKH01000100.1 GCA_900548255.1 uncultured Collinsella sp. | reverse complement strand
GCCGCGCGGCAAGGAGATATATTGCCAGACCGGAGGGGCGCCGGGGGCGGGAATCTGGGTGTACACATTTCCTACACAATTTGGGATCCGACTAACGTTTGCCAGCCGTTAACTACCGCTCACCGAGCATCTCTTTATATAAGGCAGTCTCATGGTTAAAGCGGATACGTTCCCCTAGCTAAAGCACAGCCAGCATCGAGCAACTCATCACGTTCTTCCACCGAGAACCCCTCGGCGTAGACGCGCACCACTGGTTCGGTCCCGCTAGGACGGACCAGCAGCCACGTGTCATCCTCGAATGCTAAACGCAAGCCATCCATATGACTAACGTTTTGCGGCACCTTGCCACAAATCGACTTGGGGTTTACGCCCGGCAGCAGGGTTCGTAACGTTTCGGCATCTTCGGCCTCAAGGCGCAAATCGCGTCGACCGTAACTCGTCTTACCAAAACTGTCCTCGAGTTGGTCGACCAGAACGCCCAAAGGCGCGTCCGTCTTTGCCATAAGCTCACACAGAATCAGACAGGCGAGGATTCCATCGCGCTCGGGCATATGCGCGGCGATGCCGATACCACCGGCTTCCTCGCCGCCTATGAGGACGCCACCCTTCTTCATCTCTGCCGCTATATATTTGAAACCGACTGGTTTGACGGTCACGCGGCAGCCAAGCGCCTCGGCAATGCGACGCACGAGCGTCGAGCACGAAAGATTGACGACGACGCGTCCCTCCAAATTACGAAATTGAACCAAGTCGCCCAAAACGAGCGCCATGATCTGATGCGGATGTATATATCTGCCGCGCTCGTCAACCGCGCCGATACGGTCGGCGTCGCCGTCGGTCACCAGGCCAGCGCAAGCTCCGTCCTCGATAACCGTATGCTCGCAAGCGTCCACCCACGGCTCAACGGGGTCGGGGCAGATATCTTCTTGGTCAGGCGCCTGCCCGGCGTGAATCTCGTGCACCTCAACGCCAAGCTCGCGCAGCAAGTCGGCTAGATAGCCCTGGGCTGCGCCGCCCATGGGGTCAACAACCACGCGCAGGTGCGCGGCGCGGATGGCTTCGGCATCGACAAACGATGCCACCGCTTGCATATAGTCAGGAATGATATCCGCGGTGCGATATTGCCCCTCGATCCCCATTGGCTCGGGAGCCATGGTCTCTTCGAGCTCTTCGATGACATCCTGGTTGGCGGTCGAGCCGTCACCCATGCGAATCTTGAGACACAGATAACCCTGCGGATGATGGGACCCCGTCACCATGAGCGCGCCGCACGCCTCACCGTCATAAGCCGCCGCCCACGTAAGGGCAGGGGTCGGAACAGGTCGCGAAGCGAG
Organism: uncultured Collinsella sp.; assembly: GCA_900548255.1. Taxonomy (GTDB): domain Bacteria; phylum Actinomycetota; class Coriobacteriia; order Coriobacteriales; family Coriobacteriaceae; genus Collinsella. The sequence goes on along the minus strand of URKH01000100.1, from coordinate 3,851 downwards.
CACGGCGTCTAGCCCGTGCGCTGCTAGCACACCCGCCGCAAGCTCAGCGAACTCGCGCGCCAGGGGCCGAGTGTCGAACCCTATATATACCGTTTTGCCCGGATTGGTCTTTTGCCACAACTCGCCGACGGCATCGGCGATACGGGCAACGTTATCGGCAGTGAAGTCCTCATCGACGCGAGCGCGCCAACCGTCAGTTCCAAAATGAATTATCGCGCACACGCGCAGACACCTCACAGTGTTTGGATCATGGTACGCATGAGGTATACCCGCGATACACGCTCGGCAACCTGCCGGCACCAGCATTCACCATTTGGGCAAATGCTGCCGAGGACATGCAAGCAATCAGAACCACCCCTAAAAAGGGTGGTTTGCTCTTAGGGTATAACCCACGGGCCCCGGGCTCGCGTCTAAAGGCGCGGGCCCGGACTTCGTCCAGGCCTAGTGCATCTTGACCCGTGGCGCGCCGGTCGAACCGGCAGCATCACCCCCTCTTGAAGGGGTCCTCGTACTCCTTCACGCTCAGCTTGTTCAGCGCGATGTCGTGGGACTCCTGCTCCCTGATGTACTTGGCGATCGTCGCCTCGTTCAGGCCGACGGTGGACACGTAGTAGCCCTCCGCCCAGAACTTCCTGTTGCCGAACTTGTACTTGAGGTTGGCGTGCCTGTCGAATATCATCAGCGAGCTCTTCCCCTTCAGGTAGCCCATGACGCTCGCGACGCTGTACTTCGGCGGGATCGCCAGCAGCACGTGCACGTGGTCGGGCATCAGGTGCCCCTCGATTATCTCGATCCCCTTGTACTCGCACAGCTTCCTGAGGATCTCCCCTATGTCGCCCCTGATTTGGTTGTAGATCACTTTGCGCCTATACTTCGGCGTGAACACGATGTGGTACTTGCACATCCACTTCGTGTGGGAAAGGCTGTAGGCCTTCTGGGCCATGGCGACCACCCCTTCGACTCGAATTCTTGACGGCCTGAACAATCGTCAATATCGGTCGGAGGGGTGGCTTTGTAAAGCCGTTTGTCTCCACCCGCGTAGCGGGTGGTTTAAAGCTGGCCGCTGCGCGGCCAGCAGACTAAAGTCTTGAAATAAAAAAACCGCCCCGTATGGAGCGGTTTTGCCCTTTATATATCGAGCGCCTCGGCCATCGCTGCCGTAGTGATTGCCGTGGTTCCACAGCAACTGCCCACCATTGCGGCACCGGCATGTCTCCATTCGATGCATGCGCGCGCGAAAGCTTCAGGGTTCTCGTGCCATACGGGGCCATCCTGAGTCTGGACCGGATCGCCCACGTTGGGACGCACCGTGACGGGAGTAGTCGCCGATGCAACCATCCTGGGCACCGCCGCGTTCGCGGCCGCAAGCGAACAGCAATTAACACCAACCGAGTTTGCGCCGTGTTTTTCGGCGTACAAAACGGCTGCCTCGATGTTGAGGCCATCGCCCAACAGGTCGCCTTTGTCATCAACGACAAAACTCACCAGGACAGGCATGCCGTCAGCGGCATCTCGAGCGCCGGCAAGCATGGGCTGCAAATTACGGATAGACGTCACCGTCTCGATCAGCAGACCATCAACACCAGCATTGAGTAAGGCGTGCGCCTGTTCGCGCGCAATGCCTCGGATCTCACGAAACTCGGCAGAGTCCTCGGCAAACCACTCAATACCGATCGGACCCATCGAGCCCAGCAGCAGCTGAGGGTGCGCCTGGCGGGCATCGTCGACGGCCCCGCGATTGACCTCCGCCACGGACGGCGCAATCTGGTCGTGCTTGAGGGCATAGCTTGATGCCTGAAAGGTATTGGTAATGAGTACCTGCGCGCCGGCGGCGACATACAAGCGATGGATACGAGAAACGGTCTGCGGCTCTGCCAGATTCCAAAACGCCGGTGGAATATCGGCGGCGTCGTACTCACTCAACAGAACACTGCCCATGGGGCCCTGCGCCAACAAGGTCTCGCTCGACAAGCGGCGCGTAAGTTCCTCGGCACCAAAGCGATTGTAATAACTCGTATCCATATATATCCCGCTATTCCTCGACGCTGATTCCCTGCTTTTCGAGATAGGCGAGCCAGCGGTTCATCGTGTCCTCGGATAGCGCATGCTCCATCATGCAGGCCTCGGAATCGGCTCGCTCAAATTCGACACCGAGCTCCTGAACCAAAAACGTGCGGACGAGGCGATGACGGTACCAGATAGCCGTGCCAACCTCGCGGCCGCGATCGGTCAGGACTACCTTGCCGTAGTGCGATTGCTCGACAAGCTCGGATGCCTTGAGCGCCGAAACCGCTTTATTGACCGATGCCTTGGAGACGCCAAGGCGCTGCGCGATGTCGACCGATCGCACGCCGTTGGTTTCCCCCTCTTCGCTTTCAATGCGAACCATGCACTCCAAGTAGTCTTCGTTCGCCACCGTCAGATGTAGTTCGCGCGAGCTATTTGTCGTATCCATGATCTTCCGTCCCTTCTGCATTCAATGGCTGATTCTACCCCATCCAAGCGTCGCGGTATGCCGTGGCATACCGTGCTAGAGTTCTTGTTGCACACGACGACCAAGATTGGAGCGGTCTTTATGGAAAACACCACCACGAACCCCGATGTCCTCGAGCGCTTTTTGCGCTACGTCCAGATCAACACGCAGTCCGAGGATGCAAACTGCGACCAGGTACCCTCGAGCGTCGTTCAGTTTGACCTTGCCAACGTGCTGGCTGAAGAGCTGCGCGAGCTTGGTGCGGAAGATGCCCACGTGACCGAGCATGCCTATGTCTGCGCGCATATCCCCGCAAGTGCGGGCGCTGAGGACAAGCCCGCCCTTGGCCTGATCGCCCATCTCGACACCACCGAAGTTGCACCGGGCGCCGGCGTGAAGCCGCACATCGTACACTACGAAGGCGGCGACCTGGTCTGCGGCACGGTTGACGGTAAGCCCGTTGCCATGAGTACCGCCAAGCTTCCCGCCCTGAACGACCTCGCGGGTGAGGACCTGGTCTGCAGCGATGGCACCACGCTGCTGGGCGCGGACGACAAGGCAGGCGTCGCCGAGATCATGTCGCTTGTCGCGCGTATCGCTCAGGACCCCTCTCTGCCCCATCCCGCACTCGGCATTTGCTTCTGCCCTGACGAGGAGATCGGTCACGGAGCCGAGCTGTTGGATATCGATACCTTTGGCTGCAAGTACGCCTACACGGTCGACGGCGGCCCCATCGGCGAGCTGGAGTGGGAGTGCTTTAACGCCGCCGAGGCGACCATCCGCTTTGAGGGCCAGTCCATCCACCCGGGCGACGCCAAGGGCCGTATGGTCAACGCAGGCAATCTGTTCTGCGACTTCAACGCGTTGCTCCCCTACGTGCAGCGCCCGGAGTATACGGAAGGCTACGAGGGCTTTTATCACCTTGAGGGTGTATCTGCGACCGTCGATCACGCCACGGCGCGCTATATCGTCCGTGATCACGATGCCGCCAAGTTCCAGCAGAAACTCGACCTTATTGATGCCGCCGCCTCGATGCTCAACCAGCGTCTGGGTGAGGAGCGCGTGACGGTCGAGATTAAGCAGCAGTATCGAAATATGGCCGAGATCGTTCGTGACTATCCCGAGCTTATTGATGTTGCCAAGGAAGCCTACCTTGCCTGCGGCGTTGAGCCCCAAGTGCTGCCGATTCGTGGCGGCACCGACGGCGCTCAGCTGTCGTTCCGCGGTCTGCCCTGCCCCAACCTTTCCACCGGCGGCTATTGCTACCACGGCGTCAACGAGTTCGTCCCGGTCAGTTCGCTCGTCAAGATGACCGACGTGCTCCAGGAGCTCGTCGCCCGCTTTGCATAAGCCTGGCCGCTCAAGCCTAAAAGACAAA
>URKH01000099.1 GCA_900548255.1 uncultured Collinsella sp. | reverse complement strand
AGCTGCGGAAACGCGGGGCCCGTTCAGGCTGTTGCGTTGAGATTGAAAATCAACCCTTATCTTACGGGTTTTCCTGGGATGGGACTGAATTAACTATTTTGGCGGGTATGAAAATAACTTGTTGGGTTTATTAGTTTTCTGGTTGAAGAAAGTCTCCTACCATTTTGTTAAGCCAATGGTTGGATTTAAAGCGGAGCAACTCATTGAAGTTGTTGTTAGCGCTAATCTAAAATTGACCACTTTCGCAAACGCATCTCGCCGAATGCGCTAACGCGCTTTCGCCGACCCCGCTAACGTACTTTCACCAACTGCGCTAACGGAACTATGCTCCGATCGGGTATCCGACCCGGGAGGAGCGGGATATGGAGCGAAACGTAATGGGAGAGCTGAACGTCTACAGGGGGTCCGGCGCGAAGCCGAACTTCAGCGAGATCGCGAGGAGGCACGGCATGGACCGGCACACGGTCGCCAAGTACTGGCGGGAGGGCGAGTCCGCCGCCGACGGGAGGTCCGCGAGGGGCAGCGCCTTCGACCCGCTCGAGGAGGTGATCCGCGCGAAGGCCCAGCTGCCCGGGATGACCAAGATGGCAGTCTACGCGTTCCTGCGCGAGGGCCGCGGGGAGGGGCTGCCCGGGTACGGCGCCTTCACCGCGTGGTGCCGGGCCCGCGACGTGCCCTTCGGGGGCGCGGGCGGCCGCGAGCCGCACCCGCGGTTCGAGACGCCCCCGGGCAGGCAGCTGCAGTTCGACTGGAAGGAGGGCATGAGGCTCGTCGACTCGGAGGGCGAGGTCTTCGAGTTCAGCGTGTTCACCGCGACGCTCGGCTACTCCCGGAAGCACCGCTTCATACCGGTCAGGAGCCGCACGCTCGACGACCTGCTGTCCTGCCTGCTCGCCACCTTCACCCGCCTCGGCGGCGTCCCGGAGGAGTGCATCACGGACAACATGTCGTGCCTGGTGACCGTCTCGGGCCGCAGGAGGACCAGGCAGGAGAGGGCGTGGCGGTTCGCGCGGGAGGCCGGCTTCGAGCTCAGACTCTGCGCGCCGCGCTCGCCGCAGACCAAGGGCAAGGACGAGTCGGCCAACCGCTTCCTGAACCGCCTGCTCGCCTACGGCGGCGAGTTCACCGGGTGGAGCGGCCTCGCCGAGGCGGTGGCCCGGGTCGAGGCCCAGGCCAACTCGGAGCCGAACCGCACCACCGGCCTGCCGCCCGACGCGCTGTTCATGCGGGAGAAGGAGAGCCTGCGGCCCATCGGGAACCTCCGGCTCCTCGAGTCGATGGTGGGCGACGTGAGCGTCCAGACCGTCCCGCCGACCATGCTCGTCAGGGCCGCCGGCAGGGAGTGGTCCGTGCCCAGGCGCTGCATCGGCCGGCGCGTGAGCGTCATAGCGATGCCCGGCGGCCAGGTCGTTGTGAGGATGGCCGGCGAGGAGGTCGCCGTCCACGACGCCGCGTCCGGGCCGTCGAGGCCCATCAACTACGACCCCGACCACTATGGGCAGGCCCTCGAGGGGAAGCGGGGCCTGGCCGACGCGGACATCGCCGAGGCCGCGCGCGCCAACCTCGCGCTGCTCGACTCGCTCGGAGGGGCGTGATGGGCGCCGTCGCGGAGGGCAGCCCCTCGATCAGGGCGCAGGCGAACCTCTCCGCGCTCGGGCTGCACGAGATGGCGGCGTCCCTGCCCGACTACGTGAGGATGGTCGCCGCGGGCGAGCGGGGCTTCGCCTCCGCCCTCGAGGAGATGACGCGCGTCGAGGTCGCCGCCCGGGAGGTCAGGATCACCAACCAGCGCATACGTTCGTCGGGGTTCCCCTACGTCAAGGGGCTGGCGGACTTCGACTGGGACTTCCAGCCGTCGGTCCCGCGCGCAGAGATCGAGGAGCTCGCGACCCTGAGGTTCGTCGAGCGGGCCGAGAACGTCCTGTTCGTGGGGAGCCCCGGCGTGGGCAAGACGCACCTCGCCGTCGCGCTGGGCATCGAGGCCGTCAGGGCGGGGCGCGAGGTCAGGTTCGTGGACTGCGCCCGGCTCGTCGAGGACCTGGAGGACGCCTCGTCGCGCGGCATCCTCAAGAAGAGGCTCAAGTACTACGCCCACTCGAGGCTGCTGATCATCGACGAGCTCGGCTACCTCGACGTCGGCAGCGCGGGCGCGGACCTGCTGTTCCAGCTGATATCGACGCGCTACGAGCAGCGCTCGACGATCATCACCACCAACGTGGGGATCAGCGGCTGGGGCAGGGTGTTCGGGGACGACGTGGCGGCGAGCGCGATCGCGGACAGGGTGTGCCACCACTGCCACCTGGTCAAGATAACCGGCAGGTCCTACAGGCTGAAGGACCTGCCGAGGGACGGCCCCGTCAAGCCGTGACCGGAATCGGTGAAAATACGTTAGCGCAACCGGTGAAACCGCCTTTGCGCGAACGGCGCGCCTGTTTAGCGAAACTGGTGAAAAATAGATTGACGCTAACAGTTGTAAAAGCTCTGGTTGAAATCGTCTTTGCCAGGGAGGACCGACCATGGCCGAGAAGTTCGCGTTCGACTACGTGAACGAGATTTTGGGTATCGTCAACTACGTGCGCGATGTGCTACGCCCCGCCTTCACTACTGGGACTGCTGAGCCGCATCTCGATCGCATCATCGCGTGCAGCAGCCTGACGATTGGCCCGCGCATCGACGTCCCGGAACCGCTCTTCGTGACCGAGCCCGACCGCGACGACGAGATGGTGGATGAGTTTATCGAACCGAGGACAGATCTAAGAATCGACGCAGAAACGGGCGAGGTGTTATGAGCATAACAGCAATTGCCGATTTGGAGCCCATGCCCTCTACGTGTTTAAAATGCAGCGACAACGAATACGAGTTCCCCACCGTCGTCTGCCGTACGCCAAGCAGACTTGTGGAAGAGTGCGAAAAAGCCTTCGACGCAGGGCTGCTGCTCGCCGCTTTGACTCTCGTAGTGACCATCCCAGACGTATGCGCAAACATCGACGGGACGGATTACCGAAAATGGTGCAAGGAGTACCTGGAGCTCCCGAACGATGGGACAAAAATGACCAATGCGCGCAAGGGCGAGAAGCGCCCAGATGAGATAAAAGAGGGGTTTGAGACGATAGAGGATCGAGGCATCTTTACGGCATCGGATCTCTATCAGCTTCGCTGCGCGGTGATCCATGCGGGGTCGTCGGTCATCGAGGGAAGGGGCGAAGCGTATAGCCCCTACAAAGCCATCGGGGTTTGCGTACAGGGCGATGCGCGCGGGATAATCGCGAGTTATGGGCATAAAGGAATCGGCCATGGAAGCCAACAAGACTGCGAGTTCGATTGCGTCGTCAAGCTTGAAGGGCTCATCTCTCTCATAGCAAAGGGTGTGTGGAAATTCGTCGAGGAAGACCCCGAGCGCGATCGAGAATACTCGACGGGGAAAGGACTTTCCCGCCAAGGCGTGGTGGACTTCAGGCCTTTAATCGAAAAGCAAAGTTGTTAAGCATGTGGTTGGATTTGCATACGATCGGGTTGTTAGATAAGTGGTTGGATTAAACAGAATCCCGTTTGCGGAAACCAAACAATCGTTTAACAACTTCCAGCCACTTATTTTACTTACCTATTTTGCGTTGCCAAAATTAGCCAATTCAGCCCCGTCCCGATAAAACCCTCACGCCAGCAAATAACCGATCGCAACGCCTTGATGGACTTGGATCTTGGCCGTACCCCTGACGACATTGGAGATGCCGGTGTCAGCCAGTAGTCCCAAGGGACTGTGATCCAGTTCCCATTCTAGGCCGTGTTCGCTTACCTTGGCGTTGGGGGCAATGGCGATGATGGAGAACGTCTTGCCCTCGGCGCCTTCGATGGTCCACGATTCGCCTGCGCGAAGGATGCGGGCCATGGTCTCGTCTTCGGCAATCCAGACAGGGGCGTCCTCGTAGCCTGCAAGCAACCCCAGTACGGAAAGCGCCATATCCGGGCGGCCGCCGGTGGCGCAGGTCGCAACCACTTCGGCACCCGGCCAGCGGCGGCGGACGGAACAGAGAGCCAGTGCCAGATCGGTGTAGTCCTTGTAGGGGTTGTGGCGCTCCACTTCAAAGTCCTCGGCGGCATCGACTAGCGCTCGGCCCTCATCGCTTACCGTGTCGGCGTCACCGACATAGACGTCGCAGCCCAGGCCGGCACTCAGAAGGGCATCCAGGCCACGGTCCACGGCGACAACGTGGTCGCACTCCCCTGCTAGCCTACGCAGAAGATCCGCGCTCGCCACCACGGGCGAGCCGCAGACCACTAATACCTTGCAAGCCACAGCCCTCGCCTATCCCTCAAACGAAAGCGCGCGGGGCAGATCCAGCTCCTCGTAGCTGTCGATAAAGATATCGCAGTTGTCGCGCACGTCGTCGCGCTTCATGCGACCGTGCGGGTCATAAATGCCTACACGCTTAAAGCCGGCAGCGGCAGAACTCTTTAGGCCAAAGACGGCGTCCTCAAACACCCACGCGCGCTCAAACTTGTGCCCGTGGCGCTCCTCTAGGCGGCGCAGCGCCAGCTCGTATACGTCAGGGAACTGTTTGGAGCGCCCCGCCTCGCCCGTCGTGGTAACAAACTCCATGTAAGCGTCGAGCCCGGCACCAGCGAGCGCGGACTGCACCAGCTCGGCCGGCGTGGACGTAGCCACACACATGGCAATGCCCGCTGCCTTCGCCTGCTCCAAAAATGCCAGGAGCCCCTCGCGCGGCGGCACCTTGGAGTAGCCATCGATCAGAATGTCACTCAGCTCGCGATAGAGCTCCTCGCCATTCGCGCCAATGCCCCAGGTGTCGTGGTAGGCCTGGCACTCATCCTCGAGCGACAAATGCTCAAACTGGGCAAAATCGTCGACCGTCACGTCAACTCCGTGGCGGTGCAATAACTCGGGCTGGGCATAAGCCCAAACGGGGGTGCTATTAACCAGTGTGCCGTCGCAATCGAAAATAAAAGCGACATTGGGAGCGGCGGTCTGGGACATAAACGAACCTTTCGATGTCAAATGGTAAACAACCTGCTAAAAACGTTTTACCAAACGTCAGACTAACAATCTTGAAACCCTAATTGGTAAAACTGTCAAGAGTTTTACCACGGTAATTCTGCCAGTGGTCTAAACATGGCGCTTACCGATTAAACGCCGCCCCAAAACCACTTTCCTTCATAAAAGTAACGTACAGGTGTTATCGTAGTTTCTGCCGAAAGTTCCACCGAGCACGCGAGGTGGAACGAATCATAGAACTATCGCCGTCCCTTCGATTCGTGCAGCCTTGGACCTTTCGCATCTAGTCACCAAG
>URKH01000098.1 GCA_900548255.1 uncultured Collinsella sp. | reverse complement strand
CTCATACTTTCTCACCAGCTCAGCGTAGGTGCCCTCCGGGCTGCTGCCGGTGGCAAGACCCAGCACGCAATCGGGCTTGAGGATAACCTGGGCCGAGATGATATTAGCGGCCTTGCGGCTCATATCCTCGTAGTCTTTAGCTTTAATGATTTTCATTACGCGTCCTTTCTCGTACAAGAGAGGCAAGGCTCCCCTTACAAGCACTTGCCCGCGGCCCGCGTCGGCCGCAACCAACGTGTGCGGCCACCAGGGCGAGGTCGCGTAATATATGTGTCTCGTGTCTAACCGCGTCGAGGCCCCTGCCCGTCCACGGTGACCCAAAGCTGTTTAGCTTCGGACAATCCCCATCTTGCCACGGAGGGCGCCCTCTTTCAAGGGCGCCCTCCGTAAACGCGATTGAATTGTAGGCTAAAGGCCAAGCGGAGCGACTAGCGCTCGCGAGCAACGATGAGCTGGTCCATCTCCTCGACATGCTCGCCAACGGAGCCCTTGATGCTCGAGAACTCAACAGAGTTGCACACCAAGATGGGAACCGTCACATCGTAACCCTCGGCAGCAATTGCCTCGCGATCGAACTCGATGAGCGCGTCGCCCTTATGGACGACATCACCCACCTGTGCATGCACGCTAAAATGCTTGCCCTCAAGCTGGACAGTGTCCAAACCAACATGGATGAGCACGTCTAGACCATCGACCGTGTTGAGCGCAACGGCATGACCCGTGGGAAAAATCGCCTCGACCTTAGCGTCAGCCGGAGCAATCACACGTGTACCCGTAGGCTGAATCGCCACGCCCTGGCCCAAAAGGCCGGTAGCAAACGTCTGGTCTTTGACCTCGGATAACGGAATGACGTCGCCCGAGATGGGAGCATCCAGCGTAAGGACTCGACCACGCATACCAAAAGACCTCAGGACTTTAGTGAACATGCTCCCCCTCGGACATACCAATCAATCAAAATAACTTTAACAGTTTACCACTTGGCACCCGTTTTTGACCATTAGGGAAGTTCGCGCTTGACAACCTCGACGATGTCGTCAACCACACGCTGGGTCAACTCGTGCGTCTCGGCCTCGGCCATCACACGGACCAGCGGCTCGGTGCCACTCGGACGTACCAGAATGCGGCCGCGACCGTTGAGCTCCTTCTCGGCGGCAGCGACGGCGTCCCAAATGGGCTGACAATCGTCCAGGCCGGCCTTATTGTCGGAATGTACGTTGACAAGTACCTGCGGGTACTTCTTCATGATGCCGGCAAGGTCGGTGAGGGTGCGGCCGGTGCGCTTGAGCACGGCCAGAAGCTGCAGGGCCGTCACCAAGCCGTCGCCGGTGGTGTTGTGCTCCAGGAAGATGATGTGGCCGGACTGCTCGCCGCCGATGACGGCACCGTCCTCGAGCATACGCTCGAGAACATAGCGGTCGCCCACGGCGGTCTGGACCATCTCGAAGCCCTGCTCCTTCATGGCGATGGAGAAGCCTAGGTTGCACATAACGGTCGAGACGATCTCGGAGTTGGCGAGCTTGCCGCGAGCGGCCAAGTCGGAGCCGCAGATGGCCAGGATGTAGTCGCCATCGATTTCGTTGCCCTCGCTGTCCACGAACAGCACGCGATCGGCGTCGCCATCGTGAGCCAGACCGATGTCGGCGTGGGTGCGCAGCACGAGCTCACGCAGGGGCTCAAGATGAGTGGAGCCGCACTCGACGTTAATGTCGGTGCCGCAGTAATCGGTGTTGATGGCATGGACCGTGGCGCCCAGGCGCTGCAGTGCGGCGGGCGTGGTCTGGCAAGAAGCACCGTGGCCGCAGTCGACGGCAACAACCAGGCCATCGAGTTTAAGGCCGTCGAGCGTGCTGATGGCATGATCGACATATGCCTTGCGGGCGTCCTTCATCTTGATGATGTGACCCACACCGGCGCCGGTCGGCAGCGTGTCGGCAGCCATGGCCTCCTCGGACATGACCCAGGCGCTGATCTCTTCCTCGACAGCATCGGGAAGCTTCATGCCCTTGCGGCTAAAGAACTTGATGCCGTTGAACTCCGGCGGATTGTGCGAAGCAGAGATGACGATACCGCCGTCGAGCTCGTTTTGGACGGTGAGCAGCGCCACGGCCGGCGTAGGGATAACGCCGCAGCAGTGCGGTCGGCCGCCCTCGGCCATAATGCCGGCGGTCAGAGCACTCTCGAGCATGGTGCCCGAAAGACGCGTGTCACGGCCGATGCAAATGTCCGGACCAAGGAACTTGGTCGCCGCACGGCCAAGACGAAACGCGAGGTCGCACGAGAGGTCGGCGTTGGCGACGCCGCGGACGCCATCGGTACCGAAGATGTTCTGGGGCATAGGATCGCTCCTTCCCAAGTGGGCAAAACGCAGTCGCCCACCCTAGTCGAAAAAGAAAAGCGGGACCCGCCGAGCAATCGGCAGGCCCCGCTTGTACATTGTATCTCGTAAGGAGATAAAACCTTAGCGCTTGGAGAACTGGGGAGCGCGGCGAGCCTTCTTGAGGCCGTACTTCTTGCGCTCGACCACGCGAGCATCGCGCGTAAGGAAACCGGCCTTCTTGAGGTCAGCACGGTAGTCGCCAGCGTTCAGAAGAGCGCGAGCGATGCCCAGGCGCAGAGCGCCGGACTGACCGGAGATGCCGCCGCCATCGCACAGAGCGATAACGTCGAACTGACCGGCGGTGTCGGTCACCTTGAAGGGAGCAAGGGCGTTCTCAACGAGCTGATGACGGCCGAAATACTGCTCGGCGTCACGCTTGTTGATGGTCACCTTGCCGGTGCCGGGGACGAGACGGACGCGGGCGACGGCGTTCTTACGACGGCCGGTACCCTGGTAGACAACGGTGTTCTCAGCCATCTTTAAGCCTCCAGCTCAATCTTCGTGGGGTTCTGGGCAGCGTGCGGATGCTCGGCACCAGCGTAGACCTTAAGCTTGGTCATCTGGGCACGGCCGAGGGTGGTCTTGGGCAGCATGCCGCGAACGGCGCGCTCGATGACCTTCTCCGGGTGCTTCTCCATAGCCTGGCGGAAGCTCTCAGCCTTGAGGCCGCCGTTGTAGCCGCTGTGGCGATAATAGGTCTTCGTGTCGGCCTTGTTACCGGTAAGCTGGACCTTATCGGCGTTGATGACGACAACGAAGTCGCCGCAGTCGCTGTTGGGCGTGAACTGGGGCTTGTTCTTACCGCGCAGGATCATTGCGATCTGGGTGGCAAGACGGCCCAGGACAGCACCATCGGCGTCGACGAGAACCCAGTTGCGCTGGACCTCGCCCTGCTTGGCGTAGTGAGTCGATTTCGAAATCACTTAGACTCCTCCATGTACAGTACGTGTTGTTACAGAGATTCACGGGGCTCTGCAAGTAACCCGTCCATATTACCCCGCTCGTCGCCCGAGTCAACAGGTATTTTGGTTCTGACCAGACTTTCTGCACATGTCGTCCATGGGTCATGATGTCGCGACACTAGCGCTCGACAAATGCCTCGATATCACTCAGTAGGCGCTTTGCCTCCTGGCGGCCCTGAATATACAGGTCGAGGAGCTTTGCTGGATCGTGCTCAACGTGGCCGACCTCGACTGGCTTTTGCGGAGCAACGACCAGCGCGCGGCCCTCGCGCTCATACTTCCACAGATGCATGCGCTGGATGTTATAGCGCTCGTGGCGCGTCTCGATAGCCTCGAGCAGGTAGGGGTAGTCGGCATAGCGGGCGCGCGCGGCGGGCATAAACTCGTAGGGCTTTTTCTCGTACGAGCGGTCCTGCGTGACAATGACAACCGCGCGATCGAAGCCCGCCTCCTCCAGCACGTGCTCGATGGGAACCGAATCGGCTACGCCACCGTCGACGTATTTGTGCCCGTCAATCTCGACCGGCGGCGTCACCAGCGGCAGCGACGTCGAGGCGCGCACGGCATCGAGGTCGAGCACGGCGCTTTTGACCGGCAGGTACGCGGCGGTTCCAAAGAGCATGTCCGTCGCGACGGCGTACATCTCGATGGGGCTCGCATCAAACGTCTCGTTGTCAAAGGGATCCAGGCGGTCCTGGACATCATTGAAGATAAAGTCGTAGCCCACAATAGAACCCGTGGACGCAAACGATGCGGCACCCATGAAGCGGTTGTCGTTGCAGAAAGCCAGATTGATGCGGTTGGCACGGCCGATCTGGTGCGACTTGTAGTTCACGCCGTTGAGGGCGCCGGCCGATACACCATAAACAGCCGGAATCTCGACGCCGGCCTCCATGAGAACGTCGAGCACGCCTGCGGTAAACTGTCCGCGAAAACTGCCGCCCTCCAAAACGAGCGCGACCTTTCCGGCGTTCTTTGCCTTATCTTCTGCAGTCATGTTGACCTCCTACTGTTTCGTTTTGGCCTTCTTCTACCCAGTTTTGGGATAGAGAGCGCATAGGTTTTGGAGTTGAGGGGGACGGGGCGGTCAAGTCAACCCCAGAGCATGAGTTGCCGCCGGGAAAGCGCATCCCACCCTGCGCTGCCGAGGCGTTTTCTTTACGCCCGCGCCCTGCATAGAGTTCGACTCTCCGCGGTACGGGGATGGCGTTGGCGCGGGGTATTGCCGGTCGTCATCCCATCGGCATCGCATCTATATAGGGTTGGAGCTTTGCGCGGAGAATCCGCGTGTTCGCTTCGCGAACCCGCACCGGCTTCGGGCGCCTGCCGGCGCCCTCGCCCGCGGGCTAAAAACGCTCACGCGTTTTCTTTACGCCCGCGCCCTGCACAGAGTTCGATTCTCCGCGGTACGGACAAGAAATAAAAAGGCAGGTAGATATGAGTATCTACCTGCCTGTTACTTATGGTGGAGGCGCGGAGAATCGAACTCCGGTCCACGAAAGCCCCCTGATTGGCATCTCCAAGCTCAGTCGCTGGTTTAGTCTCGGACGGCTTGCGCGCAGCGACACGCTCGCGCCGTCCCAACCGGTTCGATCTTAGCCCGCGCCATACCGATTACGTGCGCAGGAGCATTCCCCTAAAATGACGTCGCGCCGGTGTCGGGGAAATCACCGGGTTGACGCGCCGCTATAAATTAAGCAGCAAGAGCCATAGGCTCAAAAGAAGAGTTGTTGTCAATTCAATTTGACGGTACCCCTGTTTAACGAGGCGAGGAGACCTCGACTTGCTTCCTCTCTCAGAGCTATCGTGTCGAAACCAGTCGCCCCCGAATGCTGGGAAAGTCTGGATGGCATCGGGGCTGCAAACACCCAATAACCGTCGACTTTTCAAGGAACACGCGGGGCGAGCCCCGCTTGTGGAGTGCTATCTTACCACGTTCTAAAGGCAGACAGCTGTTCTATGCACGAGCTGTGAAGACCACAATGTGTGCCTTGATTCTCATCTTCATTGCAACAGCCTCAGGACTCAGCGCAACGCGTTGC
>URKH01000097.1 GCA_900548255.1 uncultured Collinsella sp. | reverse complement strand
CCGCAGACCAGTGTGGCGCCTTGTCCGCGGCTCCGAAGGAGCAGGACAAGGCGCCACACATGGTCGAGGACGTTCTGAAAACTAAACCCGGCCCCCGCCGGACAGGTCAACCTACTCGCAGAGCAGCTTAGCGATCTGGACGGCGTTGGTTGCCGCGCCCTTACGGATTTGGTCGCCGCAGCACCAGAAGATGATGCCACGTGCGGCCTCGGGGTTCGAGATATCACGGCGCACGCGACCGACCCAGATCAGGTCCTGGTCGGAGGTGTCCATCGGCATGGGGAAGCGATCGTGTGCATCCTCGGCACCCAGATCGTCAACCAGCTTGACGCCCGGAGCGGCGGCAAGCGCAGCACGGGCCTCTTCCACCGTGATGTCGCGCTCGAACTCGAGCGTAATGCTCTCGGAGTGCGAGCGCAGCACGGGCACGCGCACGCAGGTGCAGTTCACGCGCAGCTCGGGCAGGTGCATGATCTTGCGGCCCTCGTTTTGCAGCTTCATCTCCTCGGAGGTAAAGCCCTCTTCCTTGACGCCGCCAATCTGCGGAATCAGGTTGCTCGCCAGCTGGGCGGCAAATGCACGCGGCTCGGGAATCTCCTCGCCACGGCCCAGAGCGGCCAGCTGAGCCTCGAGCTCGGCCATACCGGGAGCGCCAGCACCCGAAGCTGCCTGATACGTGGACACGATCATGCGCTTCACGCCGGCGAGCTGATGTAGCGGCCACGTAGGAACCAGACCGATGATGGTCGCGCAGTTGGGGTTGGCGATCAGGCCGTGGTGCCACTTAATGTCATCGGCGTTAATCTCGGGCACGACCAGCGGCACCTCGGGATCCAGACGGAAGGCGTGGCTGTTGTCGACCACAACGGCACCGCGCTTGACGGCCTCGGGCAGCAGCTCCTTGGCGATATCGTCGCCGGCAGCGCCGAGTACGATGTCGCAGCCCTCAAAGGCCTCGGGGCAAGCCTCTTCGATCACAACCTGCTCGCCGCGGAACTCAACGGTCTTGCCCGCAGAGCGCGCGCTCGCCAGCAGCTTGAGCTTACCGACCGGAAACTCCTGCTCGTTGAGGCACTCGAGCATCTGGGTGCCCACAGCTCCCGTCGCGCCCAAAATAGCAACCGTGTACTGTTTCATGCTTCCCCCTTTAAAGGTTGTAGCTATCGCCCGCACGCCAAGCAGGCCGGATATTCTTGCCCAGTTTATACAAGAACGGGGCGGATACAAAACCCGCCCCGTCGAAACGAAACCGAAACGAAACGCCCGGCAGTAGATTTTTGGGACATCCTAAAAATCTACCGGGACGGAAACTACTTGTGGAGTGCGGCCAGAGCGGGATCGACCGGCGCAGGAGCCTCCAGATCGGAGACCTTCACAATGCCGTTCTCGTCGGAGAAGGCTCGGTAGATGGTCTGAATCGCCAGGTCAAAGTCCTTCTCCTCGACACCGATAATGATATTGATCTCGTCACAGCTCTGCGAAATCATGCGCACGCTCACGCCGGCCTGGCCGAGCATGCCAAACAGATGGCCCGAGATACCTGCACGACCGCGCAGGTTACGACCGACGGTAGCAATAAGTGCCAGACCCTCAACCACCTCGATCTCGAGCGGCTCGACTTCCTGTTGAATGTCGCCCACAAGCGAGTACAGCGAATCGTGCACATCCTGCTCCTGCACCACGGCGCCAAAGCGATCGACGCCGGTGGGCATGTGCTCAACGGAAACGTCATAGCGCTCGAACACCGAAAGCGCGCGGCGCATAAAGCCGACGCGGGGCTTGGTGCGGTCGCGGGCCACATTGATGGCGACAAAGCCGCGCTTGCCGGTCACGCCGGTAATGATGGGATCTGCCTCGCCCTCGTCAGCCGTCTCGCTAATGATGGTGCCGGGGTCCTGCGGCGCATTGGTGTTCTTGATGACCAGCGGAATACCCGCCTCACGCACAGGAAACACGGCCTCCTCGTGCAGGACGCTTGCGCCCATGTACGAAAGCTCACGCAGCTCCTCGTAGGTAACGCGGGCGATGGGCTGCGCCTCGGGCACAATACGCGGATCGGCAGAATAGAAGCCCGAAACGTCGGTCCAGTTCTCGTACAGATCGGCGCCCAGGCACTTGGCCAGAATCGAGCCGGAAATATCGCCGCCGCCACGATCGAGCAGCTTGATCTGACCCTCACGCGTCGCGCCATAGAAACCGGGCATAACAAAGCCGCCCTGCTGACCGTACTCCTGCACCAACTCGGAGGTGCGGTTCATGCTGAGCGTACCATCGTGATGGAATGCAACGACCGTCGCGGCGTCCAGGAACGGCAGGCCCAGGTACTCGGCCATCAGGCGAGCGGTGAAGTACTCGCCGCGGCTCACAAGCTCCTCAGTGGAGTAGCCACCGGAGCGAGCACGCTCGGCAAAGGCCGCAAACTCTTCGCGGATGGGATAGGTGAGCTCCAACTCGTCAGCGATATCAAAGTAGCGCTGGCCAATGTCCTCGAGCAGTTCCTCGCACGACACGTGGTACTTAACGTGCGCGTTAACCAGGTAAAGCAGGTCGGTCACCTTGGTGTCGCCCTTAAAACGGCGACCGCAGGCAGAAACCACCACAAAACGGCGGGCAGGGTCGGCATCGACGATGGCCTTGATCTTCTTAAAGTGTTCGGCGTCGGCGACCGACGAGCCGCCAAACTTGGCAATCTTAATCATGGGCTGGAGGTTACCTTTCTAAAAAGCCTCTGCGAACCTATTTTGCGCGCTCTGATACCATGGTTTCACCGATTGGGACCAAGGCATCCGAGGAGCAGTGTTATATGGGAACTTATCATAGTACACGAGGACGCACTTTATCGTGCTCAAGTAAGGTGGCAATCCGTACTGGCATCGCTCCCGACGGGGGTTTGTTTGTCTCGGACGAGCTCGGCACCCAGCAGGTCGATATCAGCTCGCTTGCAGATAAATCGTACTTTGAAATCGCTCAAGATGTGTTGGGAATGTTACTGAATGATTACACGGCCGAAGAAATTTCGGCGTGTGTCGACGAAGCATACCGCGGCACGTTCGCGAGCGAAGAGGTTACGCCGCTCGTCAAACTCGATGCCGCACCGGGCGCCGACGCCCCTCAGACCTATGTGATGGAGCTCTTTGGCGGCCCCACGAGCGCCTTTAAGGACGTCGCCCTGCAGATGCTCCCCCGCCTGATGGCCCGCACCTCCGCCAAAGAAGGCGGCGCCGAGCGCATCATGATCGTCACCGCCACGTCAGGCGACACGGGCAAGGCCGCACTCGCTGGTTTTGCCGATGCTCCGGGCACGGGCATTACCGTCTTTTATCCCGAGGGCAAGGTCAGCCGCGTCCAGAATCTGCAGATGTCCACACAGGAGGGCGACAACGTCGCCGTCTGCGGTATCCGCGGCAACTTTGACGACGCCCAGAGCGCCGTCAAACGCATCTTTGCCGATAAGGAGCTGGCCGAGCGCCTGGAGGCCGCCGGCACGGTGCTTTCGAGCGCCAACTCCATCAACGTCGGCCGCCTGGTGCCGCAGGTCGTCTACTACTTTGCCGCCTATGCGCAGCTGCTGCGCGCCGCCGCTATCGAGGCTGGCGACGCCGTAGAGTTCTGTGTGCCCACCGGCAACTTTGGCGATATCTTGGCCGGCTACTACGCCAAGCGCATGGGTCTGCCCGTCGCCAAGCTCGTCGTGGCGAGCGACAAGAACAACGTGCTGGCCGACTTCCTGACCACCGGCGTCTACGACCGCAACCGTCCGTTCTTCACGACCATCTCGCCGTCGATGGACATCCTTATCAGCTCCAACCTGGAGCGTATGCTCTACTTCCTGTCCGACGGCGACTGCGAGCTCGTTGCCGGCCTTATGGAGCAGCTTGCCCAGACCGGCCGCTACGAGGTGCCCGCCGAGCTGCTGGCCAAGATCCAAAGTGTGTTTGGCTGCGGTTGGGCCAGCGAGGACGAGGTCCGCACTGCCATCAAGAGCTGCTGGGACGCCAACGGCTACGTGATCGACCCGCACACCGCTTGCGGCTATCACGTCTTTGAGCAGGTCGCCCCCGCCGAGGGCGCCAAGGTCCGCGTGCTGCTTTCGACCGCCAGCCCCTACAAGTTCCCGCGCGCCTGCTGCGACGCCCTGGGCCTCGACGTTCCCGAGGACGACTTTGAGGCCATGCGTGTGCTCGAGCAGGCCACCAACACGGTCGCCCCGACCCAGCTCGCCGAACTCGAATCCAAACCCGTCCGCTTCGAAGACGTCTGTGACGTCGATGAGATGGCCAACTACGTAGAGTCTGCAGCAAAAAAGATGACTACCAACTAAAACCCCTTATAAGGCGCCGGCGAAAGCCGGCGCGCCTTCTTCCATCAGATAGCCCCGGGATGATGACGAACGCGCACAGCGTGCCTGGTTGTTTAGTTCGTCGCGAGTTCCGCACGCAAAGGAAAGCACTT
Organism: uncultured Collinsella sp.; assembly: GCA_900548255.1. Taxonomy (GTDB): domain Bacteria; phylum Actinomycetota; class Coriobacteriia; order Coriobacteriales; family Coriobacteriaceae; genus Collinsella. Next base: position 995 of record URKH01000097.1, on the reverse strand, counting down.
TATGTGCTTTCCGTCTTGCGCAGGACTGCCCGAGCAGCGAACTAAACAGCCAGGCACGCCAGGAGGACTCACATGATCAAAATCACCGTCCCAGCAACAAGCGCCAACCTAGGCATCGGCTACGACACCCTCGGCATGGCCGTCAGCCTCTACTCGCACTTCACCTTCGAGCGCGCCGACAAACTCACCATCACGGGCTGCCCCGAGGAGTTCCAAAACGAGAATAACCTGGTCTATGTGAGCTTTGTCGATGCTCTGGCCGCCTGGGGCGAGCCGGCATTCCCCGTCGCTATCGACATTCAGACCGACGTGCCCGTCGCCCGCGGCCTGGGTTCCAGCTCCACCTGCGTCGTCGCTGGCATCATGGCTGCCGCCGCGCTGACAGGCCACACCGTCGACCGCGCCGAGCTCGTCCGCATCGCCACCGAGGTCGAAGGCCATCCCGATAACGTCGCCCCCGCTATCCTGGGCGGCGCCGTCTGCTCCTTTACGCCAACCGATTCGCTTCCCCAGTGCCTGCGCTATGAGGTGAGCGATCGCTTGCGTTTTATTACCGTGATTCCGCCCTACGAGGTGCACACGAGCGAGGCGCGCAAAGTCGTGCCGCAGGAGATTCCGCTCTCCACCGCCGTGTGGCAAATGGGCCGCATCGCCGGCATGACGCGCGGCCTGGAGACCGGCGACCTGGACCTTATTGCCGCCGCCAATGACGACCGCATCCAGGAGCCCTATCGTCGCCGCTTGATCCCCGATTACAACGCCGTGCGCGACACCTGCCTGAACGGCGGTGCCAAGACCATCTGGATCAGCGGTTCGGGCTCAACCCTCATGGCCGTAACCGATGACACCATCGTAGCCAAGTTCCTGCAGGTCAAGCTGCGCGAGCAGTTCCCCAAGTGTGATACGCATATTCTGACGTGCGACACGGAAGGCGCCCAGATCGAATACCTGTAGTCGCCGTCCCGTATACTCGCCGGGGAGGCCAGGGGCTTTGC
>URKH01000096.1 GCA_900548255.1 uncultured Collinsella sp. | reverse complement strand
CGTAGCCCGAGACGGTCCCGGGCTGACAATTTCGACTGTAATGGACGTTCTTAAATGACTAGCTGTCGGGAGGAGGTTGGCATGCTCAATGCGATGATTTGGGCGCTTGCCTGTTTTGGCGTCGTCGCTGCCGATATCGCCCTGAGTGTGGTTTTGTTCTCCGCTCTGGGCGTCGCATCGGTGTTCATGGGCTTTTCGATTGACGACCTCGATATTCAATTGCTTCAGGCTGCCGCGCAGATGGCATCGTTTTTAATGGCGCTGCTGTGGTGGCGTTATCTGTGGCCGCGTTCGTTTATGGCACGCCGGCAAAGCGCGCATCCGCTCGGCGGGGGAGCGCGCGGGGCGTGGAAGCGCATCGTCTGCGTTATCGTGATTGGCCTTGCCCTGCAGGTGGTCGTTGGCTACGTGACCGACGCCGTGCTGTCGCTGTTGCCCGAGGTCGCGACCGATTACAGTGAACTTGTCGAGGAGACGGGCATGGGCGACACGAGCTACCTGGCCGTCCTGACCACGGTGCTCGGCGCTCCGTTTTGCGAGGAGTTGCTGGTGCGCGGCATCATTTTTGAGTTTTCGCTCCGAGCGTTTAATCCGCAGTGCCGCCCACTTTGGAAGCGCCGGCGTCGTGCGGGTGCGCAGGACGGCGCCATGGTGCCCTGGGCGGCCCCGAGCACGTGGGGTATCGCCGCGGCGGTCGTGCTGCAGGCGGCGATCTTCGGTTTTATGCACATGAACTGGGTGCAGGGCTGCTATGCGGGCGCTGCCGGCCTCATTTTTGGCTGGGTGCTCGTGACGACCGGGAAGCTCCGCTACACGATCCTGCTGCACTTTGCCTTTAATGCCGGGTCGTATCTCATGACGTTGCTCTGGTTTGTGAACACACCGCTCGACGTGATAATCACGGTCACCATAGCCGGCATAATCCTCGTGGAGACGATGCGCTCACTGCGCCACGCATGCGAGACGGGCATAGCGACAGCACCGCTGCCCTAGTTGCGGCGTCCGCCTCCGTTGGCACCCTGACGCCCCTGAGCTGCACGGTTGCGCCCGGCAGTGTTTTGCGCGCGCGACATGCCGCCGTGCCCCTTGCTGCCCTTGGGCCCCTTGCTGCCAGCACCACCGTGGGCCTTGCCGCCCTTCTTACCGGTGCCATGCCCACCGCCAGCAGACGTCTCACCCGGGCGCGGCGGCACGGGGCGGATTAGACAGTGTTTGGTGTAGCCGATCAGGTCACGACGCCCGGCTTTTTCCAGCGCCTCGCGCACCAGCTTGTAGTTCTCGGGCTTGCGATACTGGATGAGCGCGCGTTGCATGGCCTTCTCGTGCGGGTCGCGTGCCACGTAGATCGGCTGCATGGTGCGTGGGTCCACGCCGGTGTAGTACATGCAGGTCGACATGGTGGACGGGGTGGGGTAGAAGTCCTGCACCTGCTCGGGCATGTAGCCCATGTCGCGCACGGCCTCGGCAAGGTCCACAGCTTCCTTCATGGTCGAGCCGGGGTGGCTCGAGATCAGATACGGCACCACGTACTGCTTGAGTCCGTATTCGCGGTTCAGGCGTTCAAATTTACGACAGAACGCGTCGTAGACGGCGCGGCTCGGTTTGCCCATCACGGAGAGCACCGCGTCGCTCACATGCTCGGGCGCTACGCGCAGCTGGCCCGAGACATGGTGCTCCAGCAGCTCGCGCAAAAACTCGTCCGAGGCGTCGGCCATGGTGTAGTCAAAGCGGATGCCGCTGCGGACGAAGACCTTCTTGACGCCCGGCAGCTGGCGCAGATCGCGCAGCAACTGTGTGTAGCCGCTCTCGTCGACCACCATGTTCTTGCACACACTCGGCCACAGGCAGCGCTTGTTCTTGCACACGCCATGCTTGAGCTGTTTGTCGCAGGCAGGGCGGCTAAAGTTAGCCGTCGGTCCGCCCACGTCGTTGATGTAGCCCTTAAACTCGGGATCGCACGTGAGCAGCTCGGCCTCGCGCATGATCGAATCGTGGCTGCGCATCTGCAGCACGCGGCCCTGGTGGAAGGTGAGCGCGCAAAACGAGCACTCGCCAAAGCACCCGCGGTTGGAGCTGATCGAAAACTTGATCTCGGCAAAGGCCGGTACGCCGCCCGCCGCGTCGTAGTCGGGATGCCAATCGCGGGCGTAAGGGAGCTCGGCGACCTCGTCCATCTCGTCGGTGGTGAGTGTTGCCGATGGCGGGTTCTGCACCACATAGACGCTGTTGGGATAGGGTTCTACCAGGCGATGACCGGTGATGGGGTCCATATTCTGCTGCTGCACGTTAAAGCTGCGCGCGTAGTTGAGCTTGTCGGCGGCAAGGTCGTCCCAGCTGGGCAGCAGGTCGTAGTCGTAGACCTCGTCGAGCGAACCCGTGCGGTAGACGGTGCCGTTGATATAGGTGATCTGGTCGACGGGCAGTCCCGCGTCGAGCGCGTCGGCGATCTCGACAATCGCGTGCTCGCCCATGCCGTAGATGAGGATGTCGGCGCCCGAGTCGAGCAGTACCGAGCGCTTGAGCTTGTCCTGCCAGTAGTCGTAGTGGGCCAGGCGGCGCAGGCTTGCCTCGATGCCGCCGATGATGATGGGAGCGTCCTTGAACGTCTGGCGGATGAGGTTGCCATAGACCGTGACGGCTCGGTTGGGACGGCGCCCCTCCTCGCCGCCGGGGGTGTAGGCGTCGGAGTGGCGGCGGTGCTTGGTCACCGAATAGTGGTTGACCATGGAGTCCATGTTGCCGGCACTGACGAGAAAGCCCAGGCGAGGCTCGCCGAGCACCGTGATGCTGGCGGGGTCGGTCCAGTCGGGCTGGCAGATGATACCCACCTTGTAGCCGTGCGCGTCAAGGACGCGGCTGATGATAGCCATGCCAAAGCTCGGATGGTCCACGTAGGCGTCACCGCAGATGTAGACAAAGTCGCACTGGTCCCAGCCGCGCGCATCCATGTCGGCGCGACTGACGGGGAGGAACTTATCGCGGCCCGGACGCCAGGGGCGGGCGGGCGTCGCTTGGGAATGCTTGGTGCGGGCGACCGTGGCCTGCGCCTTACCGCCGCGCTTTTGCTGCTGGCCCTGTTTGCCCTGCTGACTGCGCTGGTTGTTCTGAGCGTGCTGAGGCTTTTTTGCCACGATCCCTCCCGGTGTTTGTATGCTGCACGTAATTGTAACCAGTCTTTTTGGGACGGGGCTAAAAAGACTGGTGGAGTACATGGGCTGGCGGATCGGCGTATCGATGCGGGTGCCGTTTGTTTCCAGACTGTGTATCTGCGCGTTGGGGAGCCCGTCTCGCGCGCATGCCATGTTGTCAATGGGTTACAGTATGAACGGCGGCTATGTTTCCGCCAACGCACGAGAGAGTCGTCAACAAGGAGGATGCACGACGATGCAGCGTGCCAAACAGATATCGGAGTCTATTGAGCTGGGCATCATCTTGGCGCTCGCCGGTGGCTTTATGGACGTTTATTCGTACATTGGGCGCGATCATGTTTTCGCTAACGCGCAGACGGGCAACATACTGCTGGTGGGCGTGAGCATCTCGGAGGGCAATTGGGCACTTGCGGGGCGTTACTTCTTCCCTGTGGTTTCGTTTGCTGTGGGCATTATGCTTGCCGACCTAGTTCACGAGCGGTTTGGCAGTGTGATTCACTGGCGCCAGGTGACGGTGTTTTTTGAAGCCGTTATCTTGCTGGGCGTGAGCTTTATCCCGGGCGGCGGTTACAACCTGCTCGCCAACTGCCTCACTTCGTTTGCCTGCGGTATGCAGGTAGAGAGCTTCCGCAAGATCCACGGTCACGGCATCGCTACGACCATGTGCATCGGCAACTTGCGCAACGCGCTACAAAACGTGGATGATTACATCATCACCCACAGGCGCGGCTTTTTGGAAAACGGCCTGCTGTACTTTGGCGTGATCTTTACCTTTGTGTTTGGCGCCGTGTTGGGCAACTGGTGCATTGAGCGCATGGGCCTGCACGCCATCGTCGTGGCGAGCTTGCTGCTGTTTGTCGCGTTTGCCATCATGTTCATCGACCGCGAGCGCGACTTGCGCTTACGCTGGAAGGTTGCGGCCGAGGCTTGGAAAGAGGGCTGCCGAAAGTAACCGAATGCGGCAAAGGGGCTGTCCCTTCGCCGCATTATTTTTCATCATATGTTGAAACGCTTTAACACTTTTGATGTTCTCGCGTGTTTTTTGTTTCAAAAGCGTTAGGATGGGACTCATAGCGCGGGGCGTAATGGGTGCCCCGCACACGATAGGAGGCTATCAATGGCTAATCGTTTCGTTCTCAATACCATCTCTTATCATGGTTCCGGCGCCATCAAGGAGATCCCCGGCGAGCTCCAGCGTCGCGGCTACAAGAAGATCTTCGTCTGCTCTGATCCCGACCTGGTCAAGTTTGGCGTTACCTCTAAGGTGACCGACGAGCTCGACGCCGCCGGCATCGCTTGGAGCCTCTACTCCGAGATCAAGCCCAACCCCACCATCCAGAACGTCAAGGACGGCGTCGAGGCCTTCAAGGCCGCCGAGGCTGACGCTATCGTGACCATCGGTGGCGGCTCTTCCATGGACACCGCCAAGGCCATCGGCATCATCATCAACAACCCCGAGTTCGCCGATGTCCGCAGCCTCGAGGGCGTTGCTCCCACTAAGAACCACGCCGTGTTTACCATCGCTGTGCCGACGACCGCCGGTACCGCTGCCGAGGTGACCATCAACTACGTCATCACCGACCCCGAGAAGGTCCGCAAGTTCGTGTGCGTCGACACCAACGACGCCCCCGAGGTCGCCGTCGTCGACCCCGACATGATGGCTTCCATGCCCGCCGGCCTTACCGCTTCCACTGGCATGGACGCTCTAACCCACGCCATCGAGGGCTACACCACCAAGGGCGCTTGGGAGCTCTCCGACATGTTCCACTTTGAGGCCATTAAGCTGATCAGCGAGAACCTGCGCGACTCTGTCGCCGAGGCCAAGTCCGGCAAGCCCGGCTCCGGCCGCGAGGGCATGGCTCTTGGCCAGTATGTCGCCGGCATGGGCTTCTCCAACGTTGGCCTGGGCATCGATCACGCCATGGCCCACACCCTGTCCGCTCACTACGATACCCCGCACGGCGTCGCTTGCGCCATGCTGCTGCCGATCGCCATGGAGTTCAACAAGCCGGTTTGCGCCGAGCGCCTGGCCAAGGTTGCCGTCGCCATGGGCGTTGACACCACGGGTATGAGCACCGACGAGGCTGCCGACGCCGCCATCGCCGCCGTCAAGCAGCTCTCCGCCGACGTGAACATCCCGCATGTCTGCGAGGCCATGAAGGCCGACGAGATCGAGGTCCTGGCCAAGGACGCCATGGCCGACGCCTGCTTCCCGGGTAACCCGCGCGAGGCGACGCTCGACGACGTCATCGAGCTCTTCAAGAAGATCTGCCCGGCTGCCTAACATGGTTCGGCGGGCCCCTGCCCGTTAGCCCCAGAATCGTCCTCGGACATGTCGGAGGCCCCGCTGCGCACTACGTGCGGCGGGGCCTCCTTCTGTCCT
>URKH01000095.1 GCA_900548255.1 uncultured Collinsella sp. | reverse complement strand
GTTTGGCATTGGAACGGTTCTTTTTCTGATATATGCTGGTTGCGGCTCTTCTTTTGGGAGGGGCCGCTTTTTTGTTGTGAGGGGGATGGCCCGTGGCTGATGGTGTAATTCAATCTGAGCTTCTTTCTGCGGATTGGAATGGCGAATGGATGCGTCTGCAGGCTGATCGGCATCGGGCTGATGATTGTTTTGAGTGGGATAAGCGGGCTCGGCATTTTCGTCCGCTGGAGACTGCCCCGTATGCTCGGGATTTTATAAAACTGCTGGCGCTTGAGCCTGGCGAGTCGGTGCTCGATATGGGGTGCGGGGCTGGGTCGATTGCTATTCCGCTTGCTCAGGCTGGGCATCCTGTGATTGCTGCTGACTTTTCCCCTGCTATGTTGAGCACGCTTGATGCTGGCATTGAGTTCTATGGGCTCGAGGATCTTATTACGCCGCTTGAGCTTGCTTGGGATGATGATTGGGATTTGGTTGCACCGGTTGTGAAAGCGGTGGATGTTGCCTTTGCCAGTCGGTCGGTTACGACGACCAATCTAAAAGGTGCGCTTGCCAAGCTTGATCGTACGGCTCGTCGGCGTTGTGCTGTCACGATGGTCGCCAACTCCAGCCCGCGCTATGACCTGCACCTGATGAACGCCATCGGCGTCTCGGTTACCCGCAGCAACGGATTTGTATATGCCTTTAACATCCTTATTCAGATGGGTGCGTTGCCGCAGGTCACGTATTTTGAATCGCCCCGCCGCGACACCTTCGATAGTCTTGAGGCGGGCGTGGCAGACTTTTCTCGCATGCTCGAGCATGGCAACGAGGATAAGATTGACCGCCTGCGCGACTATATCGCCCACCACATGATCGAGAACCCCCATGCCGGCGAGCCGGGATCCAAGGGCGTACCGCAGGGACGTTACATGCTCGACCACATCCGCAAAGTCCGATGGGCGTTTATCGCCTGGGAACCGGTCTCCGTACCCCGCCCGTAGCCCATCTAAAGCTTGCATCGTCTTCCCGCCCGGCATCCGCATTCTTTGCGAACTGGGCAAACGCGCTCCACACCACGCCGTTCCTGCGCTATCGTGGGACAGCGCACGTAGATTAAGGCCCCATTGCGGGGCGCCCCATACATAGAAAGCGAGAACCCATGGCACTGACAGGAGCCCAGGTCAAGCAGCTTCGCAGCATGGCCCATCACCTCAACCCCGCCATCATCATCGGTAAGTCCGATGTCAACGAGGGCACCGTCGAGCAGACGGTCGCCTACCTGGAGAAGCACGAGCTCGTTAAGTGCTCCGTGCTGGACGGCTCCAGCCTTTCTGCCCGCGAGGCCGCCGAGGAGCTCGCCGAGCGCTGCCACGCCGACGTCGTTCAGGTTATCGGCCGCAAGTTCTCGCTGTATCGCGAGTCCTCGCGCAAGGATATCGAGAAGATCAAGCTCGTCTAAAACCGACTGGCCATACCGAGTAGCCTGTGGGCGTCCGAGTGATTCGGGCGCCCGTTTTTTATCGCTCGACAAGCACGCGCTTGAGCCTGCCTTCGACCAGGCGCTCATACAGGCGCCTTGTCTCGGGCTCAGGCACGCCTTGAACCTGCTCTCGCAGGTGGTGCATGTGGCCGCTGTATAGCTCGACAACATCGCGGCGTCGTCCCGCCGCACCGTAAACGCGCATGGCACAGCGAACCATGTCCTCGCGCGCAGTCTCTTGGCGAAGCCCCGATTCAACGAGCCAAATTGCCGATTGCAGGTCATTTTCCTCGAGAGCGGCATTCGCTCCCCTAATCATGCAGTCGATGTACTTGGATTGCATAATGTGGCGCATGCGCGTAAAAAACGTGGGATTGCAACCGGTGGGAACATACAGCGGCCCCGCGTAGAGCTGCTCAACCTTAAGACAAAGCTCAACCAGGTGAGGGCCTCTCGCGCCCATACGGTTTCCCAGGATCTCGCGGCTCAGCTGGTCAAAGAGCCTTACATCGGTCTTAACGTAGTCGCCGTTGAGCCCTATGCACTCGTTTTGGATGAGCACGCACGACTTGCCATCCGGCGTTGGACCCAAAGCCGAGCGCAAGCGCGATACCGTCGAATACAGATTGTTGCGCGCGGCGCTAAACTCGGCATGGGGCCACAACTCCATGGCGATTGTCTCGCGGTCGACCATGGCATCCATGCCCAACGCGAGCCGCTCGGCAAGTGTTGCCGCCTTTTTGCGACGCCACATCTTATCCGTGATGGGAAAGCCGTCGCGCTCGGCGCGAAATGTGCCAAACATGCGCATCTCAATATGGCCGATCGTATCGACAGCCTCAACCTCGCCCGCCTGGAACAGGTGCTCGCTTTCGCCCTCAAAATCATCGCGTAGTGAATACCGCGACAGCTCACGCACCGGAAGCTTCTTGCGAATCCTGACGGCAGGCTCGCCCAGACAGTGCATCGCAAGACGCGCAAATAGCCGATACGATGGGTCTAAAATCCCCGAGCGATTCATAGACATCCAGGCGGCAAGATCGCTATCGCGGCCCGCAGCGGCCAGGTGCAGCGCCACGATCCAGGCTTCTGAGCCACCGGCCTGCGTCTTGCTAATGTCGAGCAGCTCCGCCTCTTCGCGAACCGATACCAGCGACGTATTGCGCAGGTACGCCACGCGCTCCAGCAGCAACGCGTTTTCGCGCATGTACGCAATCGATTCGTCGGCGAGCTTGAGCACCTGAACCGCGCGGAACTTCGCGTTGACCGGCCGCCCCTCCGCCAGCGATTGCCAACCCTCCAGCAATAACCCAAACAGCTGAATTTGATTGTCACGAACACGCACCGCAAAGCGGTCGAGCTCGCCAAACGCCACATCGTCGGTCACGGGCAAGCCCGCGAGCAGGCGCCGCGCCGCGAGCACCATACGCAGCCAAATGGACGGCGCCTTAAGCCCGCGGATATCGAGCGCCTCGAGTATCTGCGCCATCTTGTCATCGCGCTCGTCGGGTTTAGCAAACGAGCCGTCGAACAGCTCCACCAGCATATGGTCGGCCTGTATGAGAATCCCCGCGATGTCGAGCTCGCAATCATAAGCTTTGCACGCCTTGAGCTTCGCGAGAACATTGCCGTCTTCCGCTCGCTCGGTTAGGTGGCGCTTGACCTCGATATGCGCGGACAGCATGTCGAGCACCTCGCAGGATGTCTGTTCTTGCACAACAGGGTTGGCGGGAAGCCCCAGATCATTGTCGCCATAAAAGGCGATGGTGAGCGCCTGGGCTATTTTCCAGGTAGCGGGATCGACCTCGTGCGCCGCCTGGTCACCCGCACGTTCGATAACGGACGCCATATACCTTGCTAGCTTTGTATTGCACACGCTGACAGCCGCCAGATACACGCCGAGTGCCTCGGCGGGTGCCGGCTCTTGCTCCTGCTTTTCCGCATTGATCATCGCCGACGCCGCACGGCAAATGTCCCCTCCGTGCCCGGTCAGGGCAAGATCGGTCCCATACTGCCCGGCAAGTTCCAATACCACATGGCGGTCCAAGAACGCGTCGGCCAGGTCCATAGCCAAATCGCATCGGCCCGCCTTGATCAAAATGCGAGCAGCCCGCGATACAAGTTCGGGACGGATCTCGGCAACAAGCTTTCGCAGCCTCAGGCGCGCGTTGTCCTTAGCGCCCAAACACCTAAAGGTGCGATCAGACGGATCCACGCCAAAAATCGGATAATCGCGCACAAAGATGGACTGGTCGACCATCGAAAGCCTCACGCCGCACGCCTCTAGCTCCGCAATGCGGCCCTCGCCCATCAGCACCATCAAACAGGCAACGGTAAACAACAGGTTGTTCTCGAGCGATGCGAGATCGGCCAGCGCCGCACCGTACACGTTGACGATTTCGTTCTCGAGCAACCCGGCAACATCGCCCTGTCCATACATTCCCGTCTGCAAGGCAGATACCAGCTCGGGTACGCCCTGTGTGAGCCGATAGAAATCAAGCGATGTGCTGATTGAGAACGCCGTGGCCCATGACGAATACTCATAGGCGTGCACCTTGAGCATCTGCGCATTGACTTTTACAGAATCGCCCAGCCCGTGGATAAGCAATCGGTTGGAGGGGCGGCAGGCAATAAAGACCCCCGTCCCCGTAGCACGTAAGCTGCGGATTCGATCGATGAGGTCCTCGGTTTCGTGCTGCTCGAGATTGGGCACGTTGTCGATCGCAACGAGCGAATGAGGTTTGTCCTTAAGCTCATCGGCGACAACCTCGAGCTGCATAAAGAGCTCGCGTCCAATCGCGCGGTCGGCCTCGATAATCCGAACCGGCCCTCGCGTGGGGTCCGATTTAACCTCCTGCACGTATTGCAGCAACACCGACGTCTTACCAAACCCATCGGGCGCGTAGAGCAAAACAATTCCCGCCTTGCGCCCTTTAACGATGAGCTCGTTCATCAAGCGATCGCGCCGCACCATATAGCCGCCGCCCGTCGGCATCAACTCGAGGTCGTCCGTATTGCCCAAATCGTTTACCATGCTTGCTCCTCAACTCGACCATATGGACACCGTAGCTGCAGGACCATATGAGCCGCCCCGTGAATAGCGCGACTTAGAGTTTTTAATTGTCTGCCGGTACGTGTTTGGCAAGTTTTTGTACAGCGAAGCCCGATGGTATCTTATCCCCCGACCAATAGGTCTTTGCGCAGGTCAATGCGCTTGCCAGCATGTCCCATCCCATTTGCAGTGTAGCGCAGTCGGCTATTTTTATTTGAGTTGCGCAACTCGCCTACTCCTCGCTACCGCCTGCGACTCTATGGTGGCAAATGTGCATAGAATCTGCTATAGAATGAATCACAAAAATTTAAAACCCTCCAGTCAAGCACGCGGCAAGGTTTCCGTCATGTATACGCCACGGCGTATGTCCACTAAAAAGGCCCCCGCAAAGCGAGGGCCTTTTGGAAAGCTATGCAAGATCGCTTGGTCGCGTTACTCGCAGAGCGAAAGAGCGGCCTCGTCAGCAACGACGACGCAGTTGGTGTGCAGTTGCAGGATCGAAGCCGGGCACTTGGGCGTAACCGGACCATAGCACATATCGTGCACGGCCTGAGCCTTGGCCTCGCCGTTGGCGACAACCAGGATCATGCGGGCATACATGATGGTCTGGGTGCCCATGGTGTAAGCCTGACGGGGCACATCATCGATGCTGTCGAACAGGCGGCTGTTAGCCTGAATGGTGCTCTCGGTCAGGTCGACGCAGTGCGTACCCTTGGAGAAGTGGTCATCGGGCTCGTTGAAGCCAATATGACCGTTATTACCAATGCCGAGCAGCTGCAGATCCGGGTAACCGGCGGCAGCGACGATCTTGTCGTACTCTGAGCAGGCAGCAGCGGCATCGGGGTTGGAGCCATCGGGCACGTGCGTGTTGTTCAGATCGATATTGATGTGATCGAAGAAGTTCTCGCGCATAAAGTAGTGATAGCTCTGGGGATCGTCGTGCGAAAGACCACGATACTCGTCCAGGTTATAAGTGCTGACCTCGGCGAAGTCGACGTCACCCTTCTCGTACCAAGCGGCGAGCTGCTTGTAAGCGCCAATCGGGGTGGAG
>URKH01000094.1 GCA_900548255.1 uncultured Collinsella sp. | reverse complement strand
AGCAGGCAGGAGCGCTCGGGGCGCAGCGGCTTGTCATGGTATTTGATGAGCAGGCACACATCGCGCACCAAATCGTGCGAGAGCGCCAGGCGATCCATAATGACGCGCGCCTTCTTGGCGCCGAGCTCGGGATGACCGTAGAAGTGGCCGCTGCCGGCGTGATCGACCGTAAAGCAATCGGGCTTGGAGACGTCATGCAAAAACGCTGCCCACATTAAGCTCGGCGAAGGCGCCACGCCATCGCACAGCGCCAGCTCCCCTGCCACCGTCAGCACGCGGGCGATATGTTCGTAGACGTTAAACGCATGATAGACACTGCGCTGGTCAAACCCACGAGCCGGCGCAAGCTCGGGCACGGCGGCGCAGATGAGCTCGGGGTAGCGCAGCATCGCGTCTCCCCCGTGGCCGGTCGATAGAATGCCCTCGAGCTCAATACCCACGCGCTCGCGCGCCACGGCATCGAGCAGCGGCGCGCACTCGGCAAGGGCACACTTGGTCTCGGGCTCAATCACAAAGTCCAGGCGGCAGGCAAAACGCACCGCACGCAACATGCGCAGGGCATCCTCGTTAAAGCGGCGCTTGGGATCTCCGACGGCACGAATCAGCTTGCGGTCTAGGTCGCCCTGGCCATCGTAGCGGTCGACAAGGCCGCGCTCGGGATGCCACGCCATGGCATTGACGGTAAAGTCGCGGCGCGCCAGATCGTCCTCAAGCGAAGCGGCGCGCTCCACACTCTGAGGATGACGACCGTCGGTATAGAAGCCGTCCAGGCGATAGGTGGTGACCTCAATGCGCTCGCCATCGCAAATAGCCGTAATGCCGCCAAATTTAATGCCCGACTCAACTACCGCAATGCCGGCGGCCTCGAGTGCCGCCTTGGACTCCAGCCACAGGCCGCTGCAGCACATGTCGACATCGTGGCTGGGGCATCCCATCAGCGCATCACGTACCCAACCACCCACGTACCAAGCCTCAAGACCTGCTGCCTCAAGCGCACGCAGGACACGGATAGAGGCATCGGTCGGCTGCGTACCGTTGAGCGAAACATTGCACATGCCTATGGCCTCCTGCGACTATCAAATTGGCTATCGATTGCGTCTGCAAGAAGTCTAGCAAGAAACAGCCTCCACTGCACACGCAAGTCCGATAAACAAAAACGCATCCGTCCTGGTCTAAGACGGATGCGAAATAATTGAACTATTCAGGCAAGGTGCCGGAACTAGCAAACCTGACGGATTGCAATACCCTTCTGATACTCATCGACCTTGGCAAAATCGCCCAGACCGGGGCACTCGACCACGTTAGCGCCGGTGGCCATCGAGAGACGCAGGGCGTCCTCGACGCGCTCCGGGGCGTCGTGCCACACGGACAGGAAGGCGGCCAGCGAAGAATCGCCGGCGCACACCGTCGACAGCAGCTTAACCTCAAAAGTACGGTTGGCAAACCAGATGTGCTCGCCGTTGGAGAAGTACGCACCGGCGCCGCCGAGCGTCAGCAGCACGTTCTTAGCGCCCTTGGCGTGCAGCTCGGCCATGGCACCCTTGACGGACTCATCGTCGCCGCCGCTTACCTTAATGCCAAAGATATCGAGCAGCTCGTCGTCATTGGGCTTAATCAGCAGCGGCTCCATGGCAATGAGGTCTGCCAGCTGATGGCTCGAGATATCGAGCACGAACTCGGCCCCCTTGGCCTTGACGCGGCGCAGGACCTCGGCCAGGAAGCCCTCGGAAGTGTTGGGAGGCAGCGAGCCGCTGATGACCAGGCAGGTCATGTCATCGAGCGAATCGATGAGCTCAAACATCTCCCGCTCGTTGGCCTCGTTGATGGCGGCACCGGCGTTGACCATGTTGTACTCGGTGTCGGGGCCGGCGTTGAGGAACACATTGACGCGCGTGATGCCGTCGGTCCACACGGGCTTGACGGGCACGCCCAGGGCCTCGGCGCCCTTAACGATAAACTCGCCCGAGAAACCGGCGAAAAAGCCCAGGATCGTGGTGTCGACGCCGTAGTGGTCGAGCGTAAACGAGACGTTGAGGCCCTTGCCGTTGGGCGTGTAGACGGCGTTGCGGGTACGCGTGACGGTGTTGGCAGCAAGACCGTCGCAGGTGATGTTGTAGTCAATGGCGGGATTTGCAGTGAGCGTGTAAATCATGAATGTTCCTTTCACAAGGCAACGTGTTAATGAAAGTATATTCCACGCATCGGTAAAAGGCTAGGACAACTCGGTGAACGGTGTGGAAGCGATGAAGTACGGAAGGACTCCTCTCCCCCGTGGCGGAACAAAAAGGCGCCCCAGCCGAAACCGGGGCGCCGCATGCGCACGAATATGTCGCGTTTCGATTACTGACGATCGAGCTTGCGGACAGCAACGCGCTTGCTGTACTCGTCAACGTGACCGAAGTCGCCGATGCCGACGGACTCAGCGACGTTGGCGCCGGTGGCCATAGCGAGCTTCATGGCCTCCTCGACGTTGTCGCGATCCCTGTACCACAGGAACGCAGCGAGGGTGCAGTCGCCGGCGCAGACGGAAGAGACCAGCTTGATGTTGAACTCACGCTTGGCGTACCAAATGTCCTCGCCGTTGGAGAAGTAGGCGTCGCCACGGCTACCACGGGTGAGCAGCACGTTCTGAACGCCCGCGTCGTGAGCCATCTTCATGGCAACGCGGACCTCGTCGTCGGTGTCGACCGGCACGCCGAAGATAGCCTTCATCTCGTGATGGTTCGGCTTGATGAGCAGCGGCTTCTTGTGAGCGAGCTCCTTGAGCTTGTCGGAGGACAGGTCCAGGACGACATCGGCGCCACGGGCCTGAGCGTGCTCCATGACCTGAGCCAGGAAGTCGGGCGTAGCTTTGGGAGGCACGGAGCCAGAGACGATCAGGCACTCAAGATCGCCCGCGGTGTCCAGGATGTTGTAGAGCTCCTCCTGGTGCTGCGGCGTAATAGGAGCACCGGGGTTGAGGATGCCGTACTCGTGCTGGCCATCGTTGACGTAGGTGTTGATACGCGTGATGCCGTCGGTCCAGACCGGGCGGCACAGGCAACCCAGGTTCATGACCTCCTCGACGATAAACTTGCCCGTGAAGCCAGCGAAGAAGCCGAGCGCGACGGTGTCGACGCCCATCTTCTTAAAGGCGAAGGACACGTCGAGGCCCTTGCCGTTAGCCGTGTAGCTGGCCGAGCCGGTGCGGACGTTCTCATCGGGCTCGAGCGGAGAGCTCGAAACCGTCATGTCGACAGCCGGGTTAGCGGTTAGCGTGTAGAACATTTACAGTACCCCCTGTATATGTGAGGGCCGCGTGATTGGCCCATTCCAACCACGCGGTTACCTCTGATACCAAATTAGCGAGCAGCAGACTCGAGCAGCGCCTTGACCTCGGCGGCAGTGTTGCAGGCGAGTGCCTTCTCGGCGAGCTCGTCACACTCGGCCTTGGTCCACTGGCTGATGGTCTTGCGGGCGCGCAGGATGGACGGAGCGCTCATCGAGAACTCCTCCAGGCCCCAGCTGATCAGCAGCGGCTCAAGCAGCGGATCGGCAGCGGCCTCGCCGCACATGCCGACCATGATACCGGCCTTCACGCCGCTCTCGATGATGTTCTTGAGCGAGCGGAGCACGGCGGGATAGTACACCTGGTACAGGTTGGAGATGGTGTCGTTGCCACGGTCGGCGCACATGGTGTAGCCGATGAGGTCGTTGGTGCCGATAGAGAAGAAGTCGGCGACCTCGGCCAGACGGTCAGCGAGCAGCGAGGCGGCAGGCGTCTCGACCATAATGCCGACCTCGATGTTCTCGTTGAACTTGCGACCCTCTTCGGTCAGCTCGGCCTTGCACTGCTCGACGAGCTCCTTGACGGCCACGACCTCCTCGACGCAGGTGACGAGCGGGATCATGATCTTGACGTCACCAAAGGCGCTGGCGCGCAGCAGGGCGCGGAGCTGAACCTTGTACTGGTCGGGATTGGCCAGGCAGTAACGCACGGCGCGGAAGCCCATGAAGGGGTTCTCTTCCTTGACCATGTGCAGATACGGAATCTCCTTGTCGCCGCCCACATCGAGCGTGCGGATGATGACCGGAGCACCCTTGAGCGCGCTGGCGACCTTACGATAGGCGTTGAACTGCTCCTCCTCGGAAGGAAGCTCAGCAGAGTCCATGAACAGGAACTCGGAGCGGAACAGACCGATAGCCTCGGCGTCGTGATCGAGCGCGTTGGGCACGTCATCGGGGTTACCGATGTTGCAGGCGATGATCTTCTTGATGCCATCGGCAGTCACGGACGGCTTGCCACGGAAGGCCTCGAGGGCTGCCTTCTCGGCAGCGAAGGCCTCGGCCTTGGCGGTGTAGGCAGCGAGCGTCTCCTCGTCGGGATCGGCCTCGACGATACCCTTGCCACCGTCGACGACAACGGTCATACCGTTGCGCAACGCGGTGCAGCTGTTGGAAACCGAAAGGACAGCCGGGATCTCGAGGGCGCGCGCAATGATCGCGGAGTGCGACGTGCGGCCACCGGTCTCGGTGACGATACCGGCAACGTGGGCCTTATCGATCGTGGCGGTCATGGACGGCGTGAGGTCGTGCACGACAACGACGGTATTCTCGGGCAGGACGGAGAGGTCGACGACCTCCTTGCCCAGCAGCTCGGCCAGAATACCGGTGCGGATGTCGGCGATGTCGGCCGCGCGCAGACGGAACATCTCGTCGTCCATGGACAGGAACATGTTCTCGAACATGGTCGAGGTGTCCATGAGCGCCTGCTCGGCGCAGGTGCCGCCGTCAATGGCGGCGTTGATGGCGTCGGTCATGCCCGGGTCCTGAGCCAGGACAATGTGTCCGCTCATGATCTCGGCCTCGGCCTCGCCCACCGTCTCCTTCATGTGGTCGGCCTGAGCCTGGGTCTTCTCGCAGAAGACCGAAAGAGCGGACTGATAGCGCTCCTTCTCTGCTGCCGAATCAGCAACCTCGTGCGGCTCAAACGTCAAGTCGGGATCGACGGCGACCATGACGGTGCCGATACCGATGCCCTCGGAAGCGTTGACTCCCTGATACATTCCCATTCCTCTCTCCGTGTCATGTGATAAAGCGTTTTGCCATATCCATGACAAAAGAGCGCAGCTACCTTACAACAGGTCACTGCGCCCCCAAATATGAACTTAGTTGTTCAACATGCGACCCGTTTGAGTTCTACTCGCCAAGACCGCTCTTGATGAGCTCGATGGCAGCAGCCAGAGCCTCGGCCTCGTCGGCGCCGTCGCACTTGACCTCGACCTCGGTACCGCAGGGGATACCAGCAGCCATGAGGGCCATCGGGGACTTGCCGTTGACCTCCTTCTCGGGGGTGACGACCGTCACGTCACAGGCGTACTTGCCCATGGTGGAGGCGAACAGACCAGCCGGACGCATGTGCAGACCCTGAGGATTAACGAGGGTAGCCTTCTCAGAAACCATAGTTGACTCCTTTTTTGTGTTTAACCCCTGTCATGCATGTGGCAGGAGTCAGATTCACGACGTTGTTTATATTAACTCACATCAAACGGTTTTTCATTGTGTTTCGCACGAATTGTTGGACAGATGTCGTTGTCGTCCGCTCGCCTGCCGGGCGGGGCGGTTAAGTTTGCTGCTCTAC
>URKH01000093.1 GCA_900548255.1 uncultured Collinsella sp. | reverse complement strand
TCAATGATTTCCTGTGTCATCTGCATCTGATGAGCATACAGCTTATCCATCTCATATAGATTTGCCAGTTCTTTCATGGTTGTCGCTCTTTTCTTCTTCATGTAATCTATAAAAGTAAGAACAACATTAGGAGACAGATATGCCGACGGGAACCATCCATTTGTCAATTCCTTCAAGCGAATGTGTCGGGAATGTTTCAATGCATGAATATGCAAGCCATTTACGTAATCATGCATCTTTTGGTGCTAAAGTTTCAACCCACTTCATAACGACCGCTGCGAAATGCGCATCGGTGCATAAATCGCAGACAAGGAGTCTGATATGTCTTTGAAGGTTGGAATCGTCGGCGCGGCTGGATATGCCGGAGCCGAGCTCATTCGCCTCGTCCTCGGTCATCCCGAGTTTGAACTTGTTGCCATTACGTCCAACGCCGATGCCGGCCAGCCGCTGTCCGCGGTGTATCCGAGCTTTGCTGGTGTGAGCGATCTGGTTTTCACTACGCATGACGCCCCCGAGCTCAAGAGCTGCGATGCGGTTTTTCTTGCCGTGCCGCACACGGCTGCCATGGCACAGGTACCCGCGCTGCTTGCATCGGGCGTCTCCTGCTTTGATCTTTCGGCCGACTACCGTCTGAACGACGCGTCCGTCTTTGAGACATGGTATGCCGCCGAGCATACGAGCCCCGAGCTGCTCAAGACCCGTGCCTTCGGTCTGCCCGAGCTGTTCTGCCAAGACTTGGAGACCGCCGTATCCGACCATGCCGACGGCAAGCCCGTGCTGGTCGCCTGCGCCGGTTGCTATCCCACCGCAACGAGCCTTGCCGCCGCGCCCGCCGTGCGCGCGGGCTGGGTGGCCGAGAACGGCCCCGTGATTGTCGATGCCATTAGCGGCGTGACGGGCGCCGGTAAGTCCTGCAACGCCCGCACCCATTTTTGCAGCGCCGACGAGAACTTGGAGGCCTACGGCGTGGGCAAGCATCGCCACACGCCCGAGATTGAGCAAATCCTTGGCCTGACCGATCGCGTCGTCTTTACCCCGCACCTGGCACCGCTCAAGCGCGGTCTGCTCTCCACGGTGACGCTGCCGCTCGCGCCGCAGGCTCTCGACACGCTGGCTCTTGAGGATGTCGTCGACCATTACAAGCAGTTCTACGCCGGTCGCACCTTTGTGCGCGTGCTCGATGCCGGCCAGCAGCCCAAGACGGCTTCGGTCGTCGGCACCAACGCTGCCCAGATTGGCCTCGCGCTCAACAAGCGCGCGGGCGTGCTGGTGGCGACGGGCGCCATCGACAATCTGTGCAAGGGCGCTGCGGGCCAAGCGGTCCAGTGCGCCAATATCGTCTTTGGCTTTGACGAGCGACGAGGCTTGCCCACAGTGGCGTGCCCGGTGTAGCACATTCGATTGTTAACGATTTGGTAGTCGGGCATCGAGTGGGGCGCCACTCTTAAGCTGGTTTCATGATCACGACTGGCATGGCGCACCAACCGATGTCCGTTTTTTGTTTGACATAAGGAGTCATAAAGACGATGAATACCGAGCTGTTTGATATCAAGATTCGCGCCGTCGAGGGTGGCGTTACGGCTGCGGCTGGTTTTAAGGCTGCAGGCATCCACGCTGGGTTCCGCAAGAACCCCGAGCGTCTGGATTACGCGCTCGTCGTGCCCGATAAACCCTGTCCCGGTGCTGGCGTGTTTACCACCAATCGCTTTTGCGCGGCGCCCGTGCAGGTGAGCCGTGCCAACCTGGGCGGTACCGACAAGGGGTACGGTATCATCGCCGGCATTTCGGTCAACTCTGGCAATGCCAACGCCGCCACGGGTGAGACCGGCCTTGCATGCGCGCGCGAGACGTGCAGCATCGCATCGCAGGTCATCGGCTGCGAGCCTCAGCAGATTCTGATTGCCTCCGCGGGTGTGATTGGCCAGATTCTGCCGATCGACACGTTTGAGACCGCCATTCCTGCTGCCTACGAGGCGCTCTCCGCCCACGGTGGCGCCGATGCCGCTCGCGCCATCATGACGACCGACACGCACTCCAAGGAGTACGCCGTGTCCTACGTCAGTGAGGCTGCGGGTCATGCGGGCAATGTCTATACGGTAGGCGGAATGTGCAAGGGCTCGGGCATGATCATGCCCAACATGGCCACCATGATCGCAGTTATCACCACCGATGCTCCCGTCGAGCCTGCGGCACTTCATGCCCTGCTGCTCTCGACCGTCAAGCAGACCTTTAACAAGGTAACGGTCGATTCCGACACCTCGACCAACGACACCTGCATCATGCTTGCCTCCGGCGCCGCTGCCGCAGATGCCGAGCCGATCGTCGAGGGCTCCAATGCCTTTGACGAGTTGGCATTTGCCGTGCACGAGGTGTGCGAGAGCCTGGCGCGCAATATCGCCGCCGATGGTGAGGGCGCATCCAAGCTTGTTACGGTCAACGTTACCGGCGCCGCTAACGACGAGGAGGCCGATATCGCCGCCCGTGCCGTTGCCAACTCGCCGCTCGTTAAGACCTGCATCGCCGGCCACGACTGCAACTGGGGCCGCGTTGCTATGGCGCTTGGCAAGTGCGGCGTGAAGTTTAATCAGGAAGACGTTTCCATCGACATGATGGGCATGCCTGTCTGTCGCGATGGTCTGACTGTTCCCTTTGACGAGGACGAGGCTCTACGACGTTTCGAGGCGCCCGAGATCGTGATCTCGGCCGACCTGGGCGCAGGCGACGCGGCAACGACCGTGTGGACCTGCGACCTCACGCATGAGTACATCTCCATTAACGGCGACTACCGTTCCTAGATTCCAGGCACGCTGCGCATCTTGCCGCGATTGCGGACAGCGGAGCACGGCGCGATAACGATACGAAAGACGAGGCAGATTATGAAATTCGCACGCGATTGTCGTTCGAACGAATCCAACGAAGCAACCGCGCAGCTGCTGTTCGAAGCGCTGCCGTGGATTAAGAACCTGACCGGTAAGACGGTTGTTATCAAATATGGCGGAGCCGCCATGGTAGATGAGCAGCTGCGCCGCGACTTGATGAGCGACATCGTGCTGCTCAAGATCATCGGCATGCGCCCTGTTATCGTGCACGGTGGCGGCAAGGCCATCAACGAGGCGCTGAGCCACTACGACATCCCCGTCGAGTTTAAGAACGGCCAGCGCGTGACCACGCCGGCGACTATGGATATCGTGCGCGAGGTGCTGGGCGGCAAGGTTAACCAGGAGCTGGTTGCCGCCATCAACCACCACGGCAACCTGGCCGTGGGCGTGTCGGGCAGCGATGCTGGCACGCTCATCGCCGAGCCGCTCGACCCCGAGCTCGGTCGCGTGGGCAAAGTGACGCACGTTAACACCGACTATATCGAGCGCTTACTCGATAGCGAGTACATCCCCGTTATCGCTACCGTCGCGGCGGGGGAGGACGGCGGCTTCTTCAACATCAACGCCGATACCGCCGCCGGTGCCGTTGCGGCAGCGCTCCACGCGCACAAGGCGATCTTTTTGACCGACGTCGACGGCCTGTACAAGGACTTTAGCGATAAAGACTCACTCATCTCCAACCTAACACTCGACGAGGTTAACGAAATGCTCTACGGCGGCGAGGTCGATAAGGGCATGATTCCCAAGCTGCGCGCGGCCGTCGATGCGCTTGCCGGCGGCGTATTTCGCGCTCACATCATCAACGGCACCACGCCGCATTCGCTGCTGCTGGAGCTGCTGACCGATGCCGGCGTCGGCACCGTGATCCATTCCACCGAGACGGCTTACGAGTTCGATACGCATCCGCATCCGCTTTCGACGTTTGCTGCGCGTCTGACCGAGAACCTCGACGAGGTCGAGAAGCTTCAGACGGTCTAACTGACCCGCAGCCGCCCCATTTCTGCACCCATAGGCCTGCGCCGTCCGGCGCTCAACGAAAGGCATCCCATGTCACTTGCAGCTCAGCAATCGCTTGAATCCCATTACGTTATGCATACCTTTGGCCGCTCTCCGGTCGAGTTTGTCGAGGGTCACGGCATGAAGCTCACCGGCGACGATGGTCGTGAGTACCTCGACTTTCTTGCCGGCATCGGCGTGTGCAGCCTAGGTCATGGCGACCCGGCTGTGCTCTCGGCGCTCGAGGCACAGACCAAAAAGCTCATGCATGTCTCCAATTACTTCTACATCGAGCAGCGTGGACAGGTCGCGGCGCTGCTGTCCAAGCTTGCCAACGACGACTTAGATGGTGCACGCGTGCTTGCCGATGCCATTGCCGCCGGCGATGAGACCACGGCAGCTGCTCTTGGTGCCCCGGCTGCGGATGAGCAGGTTTGGGAGACCTTCTTTGCCAACTCCGGCGCCGAGGCCAACGAGGGCTCGATGAAGCTCGCGCGCCTGTACGCCAAGCGTGCCGGTAACGGCGGCAACACTATCGTGTGCATGCGCGGCGGCTTCCACGGCCGTACGCTCGAGACCATTGCCGCCACCATGCAGGATTGGCTGCAGGATAGTTTCCGCCCGCTGCCGGGTGGCTTTGTGGCCTGTACGCCCAACGATATCAATGAACTGCGTGCGATCTTTAAGCAGCTGGGGAGCGAAATATGTGCCGTGATGCTCGAGCCGATCCAGGGTGAGAGTGGCGTGCACCCCATGACCGAGGAGTTTATGGCGGCAGCGCGCGACCTGGCACACGAAGTGGGCGCCGTGCTTATAGCCGACGAGGTCCAGTGCGGCATCTTCCGCTCCGGCAAGCCGTTTGCATTCCAAACCCATGGCGTGGAACCCGACATCATGAGCCTTGCCAAGGGCATTGCCGATGGCGTGCCCATGGGTGCCGTCGTAGCAAAGAAGGAGATTGCCGACGTGTTTAAGCCGGGCGACCACGGCTCGACCTTTGGCGGTAGCTGCTTGGCTGTCGCGGCGTGCGCCGCGACGCTCTCCGCGCTCGTGCGCGGCGATTATGCCGACCATGCTGCCAAGGTAGGCGCCTATATGGAGGCAAAGCTCGCCAAGCTGCCGAACGTGACCGAGGTGCGTGGCCGCGGCTTGATGCTCGGCTGTGATTTGGATGATGCCGCGGGCGACGCGCATGATATTGTTGCCCGCGCGCTGGCCGCCGGTGCCGTGATTAACGCTACAGGTGCTCATACGCTGCGTTTCCTGCCGCCGCTCGTCTGCGAGGAATCCGACGTGGACAGTCTGATCGAGATCCTGTCGGACGTTTTGGCCTAACACAGCGAAATAACTTAACTTTGACCGGGTTCCGGACTGCGGACGTGCCCTATGTGGCATGATTCAGCGGTCTGGAGCCCGTTTTGCCTTAGATTTGCTAAGGCGGGGAGACCTGCTGGTCAAAAAACATCAAATATGAGTACTGTTACCGATTTGGTAACAGCAATTTTGGACTAATCAGACCAAATAGCAAGTCGAAATGGCGATGAATGTACGATTTTGATCCAATTGCTAGTCCTTATAATGGACATATGTTGCGTAACTTAAGCAAATATTATCTTCTGATATGTTGTAAGCAAGGTAGCAGTACTCATTTTTGCCATTTTCTGGCCACGGCCTTTGTGACAGACGTGCTGGTGGGTTCGAATCCCTCAGTAATGGGCCCTAAAAAGAAAGGCCTCCATAGCTGGAGGCCTATCAAATCAGTGGTGGGCGATGAGGGATGTCGCGTGCGGCTTCGCCGCCCGCTTCCGCTTCGGGCCTGCGGCCCTCGCGTGCTGCGCTGGAAAACGCTT
>URKH01000092.1 GCA_900548255.1 uncultured Collinsella sp. | reverse complement strand
CTTTGTCTGATCCGACACGGATGCAACTCCTTTACTCGTAATCGTTGACAAACGAACAGTATAGACCCGACGGCCATGCAAACGATTCGCGCAACAAAACTGGAGAACTAACCCACATCTTAGGATGCCAAGCCCAAACGGCTATACTTTCAAGGATTGAATGTATAAGGAGCATTGAGTGAATTCTGAATCCATCGCCGTCATCATCCCCTGCTACAACGAAGCGCTCACGATCGGCAAAGTCATCGACGACTTTCACCGCGAGCTTCCGCAAGCGACGGTCTATGTCTATGACAACAACTCGTCGGACGATACCTCACGCATCGCCACCGAACACGGCGCCACGGTCCGCTTTGAGCCCCGCCAGGGAAAGGGCAACGTATGCCGCCAGATGTTTCGCGACATCGACGCCGATTGCTACCTGATGGTCGACGGAGACGACACCTACCCCGCCGAGGCGTCCAAAGCCCTCTGCGAGCCCATCCTTAACGGCACAGCCGACATGACCGTAGGCGATCGTCTCTCAAATGGCACCTATGCCGAGGAAAACAAGCGTGCCTTCCACGGCTTTGGTAATAATTTGGTCCGCTCCATGATCAAGTGGATCTATGGCTACAGCTTCGATGACGTCATGACCGGCTACCGCGCCATGAGCCGCCCGTTCGTTAAAACCTTCCCTGTGCTTTCCGAGGGCTTCCAGATCGAAACCGAGCTCTCGATCCACGCCGTCGACCACCGCTGGCGCATCAAAGATGTGCCCATCGAGTACCGCGACCGTCCGGAAGGTTCCGAGTCCAAGCTCAATACCGTGAGCGACGGCATTAAAGTCGTTGCGATGATCGGCACGCTGTTCAAGGACTACCGCCCGCTGAAGTTCTTCAGCCTCGTCGCGCTTCTGTTTGCGGTGATCGGCCTCGCCTTGGGCATGCCCATCGTTGTCGAGTATTTCCAGACCGGCCTCGTTCCGCGCTTCCCCACCGCCATGCTCGCCGCGTCGTTTATGTTCCTGTGCGGTCTGAGCCTTGCGACCGGCTTCATCCTCGATTCCGTGGCAAAGGTCGAAAAAAAGCAGTGGGAGGTCAACGTGTACAGCAAATACGCCTACGACGACCAGCCCGGCCACCCTACTTCCAAGCCAAGCGAGAGGTAAACCACCATGCCGCTCATCTCCATCGTCGTACCGAGTTACAACGAGCAGGAATCACTTCCGATCTTTCTCAAAGAGCTCGATGGCGTCGTTCGCATCATGACCCGGCAAGACCCCGGCATCTCCTTTGAAGCCGTCCTCATCGACGATGGCTCGGCAGACAAAACGCTCGCCGTCATGAAGGCAGAAGCTACGGCGGCGCATCCATACGCCATCCGCTGGCACTCTTTCTCGCGCAACTTTGGCAAGGAGGCGGCACTACTCGCCGGACTCCAGCACGCAAAGGGCGACTATGTCGCCACCATGGATGCCGACATGCAGGACCCGCCCTCGCTCCTGCCGCAGATGTACGAGATCTTGCAAACCGAAGACTACGATAACGTCGCCACACGCAGGACCACCCGCGAAGGCGAGCCTCCCATCAGGTCGTTCTGCGCCCGTATGTTCTACAAGATCATCAACCGCATTTCCAAGGCCGACATCGTCGACGGAGCACGCGATTTTAGGCTCATGAAGCGACCTATGGTCAACGCCATCATCTCCATGGGCGAATACAATCGATTCTCCAAGGGCATCTACGGCTGGGTCGGCTTCAAGACCAAATGGCTCCCCTACGTAAACGTCAACCGCGTGGCCGGTGAGACCAAATGGAGCTTTTGGTCGCTGCTCCTCTATTCCATCGACGGCATCGTCGCGTTTTCCACGGCGCCACTCTCCCTCGCCGCCCTCACGGGTATCGTCTTCTGCCTCATCGCCATCATGGGATTTATCGTCATCCTGGTCAAAACGCTTGTTTGGGGCGATCCCGTAGGCGGATGGCCCTCCCTTGCCTGCCTCATTACGCTGTTTGGCGGCATGCAGCTCCTGTGCCTGGGAATCATTGGCGAGTACTTGGCAAAAGCCTACTTGGAAACCAAGCGCCGCCCCATCTATATCATCCGAGAGTCCAACGAGGAATCTGATGACACGGCCCAATAAATGCACGCTTAAGAATGCAGTATTCTACGCTGCCTGCTTTGCGTTTTCCGTCGCGGTCTTTGTTGCGCTTGCGGTGGCGGGGCATGTCTACCCCTTTGGCGACAACTCGTTTCTCACCAACGATCTCAAATACCAATACATCGACTTCTTCGCGTGGTTTCGCCGCGTCCTTTTAGGCGAGGCAAACCTTCGCTATTCCTTCTCACAGGGCCTCGGTATGAACACATGGGGGCTCTATAGCTACTACCTCGCCAGCCCCTTCAACCTGCTCTGCGTGCTGTTTCCCGCAGACAAGCTGACGCTCTTCGTATTTGCCATAACCGCGCTCAAGCTTGGCTGCATCCACATCAGCAGCGCTTGGTATGTGCAAAAGCGCTTTGACCTTTCCAAGCCCGCCGCATTCTTGCTATCCCTCTCGTTCACGTTTTGCAGCTGGACCATCAGCAACCTGCGCAACCCACTCTGGATCGATTGCCTCATCCTGCTGCCCATCTGCGCCTACGGATGCTACGAGCTCATCCGCAAGCAGTGCATGATCCGCCTCGTCATCACAACGGCGCTCAATGTCATGTTCTGCTGGTATACGGCCTACATCAGCATCCTGTTCCTCTGCATCTTCGTATTGGTCGAATTTGTCGATTATGTTGCAGAAGAAGGTTTTAGCTGGAAGCTCATGCTCGATCGGGCCCTGCGATTCGCAGGCGCCATCGTGCTCGGGCTACTTCTGTCCGCTTGGACCTTTTTGCCGACCATCCTTGCCATGTCCAAGGGCGGCCCCGTCCTAGCCCTCGGGCCGCTGCTTAAAACCAGCCTCAAATCGCTCATCAGGGGCTTTCTCCCTGGCATGTGGGTGAACAACGATAGTACACCGCAGTTCTATTGCGGCATCGTCATGATGCTGCTTGCGGTGAGCCTGCTGGTTAACCGCACGGTTTCGATCAAGACGCGCATCGCAACACTCGTCGTCACGATAATCCTGGTCGCAAGCTCCGTTTTGAGCCCGCTCGAGTACATCTGGTGCGGCATGCGCGTTCCCAACGGCTTCTACTCGCGCACGGCTTTTTTGCTGAGCTTCTTTGCGCTGTGGGCCGCAGGACACGCGCTGCAGGCGCTCAAAAACCAGCCCAAATTGCGTCAAGCCTATCGCCCCGTCGTCATCATGCCCCTCCTGGCACTAACCGCCATTGAGTTGTTTGCCAACGCCCATGTTATGTGGAACCAGCTGTACACAGGCTATTCCGAAAAAGCCAACAGCGCCTATGTCGCCACCGCAACCGACACTATCACGACCATTCAAGACCAGGATTCTGCGTCATTCTACCGCATCGATCGAACGACCACGCGTGCCGATAGCGCCGCCCTCAACGAAGGCCTAGCGCTTGGGTACAACCAGTTGTCTTCGTATTCGTCTGCCAACAACCCGCAGGCCATCGCACTGCTCAACTCCCTTGGATACAGCAGCGTCGGCGAATTCTCGACCCGTTATGCCGAGCCCATTCTCGCCGTCGATGCCCTATTGGGAGTTAAGTACGCCATTCCTGAAAACGCGCCTGCAGGATACGTTTCGGCCAAGACGAATCAGGCCGACTCCACAAGCTCGGTGTACGAGAACCCCTATGCGCTCAGCATTGGCGTCGCAGCCTCAAGCGATATCCAAAACAGCACGCTGAAGAGCGAGAACCCCTTCGAAAAGCAGAACGACCTCTACAGCAAAATCCTAGGCCGCAAGGTCGAGCTCTATACCAAGATCGAGGCCGCGAGCACGGAGAATAGCGATAGCTTAAAGCAATGGAGCGTTACTCTTCCGGCAAGCTCCATCGGGTATCTCTACATCAACAAAGATGCGACCGCCGGCAGTTATTGGCCCGTCGCCCTTACCATCGACCAGCGAGCAATCGAAAACGAGGCCTGGAGATTCGACAATAATATCCGCCAGATTGCGGATGCATCGGACACCCCGAGCCAGCATACGGTGTCAATCGGAGTCGCAGAGGGCTATACAGACATGCCCCAAGACAATGAGCCGGTCTTTTACGCCCTCAATCTGGATGTTTTCGAGCAGATTATTAACGAGCTTAAGGCGAGCGAGTTTATTACGACGGTTTTTGAGGACGGAAGGATCGAAGGCGAGTATACCGCAAAGGATGACGGCAACCTGCTGTTGAGCGTTCCGTACGATGAGGGCTGGAACGTAACGGTAAACGGAACCGCCGCAGAACTAACGCCCGCCGCCGATAAGGGCTTGTTGTCCCTGAACATGCAGAAAGGCGCGAATAAGATCGTGATGACCTACAAGACTCCGGGCGCCCTTGCGGGGCTTGCAGTGAGTCTGGCGACCGCCGCCGCCCTTGTTGCAGCGGGTCTATACGCCAGGCATAAGAAAAGCCGCCGTTAACAAGCGGCGGCTTTTTCTCTCGAAAAGTTAATAACGGCTAGAGCGTCTTGAGGTACTCCCCCAGCTCTTCCTCCCAGTCGGGCATGTGGAAGCCTGCAGCCTCGAGCTTGGACAGGTCGAGCGCCGAGTGGACCGGGCGCGGGGCGACGGGGCCGGCGGCGTTCGCGTAGTAGTCGGCGGTCGAAACCGGCACGACCCTCTCGCCGTTGCCGTTGGCGGCCTCGAAGACGGCGCGGGCGATGTCCGCCCAGGACCTGACGGCGCCGGAGCCGGTGCAGTCGTAGGTGCCGTAGGGGGCGTGCGTGCCCAGCACGTGGAAGATGGCCTCGGCCATGTCGCGGGTGAAGGTCAGGCGGCCCAGCTGGTCGTCGACGACCGTGACCTGCGCGAGATTGTCCTCGGGGTCGGCGACGCGGTCGGACAGCCCCCTCATGATCTTGACGAAGTTGTGGCCCTCGCCGATTACCCAGCTGGAGCGCATGATGTAGTGGCGCGGGCACCCGGCCACGGCGATGTCGCCGGCGGCCTTGGTCTGGCCGTAGACGGACAGCGGGCTGAGGGGCTCGTCCTCGGTGTGGACCTCGGCCGTGCCGTCGAAGACGTAGTCGGAGGACACGTGGACCAGGGTGATGCCGTGCTCGGAGCAGGTGCGGGCGAGCAGGGCGGGGCCGGTCGCGTTGGCCTTCCAGGCGTTGACGCGGCCCTCGGGGGTCTCCGCCCTGTCGACCGCGGTGTAGGCACCGCAGTTGATGACGGTGCCGTAGAGCGACCAGTCGTACTGCGCGTAGGCGTCCGGGTCTGACATGTCGAAGGTGTCGATGTCGCAGAAGTCGAAGTCCTTGGCCACGCCGCGCTCCTCGGCGAGCGCGCGCACCGCATGGCCCAGCTGGCCGTCGCAGCCGGTGACGAGGGTACGCTTCGGCGCCATCGGGACGACGTCCTTCAGCATCGGGTGGTTGAGGTCGGCCTCGGAGACGGTGGCCTCCGCAAGCGGGATCGGCCACTCGATGGCGAGCTCGGGGTCGGCGAGGTTCACGAAGGTGTAGGTCCTCTTGAGCTCCAGCGACCAGTGGGCGTCCACCAGGTAGGTGTAGGCGGTGCCGTCCTCGAGCGCCTGGAAGCTGTTGCCCACGCCGCGCGGGACGTAGATGGCCTTACTCGGGTCGAGCGTGCAGGTGAACACCTTCCCGTAGGTGGCGCTGCCCTCGCGCAGGTCGACCCAGGCGCCGAAGACCGAGCCTCGGGCCACCGAGATGAACTTGTCCCAGGGCTCGGCGTGGATGCCGCGGGTGACGCCGCGGCTGTCGTTGTAGGAGATGTTGTTCTGGACGACCCTGAGGTCCGGGATGCCCAGGGCGGTCATCTTGGCGCGCTGCCAGTTCTCCTTGAACCAGCCACGATTGTCACCATGCACCGGCAGGTCGAACACCAACAGACCCGGGATGTTCGTCTTCTCGAC
>URKH01000091.1 GCA_900548255.1 uncultured Collinsella sp. | reverse complement strand
GATGCCGTGCTCACCTGTGCCGTAAAGTCGGGAGCTAAGGCAATTCATCCCGGCTATGGCTTCTTTTCCGAGAAGGCGAGCTTCGTGCGCGACTGCGACAAGTTCGGTCTGGCGTTTGTCGGTCCTTCGGCCGAGGTGATCGACAGCATGGGCGACAAGGACGCCGCACGCCGAACGGCCGCTGCTGCGGGCGTGCCCATCGTGCCGGGCTGCGATTTGCTCAAAAGCCCCGAGGAAGCAACGGCCGAGGCCGAGCGCATCGGCTGCCCCGTGCTTATTAAGGCGCGCGCGGGCGGCGGCGGTCGCGGTATTCGCAAGGTCGAGCGCGTGGAAGATGCGGCAAAGGCGTTCATCGAGGCGCGTGCCGAGGGTGAGGCCGTTTTTGGCGACGGCGAGTGCTACATGGAGAAGTTCGTTGCGCCGGCGCATCACGTTGAGGTACAGATTATGGCCGATAAGCAGGGCCATGTGTTTTCGCTCGGCGAGCGCGAGTGCTCGGTGCAGCGCCGCAACCAAAAGCTGATCGAGGAGAGCCCCGCGCCGTGCCTCGACGGACACGACGACATTCGTGCCCGCATGCACAAGGCGGCGCGTGACCTGGCTCGTGCCGTCGGCTACGAAGGAGCCGGTACCATCGAGTTCCTGTATTCGGACGACGGCAATTTCTACTTTATGGAAATGAACACGCGCTTGCAGGTGGAGCATCCGGTTACGGAGTTTGTGACCGATACCGACTTGGTCAAGTGGCAGCTGCGCGTGGCAGCCGGCCAGCCTCTGCCCTTTGAGCAGGAGGACATGCCGGTCCGCAACCACGCCATGGAGTGCCGCATCAATGCCGAAACGCCGGACTTTCTGCCGTCATGCGGAAAGGTCACCGCGTTGCGTGTACCGGGTGGTCCGCGCGTGCGCTGGGATTCGGCCATGTTCACCGGTGCGACAGTTCCGCCGTACTACGACTCCATGCTCGGCAAGCTCATCGTGTGTGCGCCCACGCGTGACGGTGCCATTCGCAAGATGCGCTCGGCCCTGGGCGAGCTCGTGATTGAGGGCGTGAGTGAAAACAGCGAGCTTCAGCTCGACGTGCTGGCAAACGACGAGTTCTTGTCGGGCATGTATCACACCGATCTGATGGGGCATCTCTATGCTGATGAATAGAAAAGCGAAGACGGTCAATGTCCTTGAGGGGCCGATAACCGAGTCGTGCGCCGAGTTTCCCGCGCGCCACGTGTTTATCAAGTGCCCAGAGTGCCGCCGTGTGATCGATGAGGCACGCCTACACGACAACCTCGAGGTCTGCCCTCGTTGCGGCAAACACTTTCGCGTGAGCGGTCGCGCGCGTATGCGCATGACGGTCGACGAGGGCACGTTTGAGGAATGGGATGCCAATCTGGCGTCGGAGGACTTCCTCTCGTTTCCCGGCTATGCCGATAAGCTCAAGAGCGTGAGCGAGCGTTCGGGCGAGCGCGATGCCGTTGTGTGCGGCAGGGGCAAAATCTGCGGTTGCGATACCGCGCTCTTCTTTATGGACGCTAACTTTATGATGGGCTCGATGGGCTCCGTGGTGGGCGAGAAGATCTGTCGCGCATTTGAGCGTGCGACCGAGCTGGGATTGCCAGTTGTCGGCTTTACCGTTTCGGGCGGTGCGCGCATGCAAGAGGGCGTGACCTCGCTTATGCAGATGGCCAAGATTTCTGCGGCGGTTCGGCGCCACAGCGAGGCGGGCGGCCTGTATATCACGGTGCTCACCGACCCCACGACCGGAGGTGTAACCGCGAGCTTTGCCATGGAGGGCGACATTATCCTGGCCGAGCCCGATGCCCTGACGGCATTTGCCGGCCCGCGCGTGATCGAGCAGAACATGCACAAGCGTCTGCCCAAGGGATTCCAGCGCTCCGAGTTTTTGCTGGAGCACGGCTTTTGCGATGCCGTTGTTCCGCGTGGCGAGATTGCGCTCACGGTAGGCGAGCTGCTGGCGCTGCACGAAGGGCACGCGCCCAGCCTGGGGGCACCGCACGAGATTGTGCATGCGGGTCGCCGCGGCAAAAAGCTGGGATACTTGTTTAAGCGCTCGGCGGCACCAAAAACCGCGCTCGAGATTGTCAAGCAGACCCGCTCGGCAGATCGTGCCACGGCGGGTGAGATGATCTCGCTGGGCCTGGACGGATTTGTGGAGCTGCATGGCGACCGTTACTTTGGTGATGACGCCGCCGTGGTGGCTGGCATTGGCTGGAAAGACGGACGCCCCGTGACGGTTATCGCCATCGAGCGCGGCACCACGACCAAAGAGCGTATGCGCCGCAACTTTGGCATGGCGCATCCCGAGGGCTACCGCAAAGCGCGTCGCCTTATGCGCCAAGCCGAAAAGTTTGGTCGACCGGTTCTGTGCCTGGTCGATACTTCGGGCGCGTTTTGCGGCATCGGTGCCGAGGAGCGCGGCCAGGGCGAGGCGATTGCCCAAAATCTCATGGAGATGAGCGGCCTTAAGACACCGATTGTCTCGGTGGTGACGGGCGAAGGCGGCTCTGGTGGCGCGCTGGCGCTGTCCGTGGCCGACCGCATCCTGATGCTCTCGAGCTCGGCCTATTCGGTCGTGAGCCCCGAGGCCTGTGCGTCGATCCTGTGGAAGGATACCGAGCGCGCGAATGAGGCCGCCGAGGCGCTTAAGCTCACGGCCCCCGATCTGTTGGCGCTCGGTATTATCGACGGCATTGTCGACGATAGGGGCCTGTCGCATGAGGAGATTGCCGGTGCCGTCATGTCCTCGGCATTTGATGCCTTCGATACGCTTGGGCGGCTCGACGACGCGACCCTCACAAACCTCCGCTACGAAAAGTACCGCGCAATCGGTCGATACCGCACGATGTAACAAAGGGACAGTCCGCATGTCACATTGGGAAAGGGTTCCTGTGTCGCAAGTTTCTAACACCTCGTTTACAACGACGGTTTCATCAAACGCCATGGCCGTGGTGGACTATCTGTCCAAAAGCATGATGTCGACGCTGCCGTTTATTGTCTGCGCGGCTTTGTTCCGCACCGTCGCCGTCATTATGGGCGAAGGCATGCTGGGCCTATGGTCTGCCGATTCCGAAATCTATCGCCTGTTCTACAGTTGGCTCTATAACGCCGGCTACTACTTTTTGCCCATTTATCTTGGTTGGGCGGCCGCCCGCCAGCTCGGTTGCTCGGAGCAGCTGGGCATGATGCTGGGCGGCGTATTGATTGCGCCCGATCTGCTTAAGCTCGTCGATGCCGCATCGACGACGGGGGCATCGATGACTTCCGTGTATGGTCTGCTTCCCGCGCCGGTCAACGATTACACAACGACTGTTATTCCGGTTCTCATCTCGGTGCCCGTGCTATGGCGAGTGGAGTGTTTCTTTCGGCGCGTTATCCCTAAGGCCGTGGCGTTTTCGTTCGTTCCGTTTGCGACCATGCTCGTCATGGTTCCGGTATCCCTGTGTATCACGGCGCCGGCGGGCAGCTATCTGGGAATGTTGCTGGGCCAGCTTATGTTTATGCTTGGCAATTCCGGTGGCATCGTGTCGCTGCTCACGCTCATGGGGCTTGCCGCGGGTTGGGAGTTCCTAAAGATCGCGGGTGTCAGCAACGTTGTCCTATCGCTCGCCTATGCGCAGTTTATGAGTGTGGGAACGGATTCGTGCATTCTCATTGCCGCGACGATGGCAACGTTCGCCGTTTGGGGCATGCCCTTTGGCGCGTCGCTTCGCGTTGCGGATAAGGACGAGAAGGCGCTCATGCTGGGCTATTCAATCTCGGGCGTGCTTGGCGGCGTAAGCGAGCCGGCGCTGTACGGTTGCGGCTTTAAATATGGCGGGTGTCTGACGTGCATGGCCATTGGCGGCGCCGTCGGAGGCCTTGTTGCTGCCGTGGGCCACGTTACGGCCTATACCATCGGCATGACGAATGTCCTCATGGTCATTGGCTTTGCCACGGGCGGCATCTCGAACCTGCTGTGGTGCTGCACTGCCGGCGGTGTGGCATTTGCGGTGTCCGCGGCGCTGAGCTACTGCTTTGGCGTGGTGCCGGCGAAGGGGCATGCGGCAGAAGACGAAGCCGATTTGCCCGAAACAGTGGCGAGCGCTGCTGAAGCAAGCGCATAAATCTGTGCGACAAAGGACGATTCCTTTGTCATGTTCCAAGGCCGTGGCCCGTGTGGGCTGCGGCCTTTTTGTATCTGGGGGACAAAGTGGCTACACTACAATCCGGTCAAGCAATAGATATATAAGTAGTACCGTGGGGGCGGATGCAGATGGTCGAGTGGATTGTTAAGCGCGCGCAGGGTGATCGTGCACGTGTGGGCACGTTAGCGGGCATGGTGTGTATTGTCGCCAATGTGGCGCTTTGTGCTGCAAAGGGTGCCATTGGTGTGGTTTCGGGATCGGTTTCGATTGTTGCGGATGCCATGAACAACCTGTCCGATGCCAGCTCGAATATCGTGAGCGTGCTGGGCTTTAAGCTGGCGAGCAAGCCGGCCGACCCCGAGCATCCTTACGGCCACGGTCGCTACGAGTATCTCTCGGGTCTGGTCGTGGCGGCGCTCGTGCTGCTGATTGGCGTTGAACTGGTGAAGTCCTCGGTTGAGCGCGTCATCCACCCCGAACCTGTCGAGTTCTCGCTTGCCCTGGTGGCAGTTCTAGTGCTTTCGATGGTCGTAAAGCTCTGGATGGCGGCCCTCAACCAAAAGCTCGGCGATCGCATTGAGTCCGAGACACTGCATGCGACCGCGCAAGATTCCAAGAACGATGTTCTTGCCACAGGCGCCGTGCTGGCGTGCGCAATTGTTTCGCAGACGACGCACATCAATCTTGACGCATGGGTCGGCCTTGCCGTTGGCGCCTATATTGGCTGGAGCGGTTTTGAACTCATCCAGGATACGGTGAGCCCGCTTTTGGGCCAGACGCCCGATCCTAAGCTGGTCAAGCACATTCGAGACAAGATCATGAGCTACCCCGGCGTTCTGGGCGTTCACGATCTGATGGTTCACGACTACGGTCCGGGCAGAAAGTTCGCAAGCGCTCACGCCGAGATGGCAGCCGAGGCCAGCCCTCTGGAAAGCCATGACACGCTCGATAACATCGAGCAGTCGTTTAGAAACGAAGACGGTATGATTGTCACGCTCCATTACGACCCCATCGTGACCGACGATCCCAATGTGGCGAGCATGCGTTTACGCATTAACGCCATGGCTCAACAGATCGATAGCCGCCTTTCAATTCACGATCTGCGCTGCGTGCCGGGTCCTACGCACACCAATGTGATCTTTGACTGCGTGCGTCCCTCGGATCTGCAGATGAGTGCCGAAGACTTAAAGCACGCGCTGGCACAACGGGTCGAATCGGAATATCCCAAGTCGATTGCCAAGATCACGATCGACGAAGACTACGTAGGGCATACTCACGAGTAAGGCTGTGCCGGCAAAGCAGGTTATGCAGAAGGGGAGAGCATGAAGAAGCTGTATCTACTCCGCCACGGTCAGACGGAGTTCAACGTCAAAAAGCTGGTCCAGGGCCGCTGCGATTCACCGTTGACCGACCTGGGCCGCAAACAAGCGGGAATGGCAGCCGCATGGCTCAAGGCCCACAACGTCGTTCCCGACAAAGTGGTCTCTTCGCCCTTAGGCCGAGCCATGGACACGACAAGTCTCGTCGCAACCGAACTCCTCGGCCCGGATGCAGCAGTCGAGCCCTGCGAAGGCATCATCGAGCGCAGCTACGGCACCTTCGAAGAAGGCCCCCACGATGCCCTTCCCACCGACGTCTGGGACCCCGGCGAGGACCTGATCCCATTTGGCGGAGAAGGAAGCCATGCCCTGCAGGAGCGCATGGTGGGCGCCCTCACCAATCTCATGGGCGCCGAGGGCATCGAAACCCTCCTAGCAGTAAGCCACGGCAGTGCCAGCCGCCAATTCATCAAGGCTGCAGCCCCAGAGGGCTTCGAGCTCCCAACAAAACTCCCCAACTGCGCCATCATGATCTTCGATTTTGACGAGGAAAAGTCGGGAGAAGAGGGCGACACGCCTCAATCCAAGTTCACCTTGCGGCAAATTATCGATCCCCAACAAAGTCATTAGCCTGAGCGAGCAAGGTTTAGCAGACATCAACGTGGCGTTCCCAGTGTGCGGCGGAGGGGGCGG
>URKH01000090.1 GCA_900548255.1 uncultured Collinsella sp. | reverse complement strand
TGAATTGACTAGGACCTCTGCAAAGGGGTCCTTTTCTTTTATGTAGGGTTCTGCGGAAACTGCGTCCCAGAATAAGGGCTCAGAACGGGACACACTTTCCGGTGCCTGCCTCCGGCGCGCGTACACACCTCGTCGCACCATTCCGAGTCCGTCTGCTCCCAGACATTCCTCCCACTTTCGCGTCACTTTGCAGACCGTTCGGTCGCCTGTCCGCACACGCGGGTATACTCAAAACGATACTTATCCTACGCAATACGATGCGGGTTCGACCTGCATGATCCGAAGGAGGCAGTGATGGAGAGGATACTCGGCGTTAATCTCTCTGGCTGGTTTATTCCCGAGCCTTGGGTGACCCCGTCGC
This sequence comes from uncultured Collinsella sp., assembly GCA_900548255.1. Classification (GTDB taxonomy): domain Bacteria; phylum Actinomycetota; class Coriobacteriia; order Coriobacteriales; family Coriobacteriaceae; genus Collinsella. The sequence continues at coordinate 5,858 of URKH01000090.1, read as the reverse complement.
TGTACGCGGCGACCGGTGCATCCAACGCGGCTGAGCTACAGGAGGCCATGGGTACCGCCGCCTATAACGAGCGCATGCGCCGCCATTACGAGACGTTTGTGAGCGAGGACGATTTTCGCCGCATGGCGCAGATCGGTCTCAATGCCGTGCGTCTGCCGGTGCCCTGGTATGCCTTTGGCTCACAGGAGTCCGATGCCTCCTACATATCGGTTGTCGATTACATCGACCGCGCAATTGAGTGGGCTGCCAAGTACGACATCCGCGTGCTGCTCGATCTGGCAACCGTGCCCGGTGGCCAGGGCGATTCCAACGATTCGCCCACCACGCCGGAGGTTGTTGCTGAGTGGCATTCGTCCACCAACGGCCGTCATGTCGCACTCGACGTGCTCGAGCGCTTGGCCGATCGCTATGGCGAGGCCGAGAGCCTGCTGGGCATTGAGCTGCTGGACACGCCGCAGATGAGCGTTCGCAAGAGCCTCTTCACCATGACGGATGGCATTCCTGCTCACTACCTGCGCAATTTCTATCGCGATGCCTACGAGCTCGTCCGTTCGTATATGCCCGAGGATAAGATCGTCGTCTTCTCGTCGTCGGGGCATCCCAGCGAGTGGAAGCATTTTATGCGCGGCGCCAAGTACAAGAACGTCTACATGGACCTTCACCTGTACCATTACCGCGACGAGTATGCGCTCGACATCACGAGCCCTCGCGGGCTGACGACGGCGATTTCGCGTAACAAGCGCGAGCTTAAAGAAGCGATTTCGACTGGGTTCCCCGTGCTGGTGGGCGAATGGTCGGGCGCGGCGATCTTTGCCAACTCGTCGGTTACGCCCGAGGGCCGCAATGCCTACGAGCGCGTGTTTATCGCCAACCAGCTGGCTTCGTTTGCGCCGGCTGCCGGTTGGTTCTTCCAAACGTGGAAGACCGAGAAGCGCATTGCAGCATGGGACGCCCGCGCGGCGCTCGGTACGCTCGAGCGCGGCATGATTGAATAGGTTGATATGACGCAAAACAGCGCCCATACGGGCAAACTCTATGTGGTCGGCACGCCCATCGGCAACCTGGGTGACCTGTCCCCGCGCGTTGGCGAGGCCTTTGCCGCTGCCGATGTCATCTGCTGCGAAGACACGCGTGTGACGTCAAAGCTGCTGATGCACCTGGGCATTTCCAAGCCGCTTGTCCGTTGCGACGAGAATGTGATCGCTAGCCGCGCTGCCGGCCTGGTCGACCGTCTGCTGGCGGGGGAGACCCTCGCCTTTGCCTCGGACGCCGGCATGCCGAGCGTGTCCGATCCCGGCCAGGCGCTGATCGAGGCGGCGCGTGAGGCCGATGTGCCCGTCGAAGTTATTCCTGGGCCCTCTGCTTGCGTCACGGCGCTTGTTTCGTCCGGCATTCCCTGCGAGCATTTTTTCTTCGAGGGCTTTTTGGGCCGAAAGCACGGCGACCGTGTGCGCCGTTTGCAGCGCCTTGCCGTGGTGCCCGGCGCACTCATCTTCTACGAGTCTCCACATCGCATCGTGGCGACGCTCGAGGCCGTGGCGGAGGTCTTTCCCCAGCGTGAGGTTGCCGTCTGCCGCGAACTCACCAAGCTGCACGAGGAGGTCTTGCGCGGGCCCGCTGACCAGCTTGCCGAGGAGCTGCGTGCTCGCGGCGAGGTAAAGGGCGAGATTGCGCTGGTCATCGCGCCACCGAGCGAGGATGAGGAGGCCGGTATCGTGCCGGTCGGCGCCACGGCAGCGGATCCCGACGAGGCCCTGCGCGAGGATATCCGCGCCGCGCTCGAGGAGGGGGAGCCCGCGTCTGCGGTGGCCAAGCGCCTGTCTCAGAAGTATTCGCGCCGCAAGCGCGATGTCTATGCCATGGTGCTCGATATGCAATAGATGGAGGATATCCAGCCCTTGCGCTAGAATCATCCCCTGTATGCAACGTTTTTCTGGAGGACAGACCCCATGGATCAAAGCAAGCCTTCGTTCTTTATCACGACGCCCATCTACTACGTCAACGCCGATCCGCACCTGGGCACGGCTTATTCCACCATCATCGCCGACGTTCAGGCTCGCTATCGCCGCTCCGCCGGCTATAACGTCAAGTTCCTGACCGGCATGGACGAGCACGGCGAGAAGGTCGCCGAGGCCGCAGCCAAGCATGGTATGACGCCGCAGGAGTGGACCGACAGCCAGGCCCCGCACTTCAAGGAGCTTTGGAGCAAGCTCGAGATTTCCAACGACGACTTCATCCGCACCACCGAGCCGCGCCAGCATCATGCCGTGCAGTACCTGTGGGAGCGCATGAAGGAGTCCGGTTACCTGTATAAGGGCAGCTACGACGGCTGGTATTGCGTGCCTGACGAGACCTACTTCACCGATACGCAGGTCCAGAAGGGCGACGAGGAGTACGGCAGCGTCGGCCAGCACCTGTGCCCCGACTGCCACCGTCCGCTTGAGCGCGTGCAGGAGGAGTCCTACTTCTTTAAGCTTTCCGCCTTCCAGGACAAGCTGCTCAAGCTCTATGACGAGCATCCCGACTTTGTCGAGCCTGCGTTCCGCATGAACGAGGTGCGCAGCTTTGTCGAGGGCGGCCTTAACGACCTTTCCGTGAGCCGCACGAGCTTTGACTGGGGCATTCAGGTCCCGTTTGACGAGGGCCACGTGACCTACGTGTGGTTCGATGCGCTGCTCAACTATATGACGGCCGTCGGCTACGGTGTCGATACCGACGAGGCGCGTGCCGAGCTGGCCTATCGCTGGCCCGCGCAGTTCCACATCGTGGGTAAGGACATCATCCGCTTCCACTGCGTCATTTGGCCCGCCATGCTCATGGCCATCGGCGAGGCCCTGCCCGAGCACGTTTTTGCCCACGGCTTCCTGACCGTGCGCAATGCCGAGACCGGCAAGGCCGAGAAGATGTCCAAGAGCCGCGGCAACGCTATCGCTCCGCAGGACGTTATCGACATGCTGGGCGTCGAGGGCTATCGCTACTACTTTATGACCGACGTCGTCCCCGGCACCGACGGCGCCATCAGCTTCGATCGCATGGAGCAGGTCTACAACGCCGACCTGGCCAACAGCTGGGGCAACCTCATCTCGCGTTCGCTCAACATGAGCGGCAAGTACTTTGACGGCTGCGCACCCGCCAAGCCCGCATCGTTCGATGCGTTCGACAACCCGCTGGCAAAGATCGCCGACGGCCTGGTCGAGCGCTACATGGCCAAGATGGACGTGCTCGATTACGGCGGAGCCAAGGACGAGGTCATGGAGCTCATCCACGCCGCCAACCACTACATCGAGGACTCCGAGCCTTGGGCACTTGCCAAGGACGAGGCCAAGGCTGACGAGCTGGCGTTTGTGATCTACAACCTGCTCGAGGCCATCCGCATTGCCGCTCACCTGCTGATGCCGCTCATGCCTCAGACCTCTGCCGAGGCCCTGCGCCGCCTGTCCTGTGAGGGCGAGGCCGCGAGCGACGACCTCAAGGGCATTTGCACTTGGGGCCTGCTTGCCGGCGGTCAGCCCGTCGAGAAGGGCGATCCGCTGTTCCCGCGTCTGGCGTAGAGACCGCGCGAGCGCCATATCGGCAATTTGCTGTTTAGCTGTAAGGGCATGGCCGCCACGGTCCATGCCCTTTTGTTTCAAGACGCCGCCATCATGCTAAGGAGGCAACCATGACAACTTCGCCTTTGGCAAACCCCACGGCCACCAGGGAGCTGCTGGAGGAGTTTGGCCTTGCGACCAAGCATCGCCTGGGCCAGAACTTTCTAATCGACAATCATGTGATCGAACGTATCTGCGAGCTTGCCGAGCTTGCAGGTGACGAGCGCGTACTCGAGGTGGGTCCAGGTTGCGGTACGTTGACACTTGCGTTGCTGCAGGAAGCGGCGTGCGTTACGTCCATTGAGGCCGATTCCGAGCTTGAGCCGGTGCTCGATGCCCACGCCGCCGACTATGCCAACTTCCGCTTTATCATGGGCGACGCGCTTAAGGTGGGCCCGGAGCAGATTGAGCAGGCTGCGGGCGGTGAGCCGACGGTATTTGTCGCGAACTTGCCCTATAACGTGGCGGCGACGATCATTTTGCAATTTTTCCAGACGATGCCGGCGCTCAAGCGCGCCGTCGTCATGGTGCAAAAGGAGGTTGCCGATCGCATTGCCGCAGTGCCGGGCAACAAGACCTATGGCGGCTATACGGCAAAGCTTGGCCTGTATGCGCAGGTAACGGGTCGCTTTGAGGTGCCGCCGCGTTGCTTTATGCCGGCGCCACACGTGGACTCGGCCGTCGTGCGTATCGACCGTGTTGACGGTGTGGTGCCCGAAGGACTCGATCGCGAATTTGTAGCCCGCGTGATTGATGCTGCATTTGCTCAGCGTCGCAAGACCATCCGCAATTCCATGAGCGCCAACGGCTTTGCCAAGGACGTGCTCGATGCCGCCTTTGAGGCTTGCGGTATCGCACCCACCACGCGCGCCGAGACGCTCGGCGTCGCCGACTTTGTGTGCCTGGCTCGGGAGCTAATCCATGATGCCTAATGCCGAACGCGTGACGTTTACCAAGAAAAAGAAGACGGTTGCTTGTCCCGTGCCCTTGGCACCGCTTGCTGACACGCATGCGCATCTGCTTTCGTTTTGGGGCAAAGAAGTGCCCGAGACACTCGTGCGCGCCAAAGCCGCGGGCATCGACCTGTTGGTGACGGTCTTCGATCCCATTGCCGATAAGCGCAGCGTGACGGACTATAGCGACTGGCTGACGCGCGAGATTCTGCCGATGCAGGATATCCCGCAGATCAAGTATCTTGCCGGCGTGCATCCGTATGGCGCGCCGGACTATACCGACGACGTTCACGCACAGGTCGTTGCCGCACTCGATGACCCCTTATGCGCCGGTATTGGCGAAATCGGCCTGGACTACCACATGGACTATGATGACGATATCGCGCCGGCACCTCATAACGTGCAGATTGACTGCATGGCGCGCCAGCTCGAGCTTGCCGTGTGCCGTAACGTGCCGGTGGAGTTGCACCTGCGGCACGAGGACTCGGATGGGGAGCGCACCTCGCATATGGATGCGTACAACGTGCTTCGTGAGGTGGGCGTGCCCCAGGCCGGTTGTGTGCTGCACTGCTTTGGCGAGGACCGCGCCACGATGGAGCGCTTTGTGGAGCTGGGCTGCTATATCGCCTATGGTGGTGCGGCCACCTTTAAGCGCAACGACGACGTGCGCGAGGCATTTGCGGCAACCCCACTCGATCGAATTTTGTTCGAGACGGATTGCCCGTATATGGCTCCGGAGCCCATCCGTGGTCTTGAATGCGAGCCCGCAATGATCTCCATTACGGCAAACGCGCTGGTTAACGACCGTGTCGATCGCACTGGTGAGGACGCCGAAACAATCGCGCAAGCCGCCTGGGAAAATGCCTGCAAACTTTTTCAAAAATAGTTCTTGCGTTCGTGGTGGCGCTCCGTTATTCTAATTCCTGCACGCGGGCGTGGCGGAATTGGCAGACGCGTACGGTTCAGGTCCGTATGGTAGCAATACCATGAGAGTTCAAGTCTCTTTTCCTGCAGGAATGAAAAGCGCTTCGAGAAATCGAAGCGCTTTTTCTGTCAGGATGCGCAGCAGTGCAGATAAGCCGTATAGGCAGAGAGGATTACAGCACATGGTTTTATATTTTATCAGACACGGTGAGACGTCATGGAACGTAGAAGGGAAAATGCAGGGACAGACCGATATTCCATTAAATGAAAATGGAATCCGGCTGGCACAGGAAACGGCGGAAGGAATGAAAGAGATTCCCTTCGATTTATGTATCACGAGTCCGCTTTCACGGGCAAGACAGACGGCAGAGATCGTGCTTGGCGGCAGAAA
>URKH01000089.1 GCA_900548255.1 uncultured Collinsella sp. | reverse complement strand
ATGGTGTTGCCGTGCAGGTGATCGATCTCGTGCTGCAGGCACACGCAGAACAGGTCGCCCGAAGCCTCATAGCGAATCAGGTTGGCATCCAAGTCGTACGCCTCGACGACGACATGGTCGGGACGCTCGATCTCGCAGCTAATGCCAGGGATGGACAGGCAGCCCTCGCTAAACGGCACAAGATGGTCGCTCTGCTCCACGATCACGGGGTTGATGAGCACGTACGGGTCATAGTCGTTCTTGTCGGTGTAGTCGCAGTCGATGGTGACGAGCTGAATGAGTTCGCCGATCTGCGGGGCAGCCAGACCGCAGCCGCCGTTCTCGAACATCATCTTCTTCATCTTCTCGGCAAGCGCCTCGATCGCCGGGGTAATCTCCTCGATGACGGCGCACTCCTGGCGCAGACGAGGGTCGGGCGACAGTACGATTCCGTTGGCTTCCATGGCCATCCTTTCGGGTTGTTACATCAAATCATAGGCATCGACGTCAACGCTCACGCTCACGCCGCGCACAGAGCCCACCTCTTTGAGGCAGGCGTCGATATCATCAGAGACATGGTACCCCACGGGCGACTTCACAAGCAGATGGAAGCGGTAACGGTCCTTGGCTCTCTCGATTACACACGAAGCCGGGCCCAGCACCTGCGGCATGGCACTCCCCGCCCTCAAAAAGTCGGGCGTGGCGGCATGCCAGCGGCGCTTAAGAAGCTTTGCAATGCGCCCAATGTAGTCCTGCGCGTCGTCTCGGTTTGCCGACCACACCAAGATGTTGACCAGGCGAACAAACGGCGGGTACAGCGCGTCGCGGCGCTGGTCCAGATCGTAGTCGGTAAAGATCGAACGGTCGTGCTCAGCGACGGCACGAATGACCGGATCCTCGGGCAGGTAGGTCTGGATGATCACCTCACCGGGACGATCGCCGCGACCGGCACGGCCGGCGACCTGCTCCAGTAAATCGTAGGCGCGCTCCCCTGCGCGGAAATCGGGCAGCTTGAGGGCGAAGTCGGCATTGACCACGCCCACGAGCGTGACCTCGGGAAAATCGAGACCTTTAGCGATCATCTGGGTACCCAGCAACACGGCGCAATCCGCCGCATCGAACTGCTCGAGCAGCTTTTTGTGCGCATCCTTGCCACACGTGGAATCGGCATCCATGCGAATGATGGCAACGTCCTCGGGAAGCAACTGGTGCAGAGCGTCCTCGATCTGCTGCGTGCCCAGGCCCATTTTTGCCAGGTAGCGACTGCCACATTTGGGGCAACGGCTCGTGGGCGCGGGATACGGCCGCACGCGCCAAGACGAACCGCATGTGTGACACTGCAGCGTGTGTGTGCGCTCGTGATACGTAAGCGCTGTGGAGCAGTGGTTGCAGGTGGGGACGCAGCCGCACTCGCGGCACATCAGGAATGGCGCAAAGCCACGGCGGTTATGCAGCAACACGGCCTTCTCGCGGCGCCCGACCACACGCTCCAATCCCTCCATCAAGGGTTTTGAGAACATGGAGCGGCTGCCGTGCGAGAACTCGCGACGCAGGTCAGCAATGCGGACCGTAGGCAGCACGGCGTGTCCGGGGCGCTCGGGCATCTCGACACGCGTCCAGGTGGCACCGTTATACATGCCGCGGCGGCAGCGGTCGAGGGCCTCGGCAGAAGGCGTGGCCGACCCCAGCACGAGCGGGCAGCGATAGCGGCGCGCCATCTCGGCTGCCACCTCGCGCGCATGGTAGCGCGGACTGGACCCCTGCTTGTAGCTGGTCTCGTGCTCCTCGTCAATGATGATGAGGCCCAGGTCGTCAAGCGGGCAAAAGAGCGCCGAACGTGCGCCGACGACCACGCGGGCCGCACCGCTGGCAACCATATCCCACTGGTCCAGGCGCTCGCCGGCCGAAAGCCGCGAATGGAACACGGCGACCGTCTCGCCAAAGCGCGAACGGAAGCGGCCGACGGTCTGGGCCGTCAGCGAAATCTCGGGCACCAGCACGCAGGCCGAGCGACCGGCTGCAAGCACACGCTCAATGGCGGAGAGGTAAACCTCGGTTTTGCCGGAGCCGGTGACGCCGTCGACCAACACCACGTCGCCATGAGCGTCCAGACGGGCGCGCTCAATCTGCGCGAGCGCCTGTTGCTGGCCGTTGGTAAGGGAGACCGGCGCCTTGCCGCTTGCCGAGGACAGCGTGGTCTGCTCGCTGCAGCCACGCCACGCACGGCGTTCCTCCACCACCACGACGCCGCGCTTTTTGAGCGCCTTGATGGTCGCCGACATGCTGTTATAGAGAAGGTTGAGGTCGCGCGTCGTGACCGGGCCGCACCGGAGCGCCTCGATGAGTTGGCGCTGGCGGACCGCGGTCTTGGGCGGCGTATAGTCAAAGCCTTCGGGCGTAAGCATCACCCAACGGTTTTGGATAGGCTTGACGGCGGGGCGCTCAACCGACCATGCGCCGTCATCGCCCTTAACGACGCGCGGACTGCCGCCCGGGGGCAGGAACAGGCGCAGGCACTCGGAAAGCGTCGCGACATACTCGCGGCTCATCCAACGTGCGATGCGGGCAGCCTCGGCGGTAAAGAGGGGTTTGCTGAGGATGGCTTCGATGGCTTTAATGCGCGCGGGGTCGAGGGCATTGTAGCCCTGTAGGTCGCTCAGCTCAGGCGCAATGTCGACGATATAGCCCGCGGCCGCACGGTTACCAAAGTGGACCAGGACCGTGGATCCGATCTGCGCCTCGTTGGCAAGGGACTCAGGGATGCCGTAAGCAAACGGATCCGACAGCGCACGGGTGGGGATGTCGAGGACCACGCTCGCGTAGGCGGCAGGGGGCTCGGGCGCAGGCTTAGACTGAGCCGAGGCAGCGGCAGGCTTGGGCTTCACCGGAGCTTCCTCCGGTTCCGGCGAACCAAACAGCGACAGTTGTTGAGCCATACACCACCTCTAACGAACGGACCTGAAAGGGGTGGGACAAAATAATCAGTAGAGTTTGTCCCATGGCCGATACGAGTGTCGAGCTCGTTGCGTCACTCGAACATGGGACAAACACTACTGATTATTTTGTCCCAGCAACCCACTCATCGGTACAGAAACAAGAGCCCCGCTCGGGGTGAACGGGGCTCGGATACAAACGTTTGCGCAGCGACTACAGCGCCATCGTGCGGGCGCGGTCGATGCGCGCCAGGCAGTCGTCGCGGCCGACGAGTGCCATGGTCTCGCCCAGCGGAGGGCTCACCATGTTGCCGCAAACGGCCACACGCACGGCCTGGAACACCACGCGCTTCTTGAGGTCCATCTGCTCGGGCAGCGGTTCAAGCGCAGCGTCGATGTTCGCGGCTGTCCACTCGTCCACGCCCTCGAGCGCGGCCTTGGCGGCGTCCAGAATGGAACCCATGCCCTCCTTGGCCAGGCCCTTGTTGACAGACTTCTCGTCATACTCGAGCGTCTCGGCGGTAGCAAAGATGGGAGCGGCGACAGTCACGGCGTCGGCCGGCATCTTGGTGCGCGGCTTAACGATGGCGGCAAGCGCGTCGATCCAGTCCTCGCCGTACTCGACGTTACCCTCAATGAGACCCGCCTCATGCAGCTCAGGGACCATGATCTCATCGGCAAACTGGGCGTCGGACATGCCGTTGATGTACTCGGCATTGACCCAGTCGAGCTTCTTGGGGTCGAAGGTCGCCGGGTTCTTGGAAATGCGGTCGAGCGAGAACTTGCTGGCCAGGACATCGCGCGGGATGATCGTGGTCTCGCCGTCGAGCGACCAGCCGAGCAGCGCCAGATAGTTGACGAAGGCGTCGGACAGGTAACCGGCGTCGCGGTACTCCTCCACCGAGGTGGCGCCATGGCGCTTGGAGAGCTTCTTGCCGTCGGCGCCCAGGATCATGGAGATGTGGGCGAACGTGGGCACGGGCGCGCCGAGAGCCTCGTAGACCATGACCTGGCGCGGGGTGTTGGACAGGTGGTCGTCGCCGCGGATGACATGGGTGATCTTCATCATGGCGTCGTCGACAACGGTCGCAAAGTTGTACGTGGGCGTGCCATCGGAGCGGAAGATGACAAAGTCGTCGAGCTCCTTGGCGTCGAAGGTCACCTCGCCGTGGACGGCGTCGTGGATGACGACGTCGCCGCGGTCCTCGGGCACCTTGATGCGCAGGACGTAGGACTCGCCGGCCTCGATGCGGCGGCGGGCCTCCTCGGGATCAAGATCGCGGCAGCGACGCTGATAACCCTGGAAGGGGTCCTTGCGTTCCTGCGCAGCCTTACGGTCAGCGTCGAGCTGCTCCTTGGTGCAGAAGCAGGGATAGGCCTTGCCCTCGTCCCAAAGCTTCTGGGCGGCCTGCTTGTACAGGTCCAAGCGCTCGGTTTGGGCATAGGGGCCATAGTCGCCGCCCACCTCGGGACCCTCGTCCCAGTCCAGGCCAAGCCAACGCATGGCGCGCAGAATGATCTGCGTGTTCTCGTCGGTGGAACGGGTGGGGTCGGTGTCGTCGATGCGCAGGATGAACGTGCCGCCGTTTGCGCGGGCAAAAGCCCAGTTATAGATAGCGGTGCGGGCGCCGCCGATGTGCAGCTTGCCCGTCGGTGAGGGTGCAAAGCGGACGCGAACGTCTGATGCCATGGAAATCTCCTCGATTGCAGGATGGATGTCTAACCGCACCAGTATAAAGCATCAACGCAACCTCCGCACAAAGGGCACCGACCCACTCATTGGGGACAGACTTAAATGACCAGCCAATAAGCACCCGGCTACTCATTTAAGTCTGTCCCCAATGAGTACCAATGAGTAGGTGCGGAAAGGGTGTGAATATTCGATTAACGCGATATCATGTGCCCTTGCATACAGAGCCCGGCGGAATGGTAACGGTCGCCGGGACACGTTTTTGAAAGGACAATCATGTCAGAAGAGCTTCGTTCCATCCCGCCCCAACACGGATCGTTTGTGTTTACGTCGGAATCGGTGACCGAGGGTCATCCCGATAAGATCGCTGACCAGATCAGCGACGCCGTACTCGACGCAATCCTCGCCAAAGAAATAGAGCTCCAGGAGCAGGGCTATATTGCGCCCAACGGCGTGCCCGCCAACGTGGAGAACGTCCGCTGCGCCTGCGAGACCCTCGTGACCACCGGCACCGTCATCGTTGCCGGCGAGATCCGTACCCAGGCCTACGTCGACGTGCAGGAAATCGCCCGCGGCGTCATCCGCCGCATCGGCTACAACCGTGCCAAGTTCGGTTTTGACTGCGATACCTGCGGCGTCATGAGCCTTATTCACGAGCAGTCACCCGACATCGCCCAGGGCGTCGACGAGTCGTTTGAGACGCAGACCGGCGCTACCAGCGACCCGATCGACTTGATCGGCGCCGGCGACCAGGGCATGATGTTCGGTTATGCCTCCAACGAAACCAAGACCCTCATGCCCATGCCGCACTACCTGGCGAGCCGCCTGGCCGAGCGCCTGGCAGCCGTGCGCCACGACGGCACCCTCGCCTACCTGCGCCCCGACGGCAAAACCCAGGTCACCGTGCGCTACGAAGATGGCAAGCCCGTCGAGGTCACGACCATCGTCATCTCCACGCAGCATGCCGCCGAAATCGAGGACATGGGCAAGATCAAGGCCGATCTGATCGAGCACGTTATCACCCCGGTTATGGCTGCTGAGAACATGCCGTGGGACAACGCGGACATCTATGTGAACCCCACCGGTCGCTTTGTCGTAGGCGGCCCCATGGGCGACACGGGCCTGACCGGCCGCAAGATCATCGTCGACACCTACGGCGGCTACGGCCGTCACGGTGGCGGTGCCCACGCCCACAGCCTGCACCACGCCGCTGTTGCTCACGGTAAGCACGCTGCTGTCATCGGTGAGGTAGATGACGGAGTCGGTGCTGTTGCGGGGGCGCACCGTGGGCGACAGCTGCTGGGTCTCGCCCAACAGCATATTGGAAGAATAGGTGCCGGCCTCAATGCTCTCGGCAGGCACGCTGCTGTCGCTGTTCCAGGGCAGCGACACGGCGGCGCCGGTCAGGGGCACGGCAGCCGATGCCGGCAGGGCCATGCCGCCGGCCAGCAGGCAGAGCAGTGCCGCGCCAAGGGCCAGGGTCTTTGCGGTTGATTTCATGGTTCGTGTACCTCTCTGGGTGTTAAAAATGGAGCGAAGGATTCAGCGCCGGAAACGGTGCCCGCATCAGCGGAACAGCACACCCAGAGCCTCCATTGCATATTCAAAGTAGGTGACCTGATCGTATTCCACGCGGGCGGTCA
>URKH01000088.1 GCA_900548255.1 uncultured Collinsella sp. | reverse complement strand
GGCGCTGCTTTGGCAAGGCCGGCGATCGGTGTTTCGCGCGCTACCGTGTAGATGGTCGCCTCCTGTGGGCGAATGCGCTCGAGCGCCGCGAGCCAAGGGCCGACATACGCTTCGCCGGTGTTATCGAGGGACTTGCCCTGATACTCGCCGGTCAAAAAGATCGTCTGGATAATAACGTGACCGTCAAAGCTCGCGAACGTCTCGATCTGGTGCTCGACGTCGTAGGGGCCAACAGGCTGGTCGAGCAGCTGGATAAATGCCGGGTCGATCGTATCGAGTTTGAGGATGTTGTCGTCGACCATCATGAGCGCATCGTGCACCTCGGGGCGATCGGCGCGCGTGCCGTTGGAGAGCACGGCGATCTTGGAGTTCGGGGCAAGCTCGCCGCGCAGCGCGACGGCGCCGGCGATGGCCTGCGGAAACTCCGGTGCGGCGGTGGGCTCGCCGTTGCCTGCGAAGGTGATCACATCGGGGAGCTCGCCCTCGGCTGCCATCTCGCGCAGCTTTGCCTCGAGCGCGTCGAGTACCACGGCAGCTGTGTTGTACGGCTCATGGCAGGGGCGCTCGGCGTTGAGGCCGTTCTCGCAGTAGATGCAGTCAAACGTACAGATCTTGCCCGATGCCGGCATCATGTTGACACCGAGAGAAAGGCCCAGACGGCGGCTGCGCACCGGTCCAAAGATGGGGCTGGCATTTAAAAACGTAGACATAGGCATATGCTCCTTGGGACAGTTGTGCCTAAGCATAGCATCGGCGCCAAAGTCTGGTTTGGGCTTGTGCTCTTAGGTTTCGTTTTTTCATTCCGCCCTCGATGCCTGCGATATGAAAGGTTTCGGGTCGGGTACAGTTCATGTGTTAACAAGGCACAAGACGATGGGGCATAACATGGATTTTACGGTCGAGAATGCGGGCACTACGATTGCCTGTCGCGAGTTTGCCGAGTCGGGCGTGCCGTCGGATGCGCCTGCCTTGATATGCGTGCACGGTGCCTGCGTCGATGGCACATTTTTTGAGGGCATCGCCCGCGAGCTCAGCCAAGTGTGCCGCGTAGTTGCCTACGACCGCCGCGGCTGCGGCGAGAGCGGCGACGCCGCGGACGGGCGCTACGACCTCGCCGCCCAGGCCGACGACCTGCAGGCCGTTATCAAGCATATCGGCGCTCCGGCAAACGTGCTCGCGCACAGTGCCGGTACGCTGGTGACCCTGGAGCTTCTCCGTACAAACCCGACCATTGTCTCGCGTGCGATTCTGCATGAACCCGCCGTGACAAACGAAGGCGCCGGCCTGGGTGCGGCCCCGGTTTTACTCGAGATGATTGCTGCGGGAAAGGTCTCGAGGGTGCTAAGGGCCTTCCTGGGCGCCATCGGCGATTCGGACCCTCAAGCCCCCAAGTTAACCGAGGCAGAAGCCAAGCATGCCCTGCGCAACGGCCGCAGTTTCATGGCAAACGAATACGAGATCACTATGACCTGCGTTCCCAATTGGGATGGCGTCCGCGTATCGAAAACGGTGGCCGCCGTGTTTCTGGGCGAGCTCTCGATTGGCACGCCCCGCGAGGCGGGCACGAGAACGGCGGCTGAGCTTTTGAATTGTCCGCTCGTAGTAGTTCCCGGCGCGCACAACGGGCTGCGCGATCGCCCGACAGCGGCCGCCCAGGCTGTCCGCGGCATCTTGGGGCTCTAGCGGCCGAATCATCAAACGGGCTTCTTTCGTAGACGTTTCGGCTGTGTTAACAAGGGTGCTCAAAACCCAACGTCTGCGGCTTCAGCCCTACCCCGTGGTGCGTTTGCTGTCGGCCGACCAGATTAAGGGCGATCCCAACTGCCTGCTCGCCGGCGATCGGTGTCCCTGTCTGCGCCAGTCAGGTCTGGAGGCCTTGGCAGGTTCCGATGATGTATCGGAGCAGCTGCTCAATGATGGTACCGAGTACCGCGCTCGCCTGCGCCCTCTGAAGGTCGAGGGCGAGCTTCACGTCCTGCTGATGGTGCGCCCGATTGATGAACAGGAGGCCGCAGAGGAGGACCTTGTCTACACCGACGTGCTGACGAGCGTGCGCAATCGCCGATATTATGAGGAAAAGCTTCGCAGCGCCCGCATGCAGGCCGGTGTGGCGATGAGCTGTCGCTCGTGCTGCTGGACATTGTCATGCCGGGCATGAACGGCTTTGAGGTGTTGGGCGATCTGTCGCGCCGGTCGATTATTGACAATCTGCCTGTCATCATGATCTCGAGCGAAGATTCCGACGATGTGGTGCTGCACGCGTACGAGCTGGGTGCTTCGGACTATGTCAACCGCCCGTTTGACTCCCGTGTCCTGCGCCGCCGTGTAAGCAACACCATCCGCCTGTACGCCAAACAGCGTCGCCTGACGAGCCTGCTGTCCCAACAGTACAACGAGCGCGTCAAGAACAGCCGCATGCTCATCGACATCATGGCCGGCGTCATGGAGCTTCGTAATGGCGAGAGCGGCAGGCACGTTACGAACATCGAGAAGCTGACCGAGCTACTGCTCGGCTGCCTGGCCCACCGTAGCGACAACATCTCCCTCGACAACGAGGAGCGCTCCACGATTGCCCTGGCTTCGGCGCTGCACGATATCGGCAAGATGTCGATTGACGATGCGATTCTCAACAAGCCCGGGCGCCTCACGCCCGAGGAGTTCGAGATTATGAAGACGCATACCACGATTGGCGCCGACATGCTGCATGAGCTGGGCCGCCATCACGCCGGCAATGCGCTTATGGAATATGCGTACCAGATTGCGCGTTGGCACCACGAGCGCTGGGACGGCAAGGGTTATCCCGACGGCCTTAAGGGCGACGATATCCCCATCGCCGCACAGGTGGTTTCGGTGGCCGACGTGTACGATGCGCTGACGAGCGTTCGCGTGTACAAGGATGCCATCCCGCACGAGGAGGCGATCCAGATGATCCTGGACGGTAAGTGCGGCACCTTTAACCCGCTGCTGCTGGACTGTCTGCTCGAGGTGCAAGACCGTATTGCCGAGACGTTGGCACGCCCCGCCGACGTTGTCGCGTTTCCCACGATTTAGTTTGACCAAAGGAGTTTCAATCCATGATTTCCATGCGTGAGGCGTATAAGAAGATCGGCGCTAATTATGATGACGCGTGCGCTCGGCTGATGGGCGAGGAAATGCTTGCCCGCTTTGCCCTCAAGTTTTTGGATGACGAGAGCATGGACAAGCTGGAGGCCGCCATGGCGGCAGGAGACGCCGAAGGTGCGTTTATGGCAGCGCACACGCTCAAGGGCGTGAGCCAGAACCTGGGATTCGATAATCTGTACGAGCCGGCGGTTGTGGTGACCGAAGCGCTGCGCGGCGCCGATGCATTTGACGGCGCTCGCGAGGGGGATGCATGCGCTGCAGCAGCAATATACAGCTACGATGTCGGCCTTACGCGAGGCGGCTGAATAAGAGCTTGCGAGCTTTGATGCGCGCTGGATGCATATAGGCAAAAGGGCGCCCCGTCGGACCATGTGGCCGGCGGGGCGCCCTTATTTGTTGTGCTGTCCGTGAACTAACGGGCCTGCTTAACCTTTGCCGCTGCCTCGACAAACGACTTCCACAGGTTAAAGTCGGTCTCGAGCGTCTGCCAGGTGTACTCGGGATGCCATTGCACGCCTAGGCAGAACGGCTGGCCCTCGACCTCGATGCACTCGGGTACGCCGTCGGTTGCCTTGGCGACCAAGCGCGTGCTTTTACCCAGACGATCGACGCAGCAGTGGTGTGCGGAGTTGGTCTGGATCAACCTGTGCCCGCCAACCGCGCGCTCCAGCAGCGAGCCCGGCACGACCTCGACAGGATGCACAGGGTCGTTGAGCACGTGGGTATGGCGCCACTGTGTGCGGCCCTCGCGCGCGCCCAGGCTCGGCACGTCCATGCACAGGGTGCCGCCGGTGGCGACATTGAGCAGCTGCGTGCCTCGGCAGGTGGTAAAGAGCGGCTTCTTGGCGCGAAGCACCTCGTTAACCAGCTTAAACTCAAAACGGTCGCGAATCTCGCAGCACAGCGTGGGGTCGTAAGGACGCTCGTCGCCCCAGCGTTTGGGGTTGACGTCCGGGCCGCCAGGAATGGCAATGCCGTCGGCGATTTCCACGTAATGACGGATAACATCGATGTCTTCGGTAATAGACATCTGCAGCGGCAGGCCACCGGCGGCAAGGATGGCATCGACAAAGACACTTGCGATTTCCTCGTTGGGGGAGAGCGTTTCGCTTAAAAACGGCTTCGCCTCTTCCCAGCGCGGCGCGACGAGGATGAGCGGGCGGTCGGCGGGATCGACGTCGACGTGCGGGGTGTATGACGATGAAGTGCGAGTTCCGATCATAGGTGTTGCTTTCGAGTTTGGATGGTCATGGCGAGCAGATATGGCAATTGGGCTAGTGGCCCTTGATGGAGTTGAGGAAGTCCTGGGCGCGCTTGGTCTGGGGGTGGTCGAAGAACTCGTCGGGCGTGCCGGTTTCCACGATCTGACCGTCGGCCATAAACACGACGCGGTCGGCCACGCGGCGGGCAAAGTTCATCTCATGCGTAATCACGATCATCGTCATGCCCTGTTGGGCCAGGCGAACCATGACCTCGAGCACCTCGTTGATCATCTCGGGGTCAAGGGCGCTCGTGGGCTCGTCGAAGAGCATGGCCTTGGGCTGCATGGCAAGCGAACGGGCGATGGCGACGCGCTGCTGCTGACCGCCCGAGAGCTGTGCGGGCACCTTATCGGCCTGCTCCGCAACGCCTACGCGACTCAACAGGTCCATGGCGCGCTCGCGAGCCTCATCCTTGGAGATGCCCAGCACGTCGACCGGTCCCAGCATGACGTTTTGCAGCACCGTCATATGTGCGAACAGGTTGAACTGCTGAAACACCATGCCCAGCTCGGCGCGCATGCGGGCAAGATCCTTGCCTTCCTGCGGCAGGGGCTCGCCCTCGATGAGGATCTCGCCTGAGTCGATGGTTTCCAGGCGGTTGATGGTTCGGCACATGGTCGACTTGCCCGAGCCCGAGGGACCGATCACCACGACGACCTCGCCGCGGTCGACCGAGAGGTTGATGTCGTTGAGGACGTGCAGATCGCCATAGTGCTTATCGACGTGCCTGAGCTCAATCAACGGCCGGTTGTCGGTAGTAGAAGTGCTCTGTGCCATGATGCTCGGCTCCTTATGACTCGAAATGGTAAATCGTTAGCGGATGATGGTCGCGCCGGTCTTGTGCGAAACGTAGACAGCGGCCTTGTTGATCGCGACGTTGATGAGGATATAGATGACCGCGATCACCAGGTAAACCGATACGAGTGCATCGTAGTTGGTAATGAGCACGCGGGCATTTTGCATGAGGTCGGGGTAGCTCACCACATAGGCGACGGTGGTGTCTTTGACGACGACCACAAGCTGTGAAATCAACGACGGGATGATAAATCGAATAGCCTGCGGCAGCACGATTTTAAAGGTGATTTTAGCTTTGGAGAGACCGAGCGCCTGGGCAGCCTCGACCTGGCCGCGCGGCACGGCGTTGACGCCGGCGCGGAAGATCTCGGCAAGCACGCCGGCCGCAGCGAGCGCGACGGGAAGTGTGAGCATCCAAAACGACGGCAGCGCAATCTTGTACTGGGGCAGCACCAAAAAGAAGAAGTAGATGAACAGCAGGCTCGGCACGCCACGGAAGAAATCGGTGAGCACGCGGCAGACCAGCTGCAGCGGCTTGATGTCGCTGGTACGGCCGAGCATGAGGACTAAGCCCAGTACCAGCGCGATGGCGCCGGCGGTGAGCGCGACCTTTACCGTGCCCTCAAAACCGGCAAGCAGGAACTTCCAGGTGGTGAGGTGCGTAAAGAAGTACCAGTAATGGACCGAAAGCTGGCCGGTCACATAAAAGCGCTGCAGTACCAGGACGGCGAGCGCGGTGACAGCAACAAGCGAGATGGCGGTGCCGATGCGAATCTTGGCGCGCATCTTGGGGCCGGGAGCCTCGTAGAGCGCATCGCGCATGGTGAGCGCGGGGGAGGAGTGCTTGCTCATCGGAGGATCCTCACCCTCTTATCGATGTAGTTGCCAATGTGGCTCACCACAAAGGCCGTGCCCAGGTAGCCGAGTGCCGAGATAAAGAACGCGGCGACGCCGCCGAGCGAGCGCGTGTTGATATAGCTCACCACGCCGGTGAGTTCCTGGGGTTTAAGCGGCACCTGACTGCCGAGCGCCGTGGTGAGCATGACGGCGATAAAGAGGTTCGTCATGGGCAGCACGCTCGAGCGCAGTGCCTGCGGGATCACGATCTTGGCGAGGATGCGGTTGAAGCTCATGCCCAGCGAGCGGGCGGCTTCTACCTGACCGACGCCGACGGTGTTGATGCCGCTCATAAAGTTCTCGGAGCCAAAGGCCGAGCCCAGCAACACCGTGGCGACGATAACGCAGGTGCGGTAGGGCAGGACGACCTTGAGCGGCGGCAGCGCATAGACGACGATGATGAGCAGCGCGATGCCGGGGATGTTACGGAAGACCTGAACATACAGGTCGCCAAAGACGCGCAGCGGCTTGAGCGGCGACACGCGCATCACGGTGACGGCAACGGCCAGCACCATGGCGATGGCAAACGACTCAAGCGTCATGCTCCAGGTTGCTAGCAGCGCGTCGATATAGTTCTGGCCATAGAGCGACCAGAGCTCGGAGAGACTCATGCGGACCTCCCGCCGATAAGGAAAGGGGCTCCCGTGTGTACGGAAGCCCCGACAACTCAGTAAGGAAACAGTTTAGCGCAATAAAGCGCGCCGTGCGTTTCCATATGGTTTCGTTGCGGCCGTTACTAGGCGCGTTGCCTAGGCGCCGATCTCGGGC
>URKH01000087.1 GCA_900548255.1 uncultured Collinsella sp. | reverse complement strand
CGTCGCATGACTTGAAGAAGGGGGAGGCCTCGCGGCCTCCCCCTTTTTTGCGTTTACGGGGCGTAAATGACTCAATTACACCAGACGATCTTGTTGTCTTCGGTATTGAGCCTTTATTTAAAGAAAATAAATCGTATAACAAGGGCAACTGCTATGGCCGCAATGGTCAAAAGCAGAATTGTCAGCTGATGCTGCTTGCGTCGTTTACTTGACGAAACGAAGATTGACTTTCCCTGTTTTGGCGTTTCGAGATAGCGAGCCGAATGCGTCAAGGTTTGCTTGGGTCGAGGCCCTCTTTGTTGATGGACGGCGGATGCTTTCATCGGCTCATCACTAGCTGCGCTGTTTTTAGATAATGGTGCGTCTTTCAGATATACAGGGTCTCCCGAGGCGACGCCCATATGTTTACGTCCCGTTTGGGCATCCTCGAGCGTTTGATATCGGTTTCTCGTCACATAATCGGGCTCTGGGTCATTGATGGGCTCTTGCGAGATGTGGGGGCGATGGAACCGTGGCGGCTGCGTAGAAGTATCTTCGCCCTGCGTCGGCATAAACATATTGTTCTGGTTTTGGTCGTCCATGATGCCCTTTAGCTCGTTACCAACAACGTGTACGCGCTCATTGTAAGCCCCTTGTTATTTGTAGCTGCGAACATACTTGTTATTTAAGCTCTGGTTCAAAGAACCTTAACCTTACTAAAACCTGAGTCACACACACTTAGATATGCTTATAGTACCAGACTCAAAAAACTTTATAGTCGATGTATATATGGGCACTGGGTGGGCATATATAAGAGCGTCAAAAGAAGTCCCAGTCACCTAGAAGATGGCTCGGCAGTCCTTAAAAGGAGTGGTAAACATGGCAAGTATGGTTCCTTATCGTTCGGTTTTTGGCGTTCGTCCTTCTGCTAGCTCGCTGTTCGATCTGTTTGATGATATGACCGACCTTGCAAACAACTCGATTGCCTCCAAGGCGTTCCCCGTTGACGTTGAGGACAAGGGCGATGGCTACGAGGTCAAGGCGTATCTGACCGGTGTCGCCAAGGATGACATCGACGTTGAGCTCAATGAGGGTCGCCTGTCCATCAGCGTGAACGTCGAGGAGAGCGCCGAAAACGAGGGTAAGAACTTCCTCCAGAAGGAGTTTAGCTCGTACAGCGCGACGCGTGGCGTATATCTGAAGGACGCTTCGAGCGAGGGCCTCTCTGCAAAGTATGCTGACGGCATCCTCACCGTTACGGTTCCTAAGATCGTCGAGAAGAAGAACGTCACGAAGATCTCCATCGACTAACGATGGCTCTGCTTCAATCGAGAGTATGAGTTAAGGGGGCTGGGAAGTGATTCCCAGCCCCCTTTTGTTGTCTTGAGGGGCTATTGAATAGTTGTCGGTTGATACTGACTTGCAGGGCGTATCGAGAGCTTCCGTGGCCCTTGAAGACGGGTGGCAGAACTGCCGAGTTCATCATCGAGACTTGCATCAAGCGCGTTGGCATAGCTTTTGACGGTAAGGCTTGGACAATTATTGTCCTGGCTGATATGCATGGCGATGAGCTGTTCGGTGCGATCGGTAACAAGTTCGCGCGCGGCTTCGGCGGCCTGGTTGTTGGAGAGGTGCCCCTTTGTGGACAGGATGCGCTCCTGAAGAAAGCGGGGGTACGCTCCTTCGCGCAACATAGTTACATCGTGGTTGCTTTCGAGCGCGAGAACTCGACAGTCTTTGAGGATGCCTATGGCCTTGCTCGATAACTCTCCGGTGTCGGTGGCAAACCCAATGGAATCATCGAGAGCATTAAATCGATAGCCGACAGGATTGATGACATCGTGCGATGTTGAGTAGGTTTGCACGTGGATGCCGGCAATGGGGAGCGTGTCGCCGGGGTCAAATTCCTCTACGGGCAGGTGCGCGAGGTTTTCTTTGCATGAAAGGGTGTCCCTGCTGGCAAAGAGGGGACCATGCCAGTGCTTGCACCATACATCGAGCCCCTTGATATGGTCACCATGCTCATGGGTGATTACAAGAGCGGCGACGTCGTCTGCCGAGAGGCCAAGCTCCGCCATGCGTTTAAGTGTCTCGCGGCGGGACAGGCCGTTGTCGATCATGATGAGCCCCTGAGGTCCCTCGACGAGTGCGCAGTTGCCTTTTGAGCCGCTGCCGAGGATATGAAGGTGCAGGCGAGACATAAGATTCCAAAGGATACAATGAGTGCGGACGAATAGAGGAGGAAGCGAATGCCAACGGTATCTCAGCACTATGGACATCATGCCGCGCCGAGGACGGATAAGAGCGCCCTGGCAACGCGGCAGGCCGCTGCCCCCGTAGTGCTCATGGTATCAGGCGGTGCGGACTCGACGGCGCTGCTCCTTATGGCTTGCACATCAAAGCTGGATATCCAGGACGGGCGCGGCGTCGCTCCCATTGCGCGCGAGCGATTGCACGTG
The DNA here is from genome assembly GCA_900548255.1 of uncultured Collinsella sp. Classification (GTDB taxonomy): domain Bacteria; phylum Actinomycetota; class Coriobacteriia; order Coriobacteriales; family Coriobacteriaceae; genus Collinsella. The sequence goes on along the minus strand of URKH01000087.1, from coordinate 4,445 downwards.
CTGCATGTAAACCATCATCTGCGCGGGGAGGCATCCGATGGCGACGAGGCCTTTGTACGTGACCTGTGCGCGCAATACGGCTTGCCGCTGTGTGTTGAACATGCCTATTTTGATGACGAATCGGGCAATATCGAGGCTGCGGCTCGCGAGGTGCGCTATGCCGCGGCACGGAGATATGTTCGCGAACTTTGTGCCGAATCGGGCGCACCGCGGACGGCGGCTCGTATCTGTACCGCGCATACTTCGTCGGACCGCGCGGAAACATTTTTGATGAATGCCATTAAAGGGTCGGGTCCCGCGGGTCTATCGAGCATTCCGCGCCGTCGGAACATTGTGGTTCGCCCCTTGCTCGACCTCACGCACGATGAGCTCGTGAGCTATCTGCAGGTGCACGGTCAGCCATGGCGGGAAGATGAAAGCAACGAGGACGTTTCGTACCTGCGCAACTATGTACGCCATCGGGTGATGCCGGTGGTGGCACAGCGCAACGCGAGCGTCTGTAAGACGATTGGCGCCGCTTGCGAAATTCTGGGCGACGAAGACGCCTTTCTTTCCCAGCTTTCGGCACAGGCGTTTCGAAGCTGCCTGCGCAAGGAAGCGGCGGGCGCACTTGTGCTCGATGCGCGCCGTCTTGCCGCCGCTGAGGTTGTGATTGCACGGCGTATCGTGCGATTGGCGATTAAGCGCATCGATCCCGACGCGCGACCGGAGATGCGGCACGTGGAGCGCGTGCTCGCCTGCGTCGCTGCGGGCTCGGGCTCGGTTACGCTTCCTGCGGGAATTGATGCCCGTGTGGAGTTTGGCACGCTGGCGTTCAAGGCCCCGGCGGCGCGCGAGGGTTTAGTGGCCGATTGGATCTCCGTTCCCGGTCGTCTGCCGCTGGGGGCGGGGCATATGCTGACAGCGGAGCCGATGGCTGTGGAGCCGGGGTGCAATATCGTGCACCGTGCCCGCGAGCTTGCTGCTGCCGGAAAGGTTGCGGCCTTGGTGGATGCGGCGGCCCTGGGGTTTGCCGACCGCGATAGCGAGCGGATGTTAGCCGGCTCGCGCGGGGAGATTCCCACCGAGGCACGATCGGCGCGCCTGTGGGTGGATAGCCCTGTGCCGGGAGACGTGATGTGCCCGTTGGGGATGAACGGCCGAAGCAAGAAAGTGTCAGACCTGTTGAACGAGGCGCGCATTCCTGTTTCAGACCGCTCTGGCGTACCCGTGGTAAGAACGGCTCCGGGAGGTGCCGTAGTATGGGTCGCGGGCGTTCGCGCGGACGAGCGTTTTAAATGCACGGCCGCAACGCGCGTGGCATATCTGCTTCGTGTGGTCGATGCGGAATAGCGCTTCGCGCCAGCTATTCTGTGCGACGTTGACGGTATTCCCGCGCTGATGGCGCACGTGCTGGTAAATATACCCCGTGCGCTGCTAGAATGTGTAGTTCGCGTCCATGCGGCGGTGCGTGGGCGATAAGCACAAGAAAGGGTTGTCATGGCTTCTCAACATCCGGATATCGAGAAGGTTCTGTTTACGCAGGAGGATATCGACGGTATCGTCTCTCGCCTAGGCGAGCAGATTACTCGCGACTACGCGGGTAAGGATCTGGTGCTGATTGCGGTCCTGCGCGGCGCCGTGGTCTTTATGGGCGACCTGATGCGCAAGATCGAGCTGCCGACCAACATCGATTTCATGGCTGTTTCGAGCTATGGCGACGGTGTGAAGTCCTCGGGCATCGTGCGTATCATTAAGGACCTGGATATCGACATCCGTGGTCGCGACGTGCTGATCGTCGAGGACATTCTGGACTCGGGCCTGACCCTCAAGTACCTGATGAAGAACCTCGAGAGCCGCAAGCCCGCTTCTCTGGAGGTCGCCGCCTTCCTATGGAAGGACGTTGAGGACCGTACCTCGGCCGTCACGCCCAAGTATGTTGGAACCCATTGCCCCGATGCCTTTGTGGTGGGCTACGGCCTCGACTATGCCGAGCGCTATCGCAACCTTCCGTATCTGGGCATTTTGAAACCGGAGGTTTATTCGTAAGATGCCCGACGACCGTAACGATAACAATTCCCAGACTCCCCGGGAGCCTAAGATCCCGGGGATGCCCGGAGGCAAGAAGCCCACGCGTACGGGCTGGCTGTATTTTATTTTGGCTTGCGCGCTTCTGGGCTACGCCTTCTTTAACATGGGCTCCGGCTTTGCCAGCTCCAGCAATACCGTTAAGCTCGCGACGAGCGAGATGGTGAGCGCCATTAAGCAGGATCGCGTCGAAGATTTGACCTATACGGTTCAAGACGGAAGCGTGGCTGGTCATTACTGGAAGACGAAAAAGGACAAGGGTGATACGAGCGAGCTCAAGAGCTTCTCCTCGACCTATGTCGGCTCCGATTCGCTTGCCGAGCTTATGGCGGAGCACCCTGACACCAAGTACATCGTCAACACCAACGACCCCGATTTTTGGGGCGACTTGGCGATGAGTGTGCTGCCGACGATTGCCCTGATCGCCATCATGTTCTACTTTATGCGCCAGATGATGGGCGCCAATAATAGGAACATGCAGTTTGGCAAGACCAATGCCAAGACCAACGAGGCTACGCGTCCCAAGGTCAAGTTTGAGGATGTCGCTGGCGTGGATGAGGCGGTCGAGGAGCTCGAAGAGATTCGCGATTTCTTGAGCGACCCGGACCGCTATCGCAAGCTGGGCGCCAAGATTCCCCGCGGCGTGTTGCTGGTGGGCCCTCCGGGTACCGGTAAGACGTTGCTGGCCAAGGCCGTTGCCGGCGAGGCGGGCGTGCCGTTCTTTAGCATCTCGGGCTCTGACTTTGTTGAGATGTTCGTGGGCGTCGGCGCCAGCCGCGTGCGCGACCTTTTTAAGGAGGCCAAGTCTCAGGCTCCGTCAATCATCTTTATTGACGAGATCGATGCCGTGGGACGTCAGCGCGGAGCCGGTTTGGGCGGCGGCCACGACGAGCGCGAGCAGACGCTCAACCAGCTGCTGGTCGAGATGGACGGTTTTGAGGAAAGCGAGTCGGTCATCCTGATCGCCGCGACCAACCGCCCCGACATTCTGGATCCGGCGCTGCTGCGTCCCGGCCGTTTTGACCGCCAAGTCACGGTTGACCGCCCGGACGTAAAGGGCCGCGAGCAGATCTTGCGCGTGCATGCCGAGAACAAGCCGATGGACGAGGACGTTAAGTTTGAGAAGCTCGCCCAGATGACCGTTGGCTTTACTGGTGCCGATTTGGCGAACCTGCTCAACGAGTCTGCGCTGCTGGCCGCTCGCCGTCATCGTTCTGTGATCTCGATGGACGAGGTCGAGGAGTCGATGGAGCGTGTGATTGCCGGACCGCAACGCAAGGGCCGCGTGATGACCGAAGCCGAGCGCACCACGATTGCCTACCATGAGAGCGGTCACGCTTTGGTGGGCCACATCTTGGAGCATTCCGATCCGGTTCATAAGATTTCGATTGTCAGCCGCGGCCAGGCTCTGGGCTACACGTTGCAGCTTCCGCAGGAGGATCACTTCCTCAAGACCAAGAACGAGATGCTCGACGAGCTCGCCGTGTTCTTGGGCGGTCGCGTTGCCGAGGAGCTCATGTGCGACGACATCACGTCGGGCGCGAGCAACGATCTGGAGCGCGCGACTAAGATGGCGCGCGAGATGGTCACGCGCCTGGGCATGAGCGAGGAGCTGGGCACGCAAGTGTTTGGCGAGGCGCAACATCAGGTGTTCCTTGGTCGCGATTACGCCGATCACCAGGATTACTCCGAGGAGACGGCGCGCCGCATCGATATCGAGGTTCAGCGCATTATGCGTGAGGCCCATCGTCGTGCGGTCGAGATCCTGGACGCCCGTCGCGATCAGCTCGATCTGATGGCGAAGGTGCTGCTTGAGCGCGAGACTGTCGAGGGCGATGCCGTGAATGCCCTGCTCGATAACGAGTGGGACGCCTACCTTGAGCGCGAGGGCGATATCCTGGCGGCCAAGGAGGAGCGCAATGCCAAGGCGGCCGGCATGCCGACCAAGAAGCGCGCGCCTCGTATGAGCGAGGAGGAACTGGCGGCTGATGCCGCGGCCTTTGCGCAGGCGGCCATGCAGGAGGATGCCGAAGCCGCATCCGATGATGCTGATGATGACCATGCCGTCGTCGATGCCGACGCCGACAAATAGCCTTTGTAGCGAAAGCCTCCGCGGGGAAACCTGCGGAGGCTTTTTCTTTTGAGCGATATGGGGCCGTCTGTTGATTGGGGACAGACTTAAATGAGCGTTTTCACGCATTTAAGTCTGTCCCCAATCAACATTGCTGCGGCACTTTGCTCAGCTAAAGCGTACAATAGCGCCTATGCGAAAGGGGAACAGATGATCAATGAAACTATGTATGCTCGCGGTGCGGAAAGCTCCATCATCCGTGAGATCTTTAGCTATGGCCTTGAGCGCAAGGCACAGATCGGCGCGG
>URKH01000086.1 GCA_900548255.1 uncultured Collinsella sp. | reverse complement strand
GAACGCTGGCTAATTGGTCCTTGATGCGCTGAAGCTTCTCCTCGTCCACGGCGAGCCCGCAGACGATGGCGGACATGAGCGGCATGAGGGCGCCGAGGAACTGGGCGTAGGCGTCCGCGCCCAGCGCCGGGTCCCATCGGGCTACGGAGAAGTACTCGCCGCAGGCAAGACCGGCTGCCAGGCAGCAGACGAGGTGCACCGCCGAGAGCGGGGAGCGCGCCAGGCGAAGGGCCTCGGAGAGCAGGGCCAGCGGGAGAGTCATGCGCGGCGTCGGGTCGGAGAGTCGTGTCATGGCCATCACCTCTCCTCGGAGCGCGCGAACCAGGCCGCGCCCGCCGCCGTGAGCGCGGCGAATGCGAGCGCGCAGACCGCAAGGCCCGCCAGCGTGAGCATGCCATCCGCCGCGAGCGCCCCGCCGAGCGCCATGTCCGCCGCGAGTGGCTCGCCGCTCGGCAGCACGGGGATGAAGCTCGTGGGGATGACCATGCTCGCCGACGGCGGAAAAAGCTGCGGCAGCGGCACCAACGACCAGGCGAACCCACCCACGAGCTGCGCGACGAGCGGGCAGAGGATGCCCGCGAGCATGCCGAGCCGCGCCGTGAGGAAGAGCCCTGCGGGGATCATCCACGCCGCGGTCACCGTGTTGGCGAGCGCGCAGAGGAGCATCGTGAGCGTGCCCGCGGCCGTGAGACCCTGCGAGGAGAACGCCGATCCCGCGAGGTAGATGCCGAAGACCACGAGGTTCGAGAGCGTGCAAAGAGCGAGGCACCAGAGCGCCTTGGCCCACCAGGCTCGCCCGAGCGGGAAGCCCAGGCCCAGAAGCCCCCGCATCCGCGTGCGAGCGTCCGCCCGCGCGACGCACGCCACCACAAGCGAGAGAGACACGGGCAGGAAGAGCGCGTACCAGTAGTTCCACGCGCTAAAGATCTGCACGCCCCGGTAGGGCATCGCGCCGAGCAGCGGCATCGGCAGCGCCATGAGCACGGCCAGGCGAACCGGTGCCGCGTGGCGCGACTTCAGGGCCTCGGCGCGCAGGCCCGCGAGCAGGCCGCCTTTCTCGCCCGTCATGCCGCCACCTCCCCGCGCGCTCGTCGCCCTTCCCGGCAGAAGCTCATGAAGAGTTCCTCGAGGTCCTGCCCGGGACGAAGCGCATCCTCGTAGGCAAGGCGCCCCCCGCAGATGATGCCGATGGTGTCCGCCATCTGCTGCACCTCGGAGAGGATGTGGCTCGAGACGATCACCGTCGTACCCGCCGCCGCGAAGCCGCGGATCTGGTCGCGCAGTTCCTCGATGCCGATGGGGTCGAGGCCGTTGGTGGGCTCGTCGAGCACGAGCAGGCGTGGCCGGGCGATCAGCGCCAACGCGAGCCCCAGGCGCTGCCGCATCCCCATCGAGAAGCGCCCGGCGCGCTTCTTCCCGGTGTCCGCGAGGTCCACGGCGGCGAGCACCTCATCTATGCGGCTCTCGGGAAGGCCCAGCAGCGTGGTGCGCACGCGCAGGTTCTCGCGCGCGGTGAGGTTGGGGTAGAGCGGCGCCTCCTCGATGAGGCTGCCGATTGCGTAGAGGTCCTCGCGGCGCCAGGCGTGCCCGGCAAAGAGGATCTCCCCGGCCGTCGGCCGCAGCATCCCGCAGATCATCTTGAGCGTTGTCGACTTGCCGGCGCCGTTGGGACCGAGCAGCCCGTACACCTCGCCCTCGCGGATATGAAGGCTCACGTCGGCCACGGCGTCCTGCGCCTGGTCGCCGCGGCCAAAGCGCTTGGTGAGCCCGCGCGTCTCGAGCATGTAACCCATGGGTTTATCCTTTCTCTTCCGGGAGCGCGGGCCGAGTCACCGTGCCCGCGCGCCTTACCTTTCGGGTTCACCATCCATGGTGGGGCGTGTTTCTAACGAAGCCGTAACGGCCGTTGGGCTCTTTTGGCGCCAACCCTTCTCGACCCGCACATCATGATTAATTTGCTTAAGGCAACAACTTTCCCGATCGATGTAATCACCGAATCAAAACGTGTACATCAGCCATCAAAGATGCCGAAAAATGTCATATTTGGAGGCTGATGTACACAAATGCAGAATGCCGCACAACCCACTAGCATCCTCCATATGTCTGGACTCTCTATGCTTACGCTGGATAGACATCGCCGGAACGGGTATAGTATCGAAAGTTTTGTCGTTAACCAGCGGGGGAGTCCTGTGGGCATCAAAAAGAAGATCAAAAAGGAGCTTATCGGCACTTCCGATTACCCGTCGAATAAGATCTTTACGATCTCCAATTTCATCACCTTTACGCGCCTGATCCTCACCCTGGTATTTCTGTACCTGTTTGTGACGGATAACAACCGCGTCATCGCCATCGTTATCTACGCCGTTGCCGCCTCCACCGACTGGATGGACGGTCAGATCGCCCGCATGACCAAGACGGTCTCGTGGCTCGGCAAGGTCATGGATCCCATCTGCGACCGTGCGCTGCTGTTCACCGGCGTACTTGGGCTGGTGGTTCGCGGAGAGCTGCCAATCTGGGTCTGCGTGCTCATTATTGGCCGCGACATCTATCTGGGCATCGGCACGCTTATCGTGCGTCATTATCACCGTCGCCCCATCGATGTCGTCTTTCCCGGAAAGATTGCCACTGCACTGCTCATGACCGGCTTCTCGCTCATGCTGCTCGGGTTCCCCGTTATTGACGGCCTGCATCTTTTACCTTCAACCCTTACGGCCTTCCCGGGCCTCAACGGAAGCTCGGTGCCCCTCGGCATCTTCTTTGTGTACGGCGGCGTGATCTTCTCCATGCTCACGGCTGTCATCTATTCCATTAAGGGCGGAGTGGCCATTAAACAGGCTCTCGCGCATCCCGAGGACGAGGACATCGACTTTCTGAACCCTGAAATCGAAGACTGATTCGTTGGGGTATGATTACGTACGGTTCATTATTTGCGGCACGTCCGCGATAAGTTAGGGGTTGTCATGGACAACATGGTAAACAATATGGCTCAGAATGATAAGACTGCTGACGCTACCTGCGTATTCCGCGTGCCTTCAAGCGACGTCACCGTTCCCGACCTCATGGCCAACGTGCGCATCACCGCCCCCGTTCTGTCCATCGTCAAGGGTCCGCAGACTGGTGCCGCCTTTGAGCTCGAGGACGACGTGACCACCATCGGCCGCGATCCTGCGAACGGCATCTTCCTCAATGACATGACCGTATCGCGCAGCCACGCGCGCATTATCCGCGAGGGCCTCGGCGCTCGCATCGAGGACTTGGGCTCGCTCAATGGCACCTGGGTCGACGGTGCCATCGTCAATGCAGCCCCGCTGCACGACGGTTCTTCCGTCCAGATCGGTACGTTTACGCTCATCTACCACGAGAGCACGCCGGAGCGCATCGAAACCGGTGAGTAGGGCATGGCCGAACGCAACTATCTGAGTATCGGCCAAGTCGTCAACCTACTTCGAGGCGCATACCCCGATCTTTCGAACTCAAAAATTAGATTTCTAGAAGATGAGGGGCTCATTACCCCTCATCGTACGTCTAAGGGATACCGTCAGTACTCTAAGGAGGACGTTGATCGCCTGGAGGTCATCCTGCACTTGCAGAAGACCCGCTACATGCCGCTCAACGTGATTAAGCAGCGCTTGGAAAACGCCACGGACCTGTCCACTTTGGCTTACGAGGTGGGTCTTCTGTCCGATGTTCCGCTTAAGACGGAGCCCATGGAGACCAAGCAAAAGCTGCATCCCATCGAGACGATCCCCGACATGCTCGGTGTTGAGATTTCGTTTATCCGCTCCCTTGCCGAGAACGATCTTATCCGCATCATCAAGAGCCCGCAGAACCGTGAGCTCGTCGATGGCCGAGATTTCCCGATTATCCGTTACTGCTCGGAGCTGTCGCGCTTCCACATTGAGCCGCGCAACCTGCGTCAGTACGTATCGTCGGCAAACCGCGAATCTTCGATGTTTGAGCAGGTTCTCGTGAGCATGCTCGGCATGGATACCTCCGATGACGAGCGCGACGCCAAGCTCGAGCGCGCTTTTAAGAAACTGCACGGCCTCACCGAGGGTGTGCATACCGCGCTACTTAAGAACCGTGTCTTTGAGTCGCTCAACGCCGTGGTCGAGGACGCTGACATCGATGCCCTCGATGAAGAGATTGCGCGTTCCGAATCGACCAAGGCTAAAAGCGATGCGACAAGCGTCCCCGCGGTTGCCGCGCACGACGAGTCGCTCGTGCAGCCGTCCAAAGTCGTCGTCCCCTCGCAGAGCTCGTCTGCTAACACGGGCAAATAACCGCCGTTCACCCGGCAATCCATGAAAGGTCACCCATGTACGACTTCGAATCTCATATCGTCGATATCCCCGACTATCCCGAGCCCGGAGTCGTCTTTAAGGACATCACGCCGCTCTTTGGAAATCCCGAGGCCCTGAAGGCCATGGTGGATGCCCTGGCCGAGCATTTTGCCGATATGGGCATTACCAAGGTCGTAGGACCCGAGGCCCGTGGCTTTATGGTCGGTGTGCCCGTGGCCGTCGCCCTGGGTGCCGGCTTTATTCCCGCACGTAAGCCGGGCAAATTGCCGCGCAAGACGGTCAGCGAGAGCTACGAGCTCGAGTATGGAACGGATTCTATCGAGATCCACGCCGATGCCATCAGCTCTAAAGATACCGTGTTGATTCTGGACGACTTGGTCGCGACGGGCGGAACTGTCGAGGCAACAGGTAAACTGGTGCGAGATATGGGCGCAAAGCTTGTAGGTTACGGTTGTATCCTTGAGCTTGCGTTTCTCAACCCGCGCAAGAAGCTCACGCCTTCTAACGACGACGTTGAGCTCTTTAGCCTGGTAACGGTGGACTAGCCGCTACCCTTAGATACCGGAAAGGAAGCTCCATGCGCACAGCAAACACGCACAGAAACATGGCACGCTGCGCTGCTACGGCAACCCTCGCTTGTGTTTTGGGCCTGGGCCTCTCGGCTCCTGCCTATGCCGATACCGCATCCGACCTTGCCGCTGCCCGTACCAAGCTCGAGCAGATTGGCACGCAAACCCAGCAAATTCATGAAGAACTCTCCGCACAGACGCAGGAGCTTGATCAGACTGCAGGCGAAATCACGCAAAAGCAGCAAGAGATTGCCGAAGGCCAGGCCAAGCTCTCTAACTACATTGCCGGTGAGTACAAGACCGGCGGTCTGAGTCTCCTTCAGGTTCTGACGGGCGTCGACGATCTGGGCGACATGCTCAACCGTCTCTTCTACTACGGCAAGGTGTCCGACAAGCAGGCCCAGTCCATTCAGGAGGTCAAGGACCTTAAGCAGCAGCTCACCGATAAGCAGACCGAGCAGGAGAAGAACGTCGCCGCGACACAGAAGAAGGTCGACGAGCTCAATGCTCAGCAGGCTGAGGCCCAGAGTGTCGTGAACTCCCTGGATTCGCAGCTGCAGGCCGAGCTCGCTGCCGAGGCCGAGGCCAACGCTGCGCTGCAGGCTGGCATTAATGCCAGCACCGCCGAAAAGGCCACGGTGAGCAACGACACCGCCGGTACGACCGAGAACACCAACAATGGTGGCGGTACGACCAACAACGGCGGTGGCAACACGCCTGCGCCCACGCCCGCTCCTGCTCCCACGCCGCAGCCTGCCCCCACGCCCGCTCCGGCACCCACGCCCTCAGCACCGAGTCAATCTGTTGATGGTGGCTCCGTTGTTTCGCGCGCCTACAGCAAGCTTGGCTATGCTTATTCTTGGGGCGGTATTGGACCGAACAGCTTTGACTGCTCCGGCTTTGTAAGCTACTGCCTCACGGGCCGTTATTGCCGCCTTGGCACTACGGGCACCTTCATGGGCTGGACCCGCGTGTCCGATCCCCAGCCTGGCGACGTCGTGGTTAACTCTTACCACACCGGCATCTACATTGGTAACGGCCAGATGATCCATGCTTCCGACTACAAGACGGGCGTTATCATCAGCTCCGTTGCCGCTGGCATGAACAACAATTACATCTTCGTGCGCTACTAATTTATTTCTACAGCGAACGAACGTGGGCCTCGCGATCTTGAGTCACGAGGCCCATTCTTTTTGCCCCAACAGTTTGCCTTAAGATCAGGACGGCTATCTAGTATTCAAAACTAGATAGCCGTCCAATCAATCCGAAAGACGGCTATAATTGTTGAGGAACAAATAGAAAGGACCCTCAATGAGCTGGGCGCTTATCTCCGATTCGAGCTGCAATCTTCGCGATTGGCAGCCAACCGCACCTCATACCACCTTTGCATTTGCACCCCTTAAGATCCGAGTGGGGGAGCGCGAGTTTGTCGATGACCTCACGCTCGACGTTCACGAGCTCAATTGCGCCGTGCAGGCGGAGTCAAGTGCTTCTTCAAGCGCCTGTCCAAGCGTAGGGGAGTGGGCCGAACTCTTTAGGCTTGCCGACAAGACGATTTGCATGCCCATCTCGGAGGGCGTATCGGGAAGCTACAATGCCGCGGCCACCGCACGTGACATGGTGCTTGCCGAGGAGCCCAATCGTCAGATTCATTTGGTTAACTCGCGAGCCGCAGGTGGCAAAATGGACCTAATCTTCCTGCTGTTCGACCGCTATCTTGCAAGCAACCCGGATACCTCCTTTGAGAATGCCTGCGCCTACTTCGATAGCTTGGAGCAGCAGAGCAAGATCCTCTTTAGTTTGTGCAATTACGAAAACCTTGCGAAGGCCGGACGTATTCCTAAGGCGGCCGGCGTTATTGCCAACAAGCTCAATATCCGCATTTTGGGCACGGCGAGCGAAGCGGGCAAAATTGAACTCGTCGGGCACACGCGTGGCGAAAAGAAGATGCTCACCAAGATTGTCGACACCATGGAGGCCGAAGGTTTCACGGGCGGCGAGGTCATCATCGATCACGTTGAGAACGAAGCTGGAGCCCAGGCGCTTGCCGACCGCATTGTCGAGCACTGGCCCGGCTCCAAGACGATTGTCATGCCCTGCAACGGGCTAGATTCATATTATGCCGAGATGCACGGGCTCATTATCGGCTACGGCATGGGCGTGGCTTCGGGCCGATAATGCCCAACTAGACAAACGA
>URKH01000085.1 GCA_900548255.1 uncultured Collinsella sp. | reverse complement strand
TGCGGCGACTCCACAAAGCGCGCCACGGTGTCGCGCGCGCTGGCGCCGGAGAGGCACAGCAGGTGCTGGCTGCGGGCGGCGATGGCCTCGCGGACGCGGGCCAGTCGCTCGGCATCGGTAGCCAGCACGTCGTCGGTCTCGTCCAGATACGAGCGGATCATGCCGATGCCGTCGTAGTACTGCGGGTAACCGTCGTAAAAGTCTGCCTCGGGAGGATCGATGCCGGCGTCCAGATAGAACTCGTCGCTCATCTGGAAGGTGTGGCGGCCAAAGCGCTCATAGGCGCGGTCCTGGTAGGGACGGATCATGGCAATGGTCTCGCGAGCCAGCTCGGGCTTGTCGCTGTAGGACCAGCTAAAGCGGTTCTGATGCTTGGTAAAACCGAGCGGCACAATGCCCAGGCTTGTGATTTGCTCGTGCTCCTCGCAAAAGCGCAGGGTCTTTTCCAGCTCCTCGCCGTCGTTCATGCCGGGGCACAACACGATCTGCGCGTGAATCTCGATGCCGGCGGCCATGATGGCTTCGAGTACGTCCATGCCGCGCTGGGCGTTGCGGCCCATCATGCGGCGGCGGACGTCGGGGCTTACGGCATGGACCGACACGTTCATGGGGCTCATGTTGCGTTGGATGACGTTTTGAACATCTTTGTCGGTGAGGTTCGTGAGCGTGACAAAGTTGCCCTGTAAAAAGCTTAGGCGATAGTCGTCGTCGCGAATGTAGAGCGTGGAACGGCCGCCCTTGGGCAGCATGGTCATAAAGCAGAACACGCAGGCGTTCACGCAGGTGCGCATGCCGTCAAAGATGGGGCCGTCGAACTCCAGCCCCCAGTCCTCTCCCGGGAAGCGGTCGAGCTCGACGGAGGTGACGGTGTTGTCGCGTGGGTCGAAAACCTCGAGGTCGACGGTATCATCGTCGGCCTCCCAGAGCCACACGATCATGTCGGTGAGCGCCTCGCCGTTGACCGTGAGCACGCGCATGCCCGGCTCGATACCCACATCCCATGCGGGCGACTCGGGACGCACGTTCTTTACGAGCGCGCCCTCACCCGGCTCGGGGTCGCGGCTGCGCCCGTAATCGGCCACCTCGGCGGCGTATGCGGGTACGGTCTGGTCCATGATTAGCGGCAAAGCTCCTTGATGCGCGCAACGGCGCGTTCGATGTGTTCTTGTGGGGTGGAGGCTCCGGCAGTGATGCCGATGTGGTGAGCGTCGGTAAACCACGCGGCCTGGAGCTCCGAAGCTTCCTCGATGTGATACGTGCGCTCGCAGGCGTCTGCGCAAATCTGCGCCAGGCGGCGGGTGTTGCCCGAGTTCTTGCCGCCCACCACGACCATGCAGTCGCAGCGGTTGGCAAGTGTGGCTGCTGCCTGTTGACGCTCACTCGTGGCGGCGCAGATGGTGTTGATCACACGTAGCTCCTGCACGCGCGGGGTGATAGCGGCCACGACCTCAGCGAGGTTCTGCGCGGTCTGGGTGGTCTGCACAACGAGGCCCACCTTGCCCTTGAGCGATAGGGCATCGGCGTCGGCGGCACAGCTCACGACCTGCGCGTCATTGCCGGCGTGGCCTAGAATACCCTCGACCTCTGGGTGGCCCGGCTCGCCCACGACGATCACGCGGTAGCCTTCGCGCACCAGGCGCTCGGCCGCCACATGGACCTTCTTCACGTAGGGGCAGGTGGCGTCGACCACGGTAAGGTCGCGCTTGCGGGCAGCATCGATCACCTGCGGCACCACGCCGTGGGCGCGGATGATCACGGTGCCCGATGCGGCATCGTCCAGGGTATCGGCCAGACCAACGCCTGCCTCGGCGAGCTCGCGTACCACGATGGGGTTATGGATGAGCGGACCCAAGGTATGGACCTGATTGCACTCCCCTGCCTGCGGCGCAGCGGCCAGCGCCATATCGAGCGCACGCTGTACGCCGTAGCAAGTGCCGGCGTGGGCGGCGATCTCGATGGTGGGCGCGCCGTCCTGGTCGGACGCGGTCACGGCAGTGTTCGTCACGTTCTCGCTCATGGCTAGAACCTGCCCGGATGCTCGGCGCACAGCTCGTCTCGCATGGCGTAGACGCGGTTCATGGCCTCGGACTCAAACCAGGCCAGGCGCTCCTTGCGCTTAAGCCCGGCCGGTGCATCGGAAAACGAGACGGCCTTGCCGGCACGAATCCAGCACTTCTTGGGACGCATGAGCTTTTTGCCCGCGGGCGTGATATCAGACCAGCCGCAGATGGCGAGCGGGTTCACAGGTGACTTGCCCATCTGAGCGATGAGCGCAAAACCGCCGTGGACCTCGGGCTTGATCTCGCGCGAGCGGATGCGCGTGCCCTCGGGGAAGATCAGGACGTCCTCGCCGCGCTGCAGCGCATGCTGGGCGGCGCGCAGGCACTTCATATCGGCAGTACCGCGCTCCACGGGAATGCCGCCAACGCGGCTAAAGGCCCAGCGCACAATCTTGCTCTTGGCAAATTCGGACTTAAAGATGGGACGAATGCGGCGGCCCCCAAAGAACAACGCCGTCTCCACGGCCAAGAGCTCGGCCATCGAGGTGTGGTTGCAGATGACCACGCTGCCGCGGCCTTCCTGACGCTCAAACAGCAGGTCAGCGTCCTCGACCTTCCAACGCCACATGAGCTTGGAGAAGGCCCAAAGGATGGCCATGACTACGACAACGGTGCCGCGGATGAGCGCTGGGAACTCGGCGTAGGGAGCGTTGTAATAATCCTCGGGCGTCTGCTTAAACAGGCGCATGGCCTACCTCCTTTGGTTGATGAGGTCCTCGATTATCGAGACGACCTCGTCGATGGTGTGGGCGGTGGAGTCGACGTGCACGGCGTCCTCGGCGGGCACGAGCGGCGCCACCTCGCGGCTGCTGTCGAGTTTATCGCGTTGCTTGAGGGCGTCGAGGGTCTCGTCGACCTCGGCCTCGAGCTGCTCGGTGGTGAGCGTCTGGGCGTCGTTCTGGTGGCGCTGCAGCACGCGGCGACGGGCGCGCTCGCGCGGGTCAGCGGTCAGGAAGACCTTTACTTGCGCGTTGGGGAATACGACGGTACCGATGTCGCGACCCTCGGCCACGATATCGCGGTCCTCGGCGGCGCGGCGCTGGTGAATGAGCATGGCGGCGCGCACGCCCGGGTAGGCCGAGACCTTGGATACGTTGGCGTCGACCTGCGGGGTACGGATGGCGGCCGAAGCGTCCTGGCCGTCAATGGTCAGGCGCGTGTCCTCGCCGGTGCCGTTGGTAAAGCGAATCTCGATCTGCTCGGCGAGGGCGTCGATGGCCGTCTCGTCGTCCAGATCGATGCCGCGGTCGAGCGCGGCGAAGGTGACGGCGCGATACATGGCGCCCGTGTCGAGCTTGTTAAAGCCCAGCTGGCGGGCGATCTCCTTGGCGATGGTGGATTTGCCGGAACCGGCGGGGCCGTCGATGGCGACGATCATGCAGTGCTTCCTTTCGATGGTTGACGTGCTGGTATGGTTCGCGGGCGCTGTATTGGTTGGCGGTCTGCCTAGCCGGTGTAACGCTCGCGGTGGGTATTGCGCTTGGGTGCGGAGCCGTGGCTGCCGTGGTGACGCGTGCGGGTCGCGGCGTTGGTCGCCGCCGCGCCGGCGCGCTTGCCGACGGCCTGCTTGGGCGGGATGCCGCCGGCCTTGAGGATCTGCACCTCGCGGTCGGTGAGCTCGCGCCACGAGCCCTTGGCCACGCCCTCGAGCTCAAGGCCGGCAAAGTTGCAGCGATGCAGGCGGATTACCGGATGGTGGATCTTGCTCAGCATGCGCTTGACCTGGTTCTTGCGACCCTCGCGGATGATGACCTCCACGGCGGTGGTACCGGGCTTGACGCCTTGCGGTGCCACAGCCTCTGCCTCGCGCGCGTTGATGACGCGGCAGATCGCCGGCTGGCACAGGCCGTCGTCGAGCTCGATGCCACGGCGGAGCGGTCCCAAGTCGCGATCGGTCAGGTGGCCGTCCACGAGTGCTTGGTAGGTCTTATAGACATGCTTGCTGGGGTGCAGCAGGTCCTGCGACAGGTCGCCGTCGGTGGTAAAGAGCAAAAGGCCTGTGGTGTCGCGGTCCAGGCGACCCACCGGGAAGAGCCCCGGATAGCGGTCGCGCGGGACCAGGTCTGCCACGCAAGGTCGCTCCTGCGGGTCGCTCATGGTGGTGAGGTAGCCGGTCGGCTTGTAGAGCATCAAGTACACGGCGCCCTGGTTGAGCTTGACGGGCATGCCGTCGACCTCGATATGGTCGCGGTCGACGTCGACCTTGGTGCCCAGTTCGGTCGCGACCTGGCCGTTGACGGTCACGCGGCCGGCAGTCATCAGGTCTTCCGACCCGCGGCGGCTCGCCACGCCCGCGCGCGCCAAAAAGCGCTGCAGGCGCATGGTGTGCGGATAGACGGGCTGGGCGTCGGACTCGTGCGTATCCGCGTTGGGTACCGCAGCGCCGGCGCGCGTCTCCCCTACTTCGTTAGTCCTCGTCATGCAAATCCTCCGAGATCTCGTCGACGACCAGGGCTTCCAAGTCCTCGATTGCCTCAACATCTTCAACATCGGTATCGAGCAGTTCGCGCTCTTCGTCCAGGTCCTCGGCCTGCTCCTCGAGCGTGGACTGAATGCTGCGGCCGCTCAGGCGCTCGCGGATAAACTGACGCGACTGCTCGTCGGGGGCAAACTGCTCCAGATCGGGCAGATCGCGGGTGGAGCGCAGACCGAACTTTTCCAAGAAGGCGTTGGTCGTGCCGTAGATGATGGCTTGACCGCGCTGGGGGTCGCGTCCGAGCTCGCGCACCAGACCTTTGTCCACGAGCGACGCGATGACGCCGTCGGAATTGACGCCGCGGATGCCCTTGACCACCTCGCGCGTCACGGGCTGGTGGTATGCGATGACGGCCAGTGTTTCGAGCGCGGCCTGCGACAGCTTTTGCGTGTCCCAGCTCAACACATAGGCCTCGACCACGTCGTGGTAGGCGGGGTGCGTAAACAGGCGCCAGCCGCCGGCGACCTCACGCAGCTGAAAGCCACGGTTGGCCTCCTCGTACTCAACCTTGAGCTCGGCGAGCAGCGATGCGCACTCGCCGGGGGCGATATCCAGTGCGCCGGCGAGCGCGGGCGCACTCACCGGGTCGCTCGACACCAGCAGCATCGCCTCGAGGGCGCCTTTGAGGCTGTTTGCCTCCAGCGTTGAAAGGGTTGACATGGTTGCTGCTCCTATTCGGTGAGCTCGGGGCCCTCGCCGGGCACGTATGCCTCGGCGCCCTCGACGCGGTTGATTTGAATAGTTCCAAAGATCTCGTCCTGGCTCAGTGTAAGAGAGCCGCGCTTGGCGAGCTCGAGCATGGCCAGGAAGGTGACGACAAGCTGTTCGGTGGTGGCATCGCCGTCCAACAGCTCGCGGAAGGTGCAGGTTTGGTGAGCCATGGTAAAGCGATCGACCGAGGCCACCGTCAGGTCGAGCGGCACGCGATGCGGTGCCACGTGCTCGGCTTCCAGCAGGAAAGTCTGGCGCTTGCCGTCCAGGTCGGCGCAGATGACGGCGAGGCCGCGCAGGGTAATGCCGGCCAGGTAGTCGGGCATAAGGCCCAAGAACTCGGGGTCGGGGCCGGCCACGCGCGGATGCATGCGGCTTTCGGCCTGCATGCGGGCGCCAAGGGCTGCCGCCGCGCCCTTAAACTGCTTGTAGGCAATCAGGCGCTGGATCAGGACCTCGCGTAGGGCGTCGCCGTCGAGCGCGCTGAGTTCCTCGAGGTCATCGTCGTCATCGTCATCGTCGTCTGTCTTGCGCGGGGCCTCCTGGGGCACCAGCGAGGCGGCCTTGATGTCCAAAAGAGTTGCCGCGACCAGCAGAAAGTCGCTCGCCACGTCCAGGTCCAGCGCCTCGATGCGCTCCACCTCGGCAAGGTACTGCTCGGCCACCTCGCTGATGGAGATGGCACCGATATCTACTTTTTGTCGGGTTACCAGCTGCAGCAGCAGGTCGAAAGGTCCGCTGTAGACCTGCGTCGACACGCGATACGACATCTTCGACCTCCTTTGACGGCGCCTTCGCGGCGCGGTTTGGGTGCATGTTACGACCGTTTTGCACGGTCGACCTGTAAGTTTACCTTAGATGCCGGCGATTGCGAAGTTGAGCAGCTGCTCAGCAAGTGGATACACGGTAACGTCGAAATAGCGGCCAATCACGTCGAGTCCTGTCCACATGGGCAGCAGGTACAGCACGATGATAAGGATCGGCATGGCGTATTGCTGCAGGCGGTAGTAGTTGGCGAGCGCCTTGCCTTTGAGGAACGGCACGATGATCGACGAGCCGTCGAGCGGCGGGATCGGGATGAGGTTAAAAAACGCGAGTGACAGGTTGACCACGATAAACGTGGCGCCGAAGTTCATGATCTGTGACGCCGTGGCAAAGGACATGCCGGTATAGAGGCTGCCATATGCCGCGTGCATGAGGGCGGCCGCGAGGCACGCGAGTGCGATGTTCGACGCGGGGCCGGCCACGCTCACCAGGACCTCGTCGCGTTTGGGGTGCTTGAGGTTGTTGAGGTAGACGGGCACGGGTTTGGCGAAGGCGAATACCGGGCCGCCGACCGCGAGCATGAGCAGCGGCAGGATGATGGTGCCAAACAGGTCGATATGGTTAAGCGGGTTGAGCGACACGCGGCCGCGCGAACGGGCCGTCTTGTCGCCGAGCGCCCAGGCCGCGGCGGCGTGTGCGCTCTCGTGGATCACGATGCCCACGATGACGGCAACGGCGCTGGCGAGCAGGTTCATGAGGTAGCTGCTGGACATGGCGCTCCCCTAGCGGACGCGACGCGAGGCGCGCGTGAGCAGGTAATCGGCCACAAACAAAATGACGGCCACGATAGCGTAATCCAGGCGGAACACACCGCCAAAGGGCGACGTGATGACGCCATAGCCGGCGATGGCGCTTGGCAGTGCGCGTGAAAGCTCAACGACGAAGCCCACAATCTGCAGCTTGGCAGTGAGGCCGCTAAAGCACAGCAGCACGGTCATCGCGCTCATAAAGATGCCGCAGATGCGACAAGCAATGGCGATGATGCTCATCGCCACGGCAGCGGCCTTACGAGAATTCACGCGCGGTCTCCTCTT
>URKH01000084.1 GCA_900548255.1 uncultured Collinsella sp. | reverse complement strand
TCCTGGAGCTTGCCGACCTGCTGTAAACAGCGATGCGATAAAATAATGTACCGCCCCTGCTTCGAACGGTTCGGAGCAGGGGCGGTATTTTTGTGTTGATTTTTGGCCGGATGCTTATTTGGCCTGCTTCATGCTCAGGCCGATGCGCTTTTTCTTCTCGTCTACCTCCAGCACGACGACCTTGACCACGTCGCCGACGGACACGACCTCGGACGGGTGCTTGATGAATTTGTTCGCCACCTGCGAGATATGGACGAGGCCATCCTGATGCACGCCGATATCGACGAACACGCCGAAGTCGATGACGTTGCGCACCGTGCCTGTCAGCACCATACCGGGCTTTAAGTCCTTCATCTCGAGCACGTCGGTGCGCAGGATGGGCTTCGGCAGCTCGTCACGCACGTCGCGTCCGGGCTTTAGAAGCTCTGATACGATATCGCGCAGCGTGGGAACGCCGACGCCGATCTCAGCTGCGGCCCTTTCCTCTCCGTAGGACCGGACGTGCGCGGGAAGATCGGCGAGTTTGCCGTCCTTCACATCGGCAAGCGTATGGCCGGTCAGCGCGAGCAGGGCTTTCGCGGCGTCGTAACTCTCGGGGTGGACGGCGGTGTTGTCGAGCACGCTTTTGCTCTCCGGCACGCGCAGAAAGCCCGCGCATTGCTGGAAGGCCTTGGGGCCGAGCTTCGGCACCTTTTTGATCTGCGTGCGGGAGGTGAAGGCGCCGTTTTCCTCGCGGTAGGCGACAACGTTTTTCGCGGTTGTGCCGTTCAGACCCGCCACGCGCTGCAATAGCGACGGCGACGCCGTGTTGATGTCCACGCCGACGGCGTTGACGCAGTCCTCGACCACGCCGCTCAGTGCTTCGTCAAGCTGCTTTTGCGGCATATCATGCTGATACTGACCGACGCCGATGGCCTTGGGGTCAATTTTCACAAGCTCGGCGAGCGGGTCCTGCAAGCGGCGCGCGATGGACACGGCCGAGCGAAGGTTGACGTCGTACTGGGGAAATTCCTCGGCGGCGAGCTTGCTTGCCGAGTACACGGATGCGCCCGCCTCGGAGACGATCATGTAGCTGACGTGCGCGCCGCTCTCGTTCACCCGGCGGATCAGCTCAATGGACATCTGTTCGGTCTCGCGGCTGGCGGTGCCGTTGCCGATGACGATGGTGTTGACGCCGTCCTTCTTGACGAGGCGGGCGAGCTCGCGCTTAGTGCCGGCGACGTCGTGGCGCGGCTTGGTGGGGTAGACTACGCTGTGGTCGAGCAGCTTGCCGGTCTCGTCCATGACGGCGACCTTGCAGCCGGTGCGGTAGCCCGGATCGAGCGCGAGCACACGGGCGCCGCGGACGGGGCGTGCCGAGAGCAGGCCCTCAAGATTCTTGGCAAAGACGTTGATGGCCTCGGTCTGGGCACGAACGGTGAGTTTGGCGCGGGCCTCGCGCTCCAGCGAGGGGGCCATGAGGCGCTTGTAACCGTCAGCGATGGCGGCATCGAAGATGGGAGCAAACACGCCCTGGCGTCGGGGCCAACGGCTGCCGAGGCGTGCCGTGGCGGCAGCGCCGTCGACGTTCACGCGCACGCGGAGCTTGCCCTCGCGCTCACCGCGGTCGATCGCCAGCACGCGGTGGTTGGGGATACGGCGCAGCGGCTCGTCATAGCTGTAGTACGGCTCGTAGGGGGTCTTCTCGGCGGGGTCGGTGGCCTCGACGACGATGTCGGCAGTGTTTTGCGTAAAGGCGCGCAGGTCGGCGACGTTCTCGGGGTCCTCGGCCACCGTCTCGGCCACGATGTCCGCCGCACCGGCGAGCGCCTTCTCGGGCGTGTCGAAGCCGGCCTCCTCGTTGACGTATGCCGCGGCGACGTCGAGTGCGCTGCCCTTGGCCGAGGCCTGCATGATGATCATGTTGGCGAGCGGCTCCAGACCTGCCTCGCGGGCCTTCTGCGCGCGAGTCATGCGCTTTTTGCGGTAGGGCTTGTAGAGGTCCTCGACACGCTGGAGCTGTGTGGCCTCGCGAATCTGTTGCTCGAGTTCGGGCGTGAGTTTGCCCTGGGCATCGATGAGCAGGATGACGTCCTCTTTACGCTGCTCAAGATTGCGCAGGTAGGACAGGCGCTCGTCGAGTGCGCGCAGGGCGACGTCGTCCATGCCGCCCGTGGCTTCCTTGCGGTAGCGCGAGATAAAGGGAATGGTGTTTCCCTCGTCGATGAGCTTGACGGCCGCCTCGACGTTGGCGGCCTTAAGGTTGAGCTCGCGGGCGAGCTGGGCGATAAGATCCATGGGACTCCTTGCGTTTAAGGTGCGTTTGCAGCACAGAGCTACCAAGGATACCACCTGCCACTTCGCCCAAAAAAGACTGTTTTGGCGCGGAACCACGAAAGCGGCCTATCTACTACGTTTGAACCGTGTGGGTCGACCATCCCCCGGTTTTCCGAAAATGCGCAAGCCGTTTACCTGCGGTTTTTATTTCGCGAAATTCTGTATGGATGAGGGTGATTGGTTAAACGTAGTAGATAGGCACATTTCGTGGCGAACGAATCAAGCTAAGGTGCAAAAAGTCCCCCGTCCCAGAAAAATCATTGGCAACGTAGCAAAATGCCCCGCGGGCAGGAAGCTGCTCGCGGGGCAAAGAAGAGGGGCTTATTTGTGGCGGACCGAGGGGCCCGGCATGGGGTTCTGCCGCGGCCTGTCCTAAGGTGCTACAGCTCGACGAGCTGGCCGGTCTCGGCGGCCTCCTTGATGGCGTTGAGAAGCGTGAGCGTCTTGACGTTGTCGGCGGGGGTTACGACGGGCTCGACCTCGCGGCGGACGACCTTCACAAAGTGCTTGAGCTGCATCTTGTGCGGCAGCGCCGGGTCCACGGCCGGAATCTCCATCTGCAGCGGCTTGTGCCAGTTGGAGGCGCCGTCGTAGGAGAACTGGTGCAGGCGGGGCAGCGAAAGGGCGCCCAAGGTTCCGCCGATAAAGTAGGCGTCGGCGTCGAAGGGACGGTACTGCGGGTCCTCGCGAGCGGTGGCCTCCCAGTTCCAGGGGCTGGCGGTGGCATCGGAGATGGTCATGCTTGCGAGCGCGCCATCGGCAAAACGGACGTTGACCACGGCGGAGTCCTCAGTCTCAAAACCGCGGGCGGCGCTGGACTGCATACCCTGGACGGCAACGGGCTCGCCCAGCAGATAGCGGAGCAGGTCGACGTCGTGAACCAGGTTAACCAGGATCGGGCCGGCACCCTTCTTGCGGCGCCACTCGACATCGAAGTACTCGTCATTCTTATAGATCATGTAGTGGAAGCTCGACACGGTGAGCTTGCCCAGCTCGCCGGACTCGATGATCTCCTTGGCCTTGTTGACGAAGGGGTTGTGGCGACGGTGCTGGCCCACGAGCACGGGCACGCCGGCGGTCTCGGCCTCGGCGGCGAAGGCCTGGGCATCCTCGAGGTCATTGGAGATGGGCTTTTCGACCAGCGGCACGATGTTGCGCTTCACGGCCTCGCGGGCAACGCCCAGATGAAGGTCGTTGGGGGTGGCGATGATGACGGCCTCGGGCTTGACCTCGTCCATCATCTGGGCGGGATCGGTGTAAAACGGCACGCCGGCGGCCTCGGCCGTGGCGCGGGCGCCCTCAAAGGCGTCGGCGATGGCGACGAGCTCGGCTTCGGGCTCCTCGGTGACAAAGCGGATGTGGTTGCGGCCCATGGCACCGGCGCCGATAACGGCAATGCGGACGGGGTTGAGCTCAGACATTTCGACTCCTTAATACTGGTGACCGGTGGAATGCGACAAAGGGACTGTCCCTTTGTCGCATCGGTAAAACTAGGCGGACTTCTTCTTGCTGTCGGAGACCATCATGTAGACGGTGAGCACGACGGCGATGGCGGCAATCACAATGGCGCCGTAGAAGGACTGCTGGTAGGCGGCGCTGCCGGCCTCGGCGTGATACAGCACGGCGGTGATGGGCTGGCTGATCCAGGTGGAAGCGGCATAGCCCAAAAACATGATGCCGTAGTTGACGCCGATGTTGCTGGTGCCAAAGGCGCCACCGGTGAGCGGCGGGTAGATGACGAGCAGGGCGCCAAAGCTAAAGCCGAGCAGGGCGAGCGCCACAAAGAACATGCTCTGCGTAAAGCTCATCGACATGATGACGAGCGCGACGATGGTGACGACAAGGCTGATGAGCAGCGACTTGTAGGCGCCGAGCTTGTCGATGATCTGGCCAAAGGACAGACGGCCGACCAGGTTGGCGCAGGTGTTGACGGAGACGACCACGCCGCCGAGGGCGACGGCCGCGGCGCTCGTGGGGTCGGCGAAGAGCTGGACAGCGGCGATGGAGGCAACCTTGCCCACGAGCAGGGTGCCCGCGGTGGCGGCAAAGGCGAAGGTGACGATGAGGACCCAGAAGCGCGGGGTCTTGACCATCTCGCCCGGGGTGAGGTCGCCGAAGGTGCCGGCATGTGCGCCACCCTTGGGGGCCTCGAAGCCCTCGGGCAGCCAACCGGCCTCGGGGGCCTTCAGGAACAGGGCGGAGGCGGCGATCGTCACAAAGAAGATGACGCCGAGTGCCTTAAGGGCGCCAAAGATGCCCAGGCTCGGGATGAGCAGCGAGGCGAGCACCGGGGACAGCACGGCGGGGCCGGCGGTCGAAGCGGCCAGGGTGATGCCGGAGGCCAGGCCCTTCTTGTCGATGAACCACTTTTGGCCGGTGGTGAGCGCGGGGTTGTAGCCCAGGCCGTTGCCGATGGCGGCGACGAGCGAGAACCACAGGTAGAACTGCCACGGCTCGGTGACGGTGCCGGACATGAACCAGCCCAAGCCGTAACACACGGCGGCGGCGATCACGACGTTGCGCGGGCCGATCTTATCGGAGATGCGACCGGCGAAGATGCCCGTCACGGCCATGATGGTCTGAAAGACCGGGAAGGCCCAGGTAAGGGCGCTGGACCACTCGGGGTAGACGGCGAGCAGGTTCTTGCTCACGACGGAATACAGCGCGATTGAGCTGATGAAGAACATGGTGACGCACGCGGCGGAAAGCACGACGGCGCGACCCTTGTTGGAGTTGGTGGAAGCCATTGGACTCTTTCTAATCGATACGGGGGAGGGGCGGACGCGTCCGCGGGGCCTCCCTGTCAGGCTGGTTTACTGGTCGGTCGGCTTTGCGACGCCGGACTCGTCGGACCAAAGCTCGACACCCTTGTTCTTGAGGTAGTTGTCGGCAAAGGCTCGGCGGCCGCCGGGCTTGGCGGTGAGGTCGCCCATCATATTGGAGAAACCGCCGTCGACCTTGATGGCGTCGCCGGTGGTAAAGTCCGAGCGCTTGGACGCCAGGAACATGACGGCGTTGGCGATATCGCTGACCTCGCCGATGCGGCGTGTGGCGATAAGGCGGCTGCGGCTCTTCTCGACCTCGGGGTCAGCGTAAAAGCTCGCCGACATGGGGGTCTTGACAAAGCAGGGCTCGACGCAGTTGGAGCGCACGCCGTAGGGGCCCCACTCGGCGGCCAGCATCTTGGACATCATGTTGACGCCCGCCTTGGTGGAGCTGTACACGCCCGAGAACGTCTCGGGGGAGTGGCTGGCAACGGTCGAGATATGCACCAGGCGACCCTGGCCTGCCTTGATCATCTCGCGACCAAAGCGCTGCGAGGTGATGAAGTAGCCGGTGAGGTTGACGTTGATGACCTCGTTCCAGTCGCTCAGCGGCAGGTCTTCCATGGCTGCGAAGCGCAGGATGCCGGCGGTGTTGACGAGGACGTCGACACGTCCGAAGTCGGCGATGGTGGCATCGACGGCGGCCTGAACCTCGGCCTCGTCGGTGGCGTTCATCTTGTAGCCCTCGGCGTGGATGCCAAACTCGGCGGCGAGGTCGGCAGCTGCGGCCTTGACCTTCTCCTCGTCCAAGTCGAGCAGGACGACGTTGGCGCCGTTGCGGGCGAACTCGCGGCAGATCTCGACGCCCATGCCGCCGAGCGCGCCGGTCACAGCGCAGACATCGCCCTCGAGCTTAAGCCAGTTGCTCATAGGAACTTCCCTTCTTGTACCTCCCTGTGGGCCGCTCCCATTACTCGACCCACGTGGTTTTCGCTGGTTATCGTATGCTTTGCATTTGCGCAGGTGAATTGCATATTTGTTAGAATGGCGTTAACCGTAGGTTTACACTATGCGATGCAGTTTTTCTCAATTGAGCGCGTGACCTGCCAAAACGACCCCCTTCGGCAGTTCATTGCCATGCGTCTGGAAACGGGAGATTGACGTGTACGATCGACGACTCGAGGCCATATCGGCCGCCGCGGAGCTGGGAAGCTTCTCACGGGCGGCGGCAAAATTGCGCGTGTCGACCCCGGCGCTCGTCAAGCAGGTGTCGGGCTTCGAGGCCGAGTTTGGCATCACGTTGTTCGAGCGCTCGCATTCTGGTGTTAAGGTGACGCCGGCGGGCGCTCTGCTGGTGGACGACGCGCGCTCGATCATGCGGCAGTCCGAGGACGCGCTGCGCCGCGCCCGACGCGCGGCGGGCGATGGCGGTGCCGTGCGTCTGGGCGTGTCGATGATGTGCCCGGGGCGCCAGACGCTGTCGATGTGGTCGGGCATCCACGATCTGGAACCGTCGCTGCGATTTGAGATCGTGCCGGTAAGCGACCTCTATGACGAGCGCGAGACCGTCATGCGCAGCTTGGGCCGCGAGGTCGATGTGGTGCAGTCGAGTTTTTCGACCCCGCGCTGGGGTGACGCCTGCCAAAAGCTCCGCATTGTCAACGTGCCGTTTTATATCGACCTGCCGCGCACGAGCTCGCTGGCGCGCAAGAATCGCATTGCGGTCGCCGACTTGGAGGGCATGCGTCTGCGCGTGCTCCGCCACGGCAACGACGCTATGGACAGCCTGCGTATCGATCTTTTGGCAGACGGCGGCGTGGATGTGATCGATGTGGATAGCTTTGACTTTGCACTCTTTAACGAGGCGGAGGAAAAGGGCGACGCGGTGCTCACCTGCGGCGCATGGTCGGGCGTGCACCCGGCTTTTGTAGGCGTGCCGTTCCTATGTGGCCGCGAGGTGCCGGTCTTCTTGCACTACCCGCTCGAGCCCACCCTCCAAGTACAAAAATTCGTCAACGCCATGGCCCAACTCCTCAACTAGCTCATTTGGCGCGGGTAGTCTTTTTGGGACGGGGCTTTTTAGCTACTTTTGCCGCCCTGCCTGCGCACCCTCAAAGTAGTCAAAAAGCCCCGTCCCAAAAAGACTAACAAAACGAGGCCCTGGCCAAACGGCCAGGGCCTCACTAACCTTTATTCCGTTTTAAACAACGGGCTGATTGCGCGCAGGAGGGTGCCCCGGAGCGGCGGGGGATTT
>URKH01000083.1 GCA_900548255.1 uncultured Collinsella sp. | reverse complement strand
TCGCGTTCCTCAGTCGATAACGGGCGCTTCCTGATGGTTCAGGGCGGTCGTTCGACCCGCTATGGACAGCGTCCTCAGCAGGCCGGTTATATTACCGAGACGGGTTCGGGCGAGGAGATTCGCTCGCAGCGTGACCGGTTCCGCAGTACGCCGATGCCCGAGGACCGTGCACTTCCCGCTGCCCGCGGCGTGGCGCGTGACCCTCGTGCCGGCTACGGCGACGGCGGCTATTCCGATCGCGGTCACCGTGGTATCTCCACCGGACGCTCTCGCAGTGGCTATGCGGACGCCGATACCACGCAGGTGACGCCGCGTCTTCGCTCTCAACCACAGCCGTATGGCCAGCGCTCTTCGGCTCCGCGTGTGGGCCAGCGTGGCTATCAAGGCCGCGGTGAACTTGCGCCCCGCTCGGGTCAGCGCGGCCTTCAGGGCCAGGGTGGCTATCGTGGCCGTTCCGATAGCAATCGTGGTCGCATGCCTCAGGGAGGTGGCCGCAGCAGTTCCAGTCGTGGACGCGGCGGATCTCGTACTCCTCAAAACAACGGGCTCGATCCGCGTATCGTCTACGCTGGCATCGGTGCCGTGGCGTTGCTGCTGATCGTGCTCATCGTGGTACTTCTGCGCGGCTGCGCATCTTCGACGCCCGAAACCACGCCCGAGACGCCTGCTGCTACCAAGACGACGACCAAGAAGTCTTCTAAGAAGACCGAAACGGTCGACGAGGACGAAGACACCGATGAGGCGACGGATGAGTCGACCGGTTCGGACGCCACCAAGACGACGGCTAAAAAGGAAGAGAACGAGGCAACGAAGGTCAAGGTCTCCGTTGCCAAGGGAAAGACCGCGTGGATTGAGGTCAAGGTCGACGGAAAGTCGGTCTATGGCGCCCAGGCGACTGGCCCCTTTGAGCAGGAGTACACGCCCGAGTCCTCGATCGAGATCACCACGTCCAAGCCTTCCGATGTCACCGTTACCAAGAATGGCGAAAAGGTCCGTTACGATACCAAGACTTCGGGCGTGGCGCGTGTGACGATCACCGTTCCCAAGAAGGAGACGACCTATTCCGAGAATGGTGAAAGTTCTGATGGTGCCGACACCACCGACGGTACCGATACCACCGACGGCACCGATGCCCAGTCCACGGATGGCGCCGATGCCGCAACTGACGGTCAGACGCCCACCGATTCTACCGACTATTCGTACGATAGCTATTAAGCCGCTCGTACGCGAAAGGAAACATCATGGCTAAAGATTCCAGCTTCGACGTCGTGTCCGAGGTCAATATGCAAGAGGTCGACAACGCCTTCCAGCAGACCACGCGCGAGATTTCCCAGCGCTATGACCTGAAGGATTCCGGCGCCACGATTGAGCTTTCGAAGGGCGACAAGCTCTTTACGATCAACGCCCCGGCCGACTTTGTCTCCAAGCAGATCATCGATGTCCTGAGCTCCAAGCTCATCAAGCGCGGCATCGACCTCAAGGCTGTTTCGTGGGATGCTCCGCAGGCGGCATCGGGCGGCACCGTGCGCGTGCTCGGCCATATCGTCGAGGGTATCGACCAGGCGACCGCCAAGAAGATCAACAAGGACATCAAGGACCAAAAGCTCAAGGTCAAGGTGACCATCGAAGCTGACAAGCTGCGTGTTTCCTCTGCTTCGAAGGACGCGTTGCAGACCGTGATTCAGTTCCTGCGCGACCAGGACTACGGCCAGCCGCTGCAGTTCACCAACTACCGCTAATATCATTCGAAAGGACCGCTCTCCAACATGGATACACCGTTGGGCTCCGTGCTCTACATCACCCTCGGGTGCGCCAAGAACGAGGTCGATACCGACCGCATGCGTTCTCTTTTGACCGCCGCAGGCTACGAGGAGGCATTCGACCCGCAGGAGGCCGATATCGCCATCGTCAATACGTGCTCGTTCCTCGCCTCCGCAACGTCCGAGAGCATCGAGACCACGCTCGAGCTCGCCAACGAGGTGCAGGACGGCGTTCGTTCTTGCCCCATCGTCATGTGCGGCTGTGTGCCGTCGCGCTATGGCGACGACCTGCCTGACGAGCTGCCCGAGGTCGCTGCCTTTGTGAAGGCCGACGAGGAAGACGGCATCGTGGCAGTCATCGATGGCGTGCTGGGTGTCGAGCGTGAGATCGCGGCCTATATCCCTCAGGTCAAGCGTACCGTCGAGGGTGCCGTTGCCTACGTCAAGATTTCCGATGGCTGCAATCGTTTTTGCAGCTTCTGCATGATCCCCTATATTCGCGGTCGTTATCACTCGCGCAATGCCGAGAGCATTATTTCTGAGGTGCGCGACCTGGTTGCCGGTGGCGTGCGCGAGATCGTGCTGATCGGCCAGGACACGGGCATCTGGGGCACCGACTTTGCGGATGAGGACGTCGCCGAGGGCTCGCCGCGCAATCTGGCGCAGCTGCTGCGTGCCGTCGCCGAGGCCGTGCGCCCGCAGAACGTCTGGGTCCGCGTGCTCTACCTGCAGCCCGAGGGCATGACCGATGAGCTCATCGAGACGATTCGCGATACGCACGAGGTGCTTCCCTATATCGATATCCCCGTGCAGCACTGCGACGCGCGCATTCTCAAGGCTATGCGCCGTTCTGGTTCGCGCCAGGAGCTCGAGGACCTGTTCCGCGATCTGCGTGAGCGTATCCCCGGCATCGTGATCCGTTCCACGGCCATGGTCGGCTTCCCGACCGAGACCGACGACGAGTTCCGCGACCTTATCGACTTTATGGACACCGTCGGCTTTGACTACACGAGCGTCTTTGCCTACTCGCAGGAGGAGGGCAGCCTGGCCGCTAAGATGGAGGGTCAGGTCGACGAAGAGGTCAAGCTCGAGCGCGCCCAGGAGGCCATGGACCTGGCTGAGTCGCTCGGTTTTGCCGCCACCGCCGCACATGTGGGCGAGCGCGCCCAGGTGATCGTCGACGGTATCGAAGAAACCGAGGACGGCGCCGAGCTGATCGGCCATGCCTGGTTCCAGGCGCCCGATTCCGATGGCGCGGTGCATCTGGACGCCAGCGAGGCGTCCGTGGGTGATATTCTGACCGTCGAGTTTACCGATAGCTTCTGCTATGAGCTTATCGGACATGTTGTGGAGTAGGAGAGCGTCGTGGCAAACGAGAGCAATAAGGAACTGACGAGTGTTTGGACGCCCGCCAACATCGTGACGTGCGTTCGCATCGTCTTTATCCCGGTGTTCATGATCGTGTCGGCGCTGTCTCACACGAGCGTTGCCGGTACGGACTGGAGCACCTTCGACGGCCCGCTCGCCGCCGCCGCCTTTATTCTGTACGTTATCCTGTCGTGCACCGATAAGGTCGACGGCTATCTGGCGCGCTCGCGCAACGAGATCACCGACTTCGGTAAGTTTTTGGACCCCATCGCCGACAAGCTACTCGTGTTCTCGGCCCTGCTGCTGTTCCTCGATTTTGGCGCGGTGACCGTGTGGTCCGTGTTCATTATCTTGTTCCGCGAGCTGTTGGTGAGCGCCCTTCGCATGGTCGCGAGTGCGGCCGGTGTGGTCATTGCCGCCGATAAGCTCGGCAAGTACAAGACGGCGACCACGATGGTCTCCATCTGCGGCTACCTGTGCGTCTTTGCGATGACCGGCCTCCAGTTGGGGCCTGCGGAGCTGTTGCTCGGTGTCTATGGCGTTTCACGCTTCCTGTACGCTGTTGCCGTTGTCCTGACCGTTATCTCGGGCGCCCAGTACTTCTGGAACTGCCGCAAGATCGTCTTTTCGGTCTAGGTCCTGGTGGGTATGGTGGACTCTTTTGAGCAGATTTCCGCACATAACGAGGAGCTGGCGCGCGATATTGTCGAGCGCGCGAGCGCTCGGGGCGTGACGGTTTCTACGGCTGAGTCGCTGACGGCGGGTATGATCGCCTCGACGATTGCCGATATCCCGGGCGCCTCGGCGGTGCTGCGCGGCGGTGCGGTGACCTATTGCGATGAGATCAAGCATCGTGTTCTGGGTGTTGAGCAGGAGACGCTCGATCGGTTTAGCGCCGTGTCGCACCAGACGGCGCGCGAGATGGCCGCGGGCTCGCTGGACCTCTATCAGAGCGATGTGGCCGTGAGCGCAACGGGCTACGCTGGGCCCGGTGGTGGCACCGAGCAAGACCCCGCCGGCACGTTCTATATTGGCTGGGCGTATCGCGTGGCTGATGGGGAAGTGCCGATCGTGGACTCTGTGCGTTGCCACTATGAGGGCGACCGTTCGTGTGTTCGTGCCCATGCGGTCACGGAGGCATTGGGACGCATTGCCCTTGTGCTCAACTCTATGGAATAGGCGTGTTTTAAGGGGCCTTAGGGCCCCTTAATTGTGGAGATGGGGACCTCTGACGAATTTAGCTTTTGTGCTGGTCATAGGTGTATTATCTCCT
The DNA here is from genome assembly GCA_900548255.1 of uncultured Collinsella sp. GTDB lineage: Bacteria > Actinomycetota > Coriobacteriia > Coriobacteriales > Coriobacteriaceae > Collinsella. Next base: position 3,140 of record URKH01000083.1, on the reverse strand, counting down.
TCCTTGTTTTTATTTGGCCCTATGTGGTCAAGCATTTGGACAGTGTTTGGTCGGCGTTTGGTTGGGTTTTGGAAAGACTGCCTGCATATGATTGGTCTGAACGGTTGACCACGAACAGCCGTTCGTTTATTATCGATGCAGGTTGTTAAGAGGAGGGCTATTCATGGCCAAGAATTCAGGTCCCGTACGTACCGTCCATGCACCCACGACGGGCAAAGAGCGCGAAGAGATGATCGCCACCACCAAGGCCGAGATCGAGAAGAAGTTCGGTCAAGGTTCCATCATGAGGTATGGTGACGGCGGCCCCGAGCTCGAGGTCGAGGCCATCCCCACGGGTGCTCTGGCGCTCGATGCCGCTCTGGGTATCGGCGGTGTGCCGCGCGGCCGTATCGTCGAGATTTACGGTCCCGAGTCCTCCGGTAAGACGACGCTTTCGCTCGAGATCTTGGCCGAGGCCCAGGCAATGGGTGGCGTCGTGGCGTTTATCGATGCCGAGCACGCGCTCGATCCCACGTATGCCGCGCGCATTGGCGTGGATATCGACGAGGTATTGATTTCCCAGCCCGATACGGGTGAGCAGGCGCTCGAGATTGTTGACATGCTCGTGCGTTCCGGCGCCATCGATGCCATCGTCGTCGACTCCGTCGCCGCGCTGACCCCGCGTGCCGAGATCGAGGGAGAGATCGGCGATACCACGGTCGGTTTGCAAGCTCGCCTGATGAGTCAGGCGCTCCGCAAGCTCGCCGGCTCGCTGTCCAAGTCCAATACGACATGCATCTTCATCAACCAGCTGCGAGAGAAGATCGGCGTCATGTTCGGCAACCCCGAGACCACGACGGGCGGCCGTGCCCTTAAGTTCTTCTCTTCGGTGCGTATCGACATTCGCCGCATCGACAGCATTAAGCTTAAGGATGAGGTTATCGGTAACCGCGTGCGCGCCAAGGTCGTTAAGAACAAGGTGGCCGCTCCGTTCCGTTCTGCTGAGTTCGACATCATGTACGGTACGGGCATCTCTAAGGAGGGCTCGATTCTGGACATGGCTGTCGAGTGCGGCATCTGCAAGAAGATGGGCTCCTGGTTCGCCTATGGCGAGGACAAGCTCGGCAACGGTCGCGAGGCCGCCAAGGCGTTCCTGCGCGAACACCCCGATTGCGCCGACGAGATTGAGCATAAGGTTCGCCTTGCCTGCGGGCTTGAGTTTGATGACGATGCTCCGTCCGAGGTCGAGCTGACCGATCAGCCTGCGCCTGAGGAGTTTGACGAGCTTTACGCCATCGATGGTTCCGCCATGCTCGATGATGACGACGAGTAGCGGTTACGCTCATGTCGTATACGGTGACCGAGGCCACGGTCGTCTTTCCCGATAAGAAGGCGGCCTCCTCGTTCTCGAGCGGCTATGCGTCCAAAAAGCCTTGCGCACATATCGATTGTGAGCTTGAGGGCGGTTTTGAGCGGTCCATTTGGATCCCCGTGCGGGTCGCGCGGCTGTATGTCAAAAACCGCCCCGATCTTCCCTGTGATTGGGATAACTTTCGTGATGCTGTGCAGCTCATCGAGCGTAAATGTGCGCTTACCATGGTGACCGAGATGTTATCGCGCCGCGACCATGCGACGGGTGAGGTCCGTGACAAGCTGGCTCGCTACGGCTTTCACCAGCCCGCTATCGATTTCGCGGTCGAGCGCGCCGCCGAGTATCGCTTTTTAGACGAGAACCGCTTTTGCTCGTACTTTATCGAGGAACGAAAGCGGCGTGGTTGGGGACAGCGTAAAATCGAGACCGAGCTTAAGCGCCGTCATGTCGTGCTCGATGACATTCCCGGTTATCCCGAGGATTATTTTGCCGTCGAAGACGATTTGGCGCGTGCGTCAGCCCTGCTCGCCAAGCGGCGTGTTCCAGAGACGCGCGGATTCGAAAAACTGGTTCGGTTTTTGATGGGCAAGGGCTTCACGTATCACATTGCCGCCGATGCCGTTAAGGCACGTCTCGATGCCGAACGTGAGGAATGTGCGGTTTAGGCGTATGCGTTTTGTGGCCCTGCCGTTCACCGCGTTTTAGCCGCCGTGCTGGGGCCATTTATTTGACAGTTGTTGTGGTTCAACGTACGATAAACACTGTCATTTGCTTTGTGATATGTGCTCATCTGTGATGAGTTTGTTTATATGTTTATCTGTATCCGACCCGCATAAGCTGCGCCCATATTACTCAAATGTCGCGAGCCGTTCGTAAGGACGGTTCGCTTTGTTGTGTAACGAATCCATAAAAAGGAGTGAGCATGCCTATCATCGCAGCGCTCGTTGGCATCGTTTTGGGTGCCATCGCCGCCATTGCCTACATGCGCACCGCCAAGCAGGGTAGTCTTCACGAGGCCGACGAAAAAATCCAGTCGGCACACGCACAGGCTGAGTCCCTGATCGGTGATGCCAAGCGTCAGGCCGAGACCCTCAAAAAAGAGGCTCTGCTCGAGGCTAAAGAGGAGATCATCAAGAACAAGCAGGCCGCCGAGGCCGAGGACAAGCAGCGTAAGAACGAGATTCGTACGCTCGAGAACCGCGTGATGCAGCGCGAGGAATCCCTCGATCGCCGCAACGACGCTCTCGACAAGCGCGAGCATCAGCTGTCCAGCCAGGCCGGTCAGGTCGAGAAGCGCTCTCGTGAGCTCGAGGAGCTCTGCGCAAAGCAGACCTCCGAGCTTGAGCGTATCGCCGACCTTACCCGCGAGGATGCCCACAAGGAGCTCCTCGATAAGGTTCGCGGCGAGGTCACCCACGAGGCCGCCACGATCATTCGCGAGTCCGAGCAGCAGGTTCGCGCCGAGTGCCACAAGACCGCCCAGGAGATTCTGTCCCTGGCGATTCAGCGCTGCGCAGCCGACCACACTGCCGAGGTCACCGTTACATCCGTGCACATTCCCTCTGATGACCTCAAGGGCCGTATCATTGGTCGCGAGGGTCGCAACATCCGGACCTTCGAGCAGGTTTCCGGCGTCAACCTGGTGATCGATGACACGCCCGAGACCGTCGTTCTTTCGAGCTTCGACCCGGTCCGTCGTGAGACCGCCCGTGTCGCCCTCGAGAACCTCATCGCGGACGGCCGCATTCACCCCGCCCGCATCGAGGAAATGGTCGCCAAGGCCCAGAAG
>URKH01000082.1 GCA_900548255.1 uncultured Collinsella sp. | reverse complement strand
TTCATCTGCAACCTGACTTGGACGGTAGTCGGCGACGGCAGCTGCGCAAATGGCCGCGTCGGCCGTCTGGAAGGCGCTCTGCGCCGCCTGGAGCATTTCTGCGGCGGTCTGTACGTGCACACACTCCACACCGCGAGGAACGTCGAGCGATGTCGGTCCCAGCACGAGCGTGACGGCGGCACCGCGGCGTGCGGCCTCCCCCGCCAGAGCGATACCCATCTTGCCTGATGAACGGTTGCCGATAAAACGCACGGGGTCGATCGGCTCGTGCGTGGGGCCGGCGGTGATAATGATACGCTTGCCCGCCAGGTCTTGCAGAACGGGGTTGAGCACCTCACAGACGGCCTCAACGATATCCTCGGGCTCGCTCATGCGTCCCGTGTCCACATCGCCGCAGGCAAGGTATCCGCTACCCGGACCCACAACGTGGACACCGCGCTCGCGCAGCGTGGCCATGTTGGCCTGCGTGGCCGGCGCCTTCCACATGCCATTGTTCATGGCCGGCGCGATCACAATGGGGCGCGGCGTGGCAAGCAGCGTGGTAGAAATGAGGTCGTCGGCGATGCCGTTGGCCATCTTTGCGATGATGTTGGCCGTCGCGGGCGCCACGACCACCAAGTCGGGCTCCTGCGCCAGCGAGATATGGTGGATGGGGTCGGAAGGGTCGTCGAACAGGCCCACGGCAACGGGCTCGCCCGTAAGCGCGCGGAAGGTGAGCGGCCCCACAAACTCCGTGGCATGATCGCTCATGACGACCTTGACGTGCGCACCGCGCTTTTGCAGCAGGCGCACGATATTGCACGACTTATAGGCGGCGATCCCGCCGGTTATGCCCAGCAGGATCGTTTTTCCCTCAAGTTGCATTGAATTGTTGGGTGCCGCCGTCATCGTTAGGCTTCCTTGCTGGGGAGCACGAGCAGGCGGTGGCAATAAGGGCAGTGCGTAATCTCACTGCCGTCATGGTTGAGGTCGCTCATGGACGACGCCTGCAGCGCCGTGTGGCAGACCGTGGGGATGTTGCCCTTGATGGTCTCGACGGCCAGGCCGCGGAACTGCTTAAGCAGACGCTCATAATCGGTGAGCACGTCGGTCGGCAGCGTGGCGGCAAGCGCGGTGCGCTCCTTGGTGGCGGCATCGATCTGAGCCTGCAGATCGGCAGCCTTGGCACGGGCGGCCTTGGTATCGGCCTTTACGCCCTCCTCGAACTTGGCAATGATGGCCTGCGCGCGAGCCTCGCGGTCAAGCGCTTCCTTATGGGCGACGACGACGTCCTTGCGGGTGTGTTCAATCTTATCCAGGCGCTTTGCCAGAGTGGCGAGCTCGTTTTCTAGATCCTGGACCTCGCGGTAGTCAGAGCCGTCGACGTGGCGTTTCTTGGCTGCCTCGATGGCGTTGTTGGTCTGGATCTCGGTGGTGTTGAGATCGTCCAGCTCAATGTCCAGGTCCTTGCGCTGAGCATAGAGCTTGGTCATCTCGGACTTAAGCTTTACATAGGTTTTGCGCTTTGAGGCGAGCTCCTTGAGCTCCGGCATATTGGCAAGTTCGCTCTTGTTGCGTGCGAGCTCCAAATCGATCTGTTGCAGCTTGAGTAGCGTAGCGCCGGCGCTCATAAGTTCTCTCCTTTTGTCACAGTCCACCATTGGCAAGGGTTCAGTATTTTAATCGCATGACGGGGGTCGACCCCGGCGTCAACCGCAGAGTTCATCAAGATATCCACGAACGGCTCCTCGGAGCGATCGTGACCGAGCAAGATCACCGGTAGCCCGCGCAAGGCAAGGTCTTGCGCTACGTGGTAGCCCGCCTCTCCGGTCACGATGACATCCGCACCGGCGGCGATGGCAAGCTCGCCAAAGTCGCCGAGGGAGCCGCCCAGAATGGCGACGGTACGGCACGGGCGCTTGGCATCGCCCCATACGCGTGGATCGCTTCCGATGGTCGTAGCAGCACGGACGGCAAGATCGCGTAGCGTGCACGGGTCGTTGAGCGTTGCAAACGCGCCCAGGCCCGTCGCCTCGGGGTCGTCCACGTGCTCTAGCGAGCTCACGGGCGCGGCGCCCAGCAACTCGCTCAGGCAGACGCGCGCCTCGTGCGAGCGGTCCAGATTGGTATGGAGCGAAATAATGCTCATCCCGCAGCGGGCCGCCTCGTAGAGCGCCGCGCTGCACTGGGGACGCATCGCGCTGGGCGGGCAAAACGCCTCGGGCGCCTTGATGTAGACGGGATGATGCGTGAGCAACACGTTAGCACCGGCCTCCAAGGCGAGGTGCACGTTGGCCCCGGTGGCGTCGAGTGCGCAGGCCACGCCGCGGATCTCGTCATCGGGGTCGCCTACGGATAAGCCTACATGGTCCCAAGGTTCGGCGTCCGTCTTGGGATAGCGCGCCAGCAGGGCGCGCTCGAGATTGGCAACGATCATGCGGCACCCACGATCGACAGCAGCGCCTGAGCAAAGTCGTCCAGGTCGGCCGGGTTCACGCGGTCATCAAACGAGATGCGAAGGGCGCCGAGAGCCTGCTCGCGGCCAATGCCCATGGCGCTGAGCACATGGCTCGGGTCCATGCTGCCGCTCGAGCAGGCAGAGCCGGCCGACACCTCAAAACCGGCGGCGTCGAGCTTGATGATGAGCTCTTCGGAGTCCATGCCGTCAACGCAGATCGAAACCATGCCGGGCAGGCGATCTGCCTGCGCGTAGTCGCCCATCGTGGCGTGAATGTGCGGATGGGCTGTAAGCGTGGCGTAGAGTTTGTCGGACAAGGCCTGCAGCGTCGCGCGCTCCTGGGCCACGGTCGGCAACAGCGCTGAGGCAGCAGCGGCAAAAGCCAGCTGCGTGCGCAGGTCCTGCGTGCCGGCACGACGGCCGGCCTCCTGTCCGCCGCCGAAGATGCGAGGGCGCAACGGCGTGCGGCTCTTAAGGTAGAGCGCGCCAGAGGCCACGGGGCCGCCAATCTTGTGTGCGGCAACGGTCATGGCGTCAACGCCCAGCTCGTGTACATCGAACGGGATATGCAGATAACCCTGGATGGCGTCGGTATGGAACAGGGCGCCCGCGGCGTGCGCGGCGGCGGCAAGCTCGCGGATGGGCTGCACCACACCGGTCTCGTTATTGGCAACCATAATGCTCACGAGCGCTACGTCATCGCTCAGCAAGTCGCTCAGCGCTGCGGGCTCAATGTAGCCCGCGCGGCAGGGCTGCACCAGGTCGACGGTAAAACCGGCGGCACGCAGCAGCGGCAGGTTGTCCAGAATCGAATCGTGCTCGATGGCCGAAACGATGACACGATCGCGCTTGCGATCGCGCTGACGAGCGCCCTCGGCAAGTCCGAGGAGCGCCAGCTGGTTTGCCTCGGTACCGCCATTGGTCAAGATGATCTCGGACGGTCGGACGCGCGCGCCAAAGCTGCGGGCAATCTCGCGACGCGCCACTTCTAGGCGCGCAGCGGCCTTGCGGCCAAGCGAATGCAGCGAGTTGGGGTTGACGCCGGCAAGCTCGCTATCGTCGTACTCGCGCTGCGCAAGGAGCGCCTCGGCGCGCATGGGCGTCGAGGCGGCATAGTCAAGATTCACGGGTATGCGGTTTTGACCTGCGGTCATAAGGGTTTATGCCTCCTGTGCGGCCTCGTTGCCCAGCTTCTGCAGCAGCGCAACCTCGGCAGCGGGATCTTCGGACTTAAATACGGCGGAACCTGCCACCAGGACATTGGCACCAGCCTTGACGACCTCGGCGATATTCTTGGAAGAGATACCGCCGTCGACCTCGATGAGGGGCGAAACGTCGTGACGCTCGCACATGGCCTTGAGCTCGTGGAGCTTGGCGATGGTACCGGGGATAAAGCTCTGACCGCCAAAGCCGGGGTTCACGCTCATGAGCAGCACCATATCGATGACGTCGATGATGCTCTCGAGCACGCACACGGGGGTGGCGGGGTTGAGCACCACGCCGGCCTTAACGCCGCGCTGCTGCAGATGGGTGAGCGTGCGGTGCAGGTGCGTGGAGGCCTCGTAGTGTACGGTGATCATATCGGCGCCGGCGTCTGCGTACCAATCGACCGTCTCGTCGGGGTTCGACACCATGAGGTGCGCGTCGACCGGTACATTGGTGGAGCGCTTGACGGCCTTGAGGATGTCAACGCCAAAGGTGAGGTTGCCGGTAAAGTGGCCGTCCATGACGTCGAAGTGCACGTAGTCGGCGCCGGCGATCTTGTCGAGTTCGCCCTTGAGGTTGGCCATGTCGGCCGAGAGGACGGACGGAGCGATTTTAATGGAACCCATGGTAGTAGCCTTTCTGCGCTAGTCGGTGAGTCCGTAGAACTCTTGAGAGGGGACGCGATCGGTAAGAATCTCGAGCGCCCTATCCAAAGTAACACCGTTGTAGAGCGTTTGCTCCACGGCAAAGGTGAGCGGAATGTCTACGCCCAGTGAACGGGCAAGTTCGCTGACGCTGCGGGCCGCGACGGCGCCCTCAACCACCATATGCGTGCGCTCCTGATACTCGTCGAGCGACACACCGTGGGCAAACTCGTAGCCAAAGGTGCGGTTGCGCGAATGCTCCGAGGTGCAGGTGGCAATGAGGTCGCCCATGCCGGCAAGTCCCATGCAGGTCATAGCTTGACCGCCGCGGGCGTGCACCAGACGGCTGATCTCGGCCAGGCCGCGCGTCATGATGAGGGCAAGCGTATTGTCGCCCGCGCCCGAGCCGGCGGAGATGCCGCACACGATGGCGATGACATTTTTCATGGCGCCGCAGACCTCGACACCCGTCATGTCCTGCGACAGATAGATGCGAAAAGCCGTGGACAGGAGCAGGTCCTTGAAGGTCTCCCCCACCTGCTGGTCCTCGCTGGCGATGACGGCGGCCGAAAGCCCGCCACGGCAGATTTCCTCGGCATGGTTGGGGCCCGAAAGCGCCGCCACACGCGTCTCGTTGCCGATCTCGCTGGCGATGACCTCGCTCATGAGCAGGCCAGACTCGGGCTCGATGCCCTTAGTGAGGCAGAGCACTGGGGCGTCGTCCGCGATGAACGGCGCCGCCTGATGGCACACGTCGCGCAAGTGCGTGGAGGGCACGGCAAAGATGATCGCATCGGCACCGTCGAGCGCCTGGGCGAGCTCGGTCGTTGCCACCACGTTGTCCGGCAGCTCGTATCCCACCAGATAGCGCGGGTTGCGGTGCTCGCTGTTAATGCCGGCGGCCGTCTGCTCGCTGTGGGCCCACATGGTCACGCGCTCGGCGCGCGCGGCGGCAAGGCCGGCGACGGCGGTTCCCCAGGAGCCGGAGCCAATCAGCGCAACATTCATGACTCTCTCCTACTTATCGTCGGGCTCGGTGACGCGCTTGGTAAACGAGAGCTTGGACTCCTTACCGGCCATGAGCTTTTGGATATTCGAGCGATGGGCCCACACCACGGTGATGCCGATCATCGCCATGCAAAACTTGAGACCCAGGCTGCTGTACGGAAAGACCGCGCAGGCAGCGATGGGAAGACCGATGGCGGCGGCAAGCGAGCCCACCGACACGTACTTGGTGATGGCGACGGCCACGATAAACATGCCCAGCAGCGACAGGCCAATGGGCCAGTACCAGGCAAGGATCACGCCCAGACCAACGGCGATACCCTTGCCGCCATGGAAGTTGAGGTAGGGCGAGAAGATATGGCCCCATACAGCTGCCAGGCAAATGACGCCGAGCATCCAGTCGCCGGGGGCTCCAGGCGCCATGATGTTCGGCGGAAAACCATAGCCCAAGTCGGCGATGAGCGGACGGGCGATAAGGACGCAGATGGCGCCCTTAAGGCAGTCGAGCAGCAGCGTGAGTGCGGCCACCTTGGGGCCGGCCACGCGCAGCGCGTTGGTGGTGCCGATGTTGCCGGAGCCCGCCTTGCGAATGTCCGTGTGGTTGAACACACGGCCCAAGATCAGGCCAAACGGAATCGCCCCGATAAAGAACGAGACCACGGCGCAGATGGCGGTCAGCAGAATCGGATTATGCATCCTTCTGTTCCTTCTTCCTAAAGAAGAGTCGGATGGGTGTGCCGGCGAAGTCGAAGGTCGAGCGCATGCGGTTCTCTACATAGCGCTGGTAGGTGTCGTTGACCAGGTCGCTGTGGTTGACGAAAAACGTGAACGTCGGCGGGTTGACGCCCGTCTGGGTCACATAGTGCATGCGCAGGCGGCGCTTGCCGTCCACCACGGTATGGCCGAACTCGCGCAGGTCGGTGAGGAACGTGTTGAGGCGCGAGGTGCTGATCTTCTGCGAGCGCGTCTTTTCGGCTGCGTCGACCATTGCCCAAATCTTCTCGATGCTGCGGCCGGTCAGGGCAGAAATGCGCAGGTACTGGGCCCAGGGAGCCATGACGCCCAGACGGCGGTCGACGGTCTCCATGCAGGCCTCGCGCTTGCGGTCGTCGTCGAGCAGGTCCCACTTGTTGAGCAGCACCACGATGGCGCAGCCACGCTCGATGGCCAAGCCCATGACCTTCTGGTCCTGCTCGGTGACGCCCACGGAGGCGTCGACGACGAGCAACGCCACGTCGGCGCGGTCGATGGCGCGCAGGCCGCGGACCATGGAGTAGTACTCGATGTTTTCGTACACGGTGCTTTTCTTACGGATGCCCGCGGTATCGACCATGCGGTAGTGCTTGCCGTTGCGCTCGACGACCGTGTCGATGGCGTCGCGCGTCGTGCCGGCAATGTTGGACACGATGGAGCGGTCGGCACCTAGGATGCGGTTGAACAGCGAGGACTTACCGGCGTTGGGGCGGCCGATGATGGCCACGTTCAGCGCATCGGGGAACTCGTCGGCGACTTCGTCCTCTTCCTCCGGAAGCAGGGCCACGATATCGTCGAGCAGGTCGCCCGTGCCGTGGCCGTGCAGGGCCGAGAGCGGCGTGGGCTCGCCGATGCCGAGCGAATAGAACTCCCAGATACTGTCGTTCTCGCGATCGGGGTTGTCGAGCTTGTTCACCAGCAGAAAGACCGGCTTGTCGCAGCGCTTGAGCATGCGGGCGACCGACTCGTCCTCCTCGGTGACACCGGTGCGGCCGTCGACCACAAACAGGATGACGGCGGCTTCCTCGGCGGCGGCGAGCGCCTGGTCGCGGATGGACGTTGCAAAGACGTCATCGCTCTTGAGCGGCTCGATGCCGCCCGTGTCGACGATGGTGAACTCGCGGCCGTTCCAATCGGCCGTGTGATAAGAGCGGTCGCGCGTGACGCCGCGGGACTCGTGGACGATGGCGTCCGAGGTCTGGGCCAGGCGGTTAACGAGCGTGGACTTGCCCACGTTGGGGCGTCCGACGACGGCGACGATAGGTTTCATCTGCTCTCCTTTAATGGATAGGGTCAGCGGAATTAGTAGAGTCTGCGGGCACAATGCCAAGGATATGCTCCAGGGTATCGAGCAGCTCATGCGGCATGGTCGACACCACATGAACCTCGGCGCCGCGACTGGTAAGGCTTGCGAGTAAATCGTCACGATGATACTCGTCAAGCGTCATGCCGTCAGCGTTGAACATGAGCTTAGGCACAAAGAGCATAACCCCCGACAGGTCTTGGGGCAGCTGCTCCAGAATGTCACACGCGACGATGAGGCCGGTCACGTCCACGTTGCCGCCGGAAACCACGCACACAGTCTTCTTGGTGGTATCGACCTTGCCGGACATGCAGGCAGCCACGGGAGTGGCGCCAGCGCCCTCGGCAACAGTCTTCTGGACCTCCAGC
>URKH01000081.1 GCA_900548255.1 uncultured Collinsella sp. | reverse complement strand
TGTTGCGTTGAGATTGAAAATCAACCTAATTCCTTCATATTTAAACCCCTCAGCCCCTATCACCGTAAACGAATCGCAGCCGAGCGCCGTCGACGGCACGTATACAATGGTGCGCGTCCTTTTATGCCAACACCGGGAGTAGACATGCTGCTCGCTATCGATATGGGAAATACGCAGACGGCCATGGGCCTGTTTGACGGAGACGAGCTGGTGCAGTCGTGGCGTATGCCCACCGACCGCTCCTATACCGCCGACGAGATCCACGTGCGCCTGATGGGTTTCTTTAAGATGTACGGCCTCTCGCTCGATGCGGTTGACGCAATCGCCTTTGCGGGCGTGGTGCCGCAGCTCTCGCGCGAGTGGCACGCCGTGGCCAACCGCATCGCGGCAGACGCCATCGTCATCGGGCCGCAGACGGCCGCCGTGACCAAGCTGCGGGCGGCACGCCCCCAGGCCGTTGGTGCCGACCGCATCGCCAACGCCGTCGCTGCCGAGACCTTCTACGGCGCCCCGGCGATCGTGGTGGACTTTGGCACCGCGACCAATATCGACGTCATCGACGTGGACGGCTATTACATTGGCGGAGCGATTGCGCCGGGCATCCGCATTTCGATGGACGCGCTCGCCGCCCGAGCCGCCAAGCTCGCCAGCGTTCCGCTCGAGGCGCCCGAGCACGCCATCGGTCGCGACACCGAAGAGTGCATCAAGGTCGGTGCCGTAATGGGCGCCGCCTCCATGGCCGAGGGCCTGGTCGCGCGCATGAAGCGCGAGCTGGGGCGCGAGGACGCCACCGTTATCGCCACGGGCGGCCTCGCCAGCATCGTCGCCGATTCGACCGACGCCTTCGACATAGTCGACGGGCAGCTCACCATCAAGGGCATCTGCGAAATCTACCGCCGCATGCAGAAGCTGGGGGTAAAACAGGGACATAAGTCGAGCACGCCCGATGTCACAGCCCCGCAAACGTTCGCCAAGCCTATTCCTCAAAACTGAAAAATTTTCAATTTTGAGGAATAGGGCGCTGGCAACCCATTCACCAGATAGGCGAAACCCTCCCCGGCACAGGCCGAAGAGGACTTCGTTGTCATCGTTATCTTTGAGCGCGGGCGCCTCGCGTTACAGTCCGCGAATCCGTACGGCCTCGGGCGGAAACTCCTGCTCGCCGGCATCGGTCTTGATGGTCGCGCGGCCCCAGATGTCCAGGCCCGCAAACACACCGACCGCAAGCGGCAAACCGTTGGGCGACACCGCCGCAACCTGACGACCCAGCAGCGGCACCATATCGAAGTACTCACCCAGCACCGGAGCCAGCGGGCCGGCAGCGCCCTGTGGTGTGTTGGCGGCAACCGCCCAGGTGTCCACGCGGGTCAGCACGGCGGTGGCCAATGCCTCGACCAGCACCACGTCGGCCATATCCACGCCAAGCTCACCAAGCGCCGCACGCTCAATATCAACCGTCACTGCGGCAAACATGCCCGCGGCACCGGCACCGCCGTTCACGGCAACACGCGCGAGCGACGCCTCAAACGCAGGCGCACCGCACACGATATCGCTCGGCCACTGGATACCCACTTTACCGGCAAGGCCCAACCCCGGCGTCGAAGCCGTGCCCACGAGCGCGTCCATCATGCCCATCGCGGCCACAAACGGCAGGCCGTGGAAGGCGTGCATGTTCACATCGGGGCGCACAACCAGCGAAAACGTCAGCGAAGCATCGCCCACGCTCCACGCGCACCAGCCCGCGGACACGCCCTCGCGGCCCGCGTCACGCGCCGCGTCGAGCTCGGTACCGGCGACAACAGCATTCATCTCGATCATCTACATACGCCCCAATTCGCCCACGATATGGCCCACGCGATCCTCGGGTTCCTTGACCTCGACACCGTTATAGCGGAAGAACCGCGCCGGGTCGTGCATCAGGTCCTCGAGCGGCACCAGCACAAAGTCGCGCTCGCCAATGAGCGGATGCGGCAGGCGCAGCTTTTTGCCGCCGTGGGTCTCGCCGTCCATCCACAGCAGGTCCAGGTCGATGGTGCGCGGACCGTTGGCCTTGGCCTTTTTGGAGCGGTCGCGGCCCAGCTCGAGCTCGATCTTCTGCAGCTCGTCGAGCAGTACCAGCGGCGCCAGCTCGGTCTTGATCTCGATGACGGCGTTGGCAAACGCGTCCTGGCGCGTCTCGTAGGCCGGCTCGCTCTCGTAGATCTTGGAGGAGTTGGACACGCAGGTGAGTGGAATCTCGGCGATCATGTCGCGTGCGGCGCGGATGTTGTCACAGCGATGCCCCAGGTTGGAGCCCACGGCCACAAACGCGCGGCGCGGCTGCGGCTTGGCAACTGCCCAGTAGCCGTTCAGGAACTGCGCAAAACCCGCGGCGTCGTGCACGCGCACGATGTTGGCACCGGCCTGGATGGCGCCCAGGCACACGCCAAACGTAGCGGCATCGCGCTCGGCGGCCTCGGTCACGCCCGAGACGGCGCCCACAAAGCGCTTGCGCGATACGGCGCACATGAGCGGATAACCCAGTGACGCCATCTTGGCAGTCTCGCGCTGGATGACGATGTCCTCGTTAGCCGACTTACCAAAGCCCGGGCCAGGATCGATGCAGATGCGGTCGCGCGACACGCCGGCGTGGATGAGCGCGCGGGCCTGGTCGGACAGAAAGCCCATGACGCGGCGCATGATGGGCGCCGAATCGGGCAGGGTGAAGCGGCGGAGCTGCGAGGTGGGCACGTAGGCCTCCTCGCGGCGGGCGCTGCGGCGCATCATGGCGGCCAGGCGGTCATTGGACTCCGATGCGGCCTCGGTGGCCTCGGGCGCGGGCGCGACGGTCTCGGCGGCAGCAGCCTGCTCGGCGGCCGGCGTCTCCTGCTCGCTTGCAGGCTCGGTCGCGGGCTCCGGATCGCCAAACGGCAACGAGGGCTGCACCACGCCGCCCGGAAGCTTGGCCTCCGGCTTAGGCTCGCCCAGTAACTTGCCGCGACGGCGGCGAGCCGGCTTCTCAGCCTCACGCGCGGCCTCGGCAGCCGCCTCGCGCGCCTTCTCGGCAACAAACGCCGCCGCCGAGGTATCGAGCTGTACCGTTGCGTGCGTGCGGGTAGGCGCGGCGACCTCGCCGGCATGCATCACGATGACGCCGCAGGTGCTCGTCTTAACAAACTCGACCATCTTGGGGTCAGTGAAGCCGGTCACGTCGTTGACGATCGAGGCGCCGCAGCGCACGGCCGCCTTGGCAACCGCCACGTGACGCGTGTCGATCGAGACGATGGCGCCCTCTTTGGCCAGCGCGCGCACCACGGGCAGCACGCGGCGAGCCTCCTCGTCGGGATTAACCGGGGTAAAGCCGGGGCGCGTGGACTCGCCGCCTACGTCGATGATGTCGGCGCCGGCGTCGAGCATCGCCAGGCCGTACTCGATGGCGGCATCCGGGTCGAAGTGCTCCCCGCCATCGCTAAACGAATCGGGCGTCACGTTGAGGACGCCCATGATGCGCGGACGGTCAAAGCTGAGCTCATACTTTCCGCACCGCCATGTCTTGCTGTCGTTCGCCATGAACATCCTCCTAAAATGCCCACGCCGCCGAGCTTGGGGAGCTGGCGGCGGGGTCGCTTTGCACTCAGTCTTTCTATTGTATCCGCGCACACGGGCTAGAACGCAAACGCGGCCGCGATGTCGCAAGAAATCAGCAGGTCGGCATTTGCATCCTGATCGGTAGGCGCCAAATTGCAAATGGCCAGCGTATCGCCAGTAAAGTAACGCGTAAGGCCTGCCGCCGGATACACCACGAGCGAGGTCCCGCCCACAATGAGGGCATCGGCCGCGGCGATGGCGGCAACGGCACCGGTCAACACACGCTCGTCGAGCGGCTCTTCGTAGAGCACCACATCGGGCTTGATGCGACCACCGCACGCAGGGCACACGGGCACGCCCGCGGCGTCCTCATGCTCGCGCGAGCAAATCCACTCGGCGCTATAGACCGCGCCGCACGACTGGCAAATGTTGCGATGGACCGATCCGTGCAGCTCGAATACGCGCTGCGAGCCCGCCATCTGATGCAAGCCGTCGATGTTTTGCGTCACCACGGCATCGAGCTTGCCAGCTCGCTCCAGCTCGGCCAGCTTGGTGTGGCAGCGGCTGGGCTTAGCGTTAAGCGCGATCATCTTGGTGCGGTAAAAGTCGAAGAACCCCGCCGGATGTGTCTCGTAAAAGCTGTGCGAGAGCATGGTCTCGGGCGGATAGGCAAACTGCTGGTGATACAGGCCGTCCACGCTGCGGAAATCGGGGATGTCACTCGCCGTGGAAACACCGGCGCCGCCAAAGAACACCACGCGCTTGTGGGTGTCAAACAGATCCGCCAGCGCGGCGGACGCCTGCCTGGGGTCCGATATTGCCTGCGTCATATGAGCCCTCCGTCCTTGTTGATCGGGCGGCGTCGGGCGATGTCCCAGCATGCGACCTTTAAGTCAGCATGCGCGGAGCCCACCCCGCCCCTGTTGCGCTAATCTTAAGCCTGCCAACCCCGTCGAAAGGACACCATGCCTCAGACTTACACTTTCGTCTCGTGGAACGTCAACGGCCTGCGCGCCGTGCTCAAAAAGGACCCGAGCTTTATCCAGATCGCGCAAGAACTCGACGTCGATATCCTGGCGCTGCAAGAGACCAAGTTGCAAGAAGGCCAGGTCGATATTGACCTGGCCGGCTATCACCAAACCTGGAGCTACGCCGAGCGTAAAGGCTATTCGGGCACTGCGGTCTTTAGCCGCCAGGAACCGCTGCGCGTGCTGCACGCCGACGCACTGCTACCCTACGCCGGCGAGAACGAGGCGGCCGTACTCGTCGCCCAAGCCGCAACCGAGGGCCGCGTCTGCGCGCTGGAGTTCGACAAGTTCTGGTTTGTGGATGTCTACACTCCCAACGCGCAAAACGAACTCGCCCGCATCGACGTGCGCATGGCCTGGGACGATGCTTACCGCGGCTTTTTGAACGCGCTCGAGCGCGAGACCGGCAAACCCGTCGTGACCTGCGGCGACTTTAACGTGGCGCACGAGGAGATCGACCTTAAGAACCCCAAGTCCAACCGCGGCAACGCCGGCTTTTCGGACGAGGAGCGCGGCAAGTTTACCGAGCTGCTCAACGCCGGCTTTACCGATACCTGGCGCGCGGCAAACCCCGACGTCGAGGGCGTCTACAGCTGGTGGAGCTATCGCTTTAATGCCCGCAAGAACAACGCCGGCTGGCGCATCGACTACTTCCTGGTAAGCGACGCAATCGCCGACAACGTACGCGACACCGGCATCCGCGGCGACATCTTCGGCAGCGACCACTGCCCCGTCACCCTCACGCTAGAGCTCTAGCCCCAGCTGATCCCCTGGGGACGGAGGAAAACGAATCATTTTGGGCCTCGTGGTGGTATCCACGTGACCCATCCGCCACGAAACACGCCCATCTACTACGTTTAAGCCACCACCCTCAACCACAGCGAACAACGCAAAAAGAAAACCGCAGGTAGAAAGCCTGCGGTTTTTCATAAAACGCGGTTGTGTTTGGGGGTGTCGGGTCAAACGTAGTAGATAGGCTGATTTCGTGGCGGGCGAGTTCAGCTGATTCCCCGGGGACGTCTGGAGACGGAAGAAAACGGATCAATTTGGCTCTTGAGGGTCACGACGCCCGTCATATCAGCCGGCCATTCCAAAACTATGCCAGTTTACGGGGCTAAATCGCGAACCCCCAACCATACGCAATTCCGAAATAATAAAACCGCAGGTAAACGGCTTGCTCTATTTCAAAAATAGCCGGCATGGTCTGCTTGTGCCAATCTGGCCCCGTAAACCGGCATAGTTTTAAAATGGCACTTCGGCAGTATTGATTCCCGCCCCGGCGCAACCAGCCCTACAGTCCGTACTTCACGACGACTCGGTTGATGCGGCGACACCAAGGCTTGTACAGGGCGACCAAAAACACGCAGGTCGCAAGGCCGTGCGTGATATCGAACGGTACGGCGGTGGCAAGACGCGCCATGGCACCCGCCCACGTGAGCGGTTGAACAAAACCGATAATGTCGTAGGCGTTGATCACAACGCCGTACAGCAAACCCGAAGCAAAGCCGTAGGTCAGCAGCGCCGGCATACGCACGGTGCCATCGGCGCGATCAAAAGCGCCGGCATGCGCCAGCGCACCGCCAACGTATCCCACGAGCCCCCAAGCATACATCTGCCACGGCGTCCACATGCCCTGTCCAAAAGAGAAATTGCTGGTCAGCGCCGCCAGCGCGCCAACCATAAAACCATTGCGGCGGCCAAGCGTCGCCCCCGCGATAATGGCGATGGCACTCACGGGTTTAAAGTCGGGAATGGGGCCAAACAAGATGCGCCCCGCCGCGGCCAACGCCGCCAGAACCAGCGTTGGCATAATCTGGCGCAGGCCCGGTCGCGACGCCTCGTAGCCTGCAAAGAACAGCGCAAGCACCAGCGCCACCACGACAAGCATGGCGAGCGCCGCCTGCTCGACGCCCGCCAGCAACGCCGCAGCCATCACGGCTGGCACCGCCAGCAGCAGCGGTATCTCCTGTTTTGCGAGTAGGCGCACGATGCGATAATCCGCCATCCCATCACGCCCTATAAAACACGTTGTCGGCAAAGAAGTCGGTCGGCGGCTCCATGCAGGCGATCTCGCCGCCAAACATCATAGCAATGTCATCGGCAACCTGCTCGGCAAAATCCAGATCGTGCGTGGCCATAATGACGGTGCCGCCAGCCTTCGCATGGTCACGCAGGGCGCGGGCGATAATGCAGCGACTTGCCAGGTCAAGGCCCTTGGTGGGCTCATCAAGCAACAGCAGCTCGGGGCCGATCAGCAGCAGCTTTGCCAACGCAAGCAGCTGGCGCTGTCCGCCCGAAAGATCGTAGGGGTGGCGCGTCTCCAGGCCGTCCAATCCCAGTTGCGCCGCACGCTCCCGCGCCAAGTTCTCGTCATATCCGCAGGTCGAGGCCCATTCCATCAGCTCGTCGCGCACCGTCTCGGCAACCAGCAGGGCCTTGGGGTTCTGCGGCAGCAGCGCAGCCGAGGCCGCCCCGCGCACCATACGACCACGCTGCAGCTTGGCAGTCTTGGCCAGCACCGAAAGCATCGTCGACTTGCCGCAGCCGTTTCCGCCCACGACTGCATGCACCGCGCCAGCCGAAAACGACGCATCGAGCCCGCGCAGCACCCAACCGCACGCGCGATCGTAGCGAAACCAGCCTTCCGACAGGGTGGTAGCCGACCCAGCGTGCATTTTTTGGAGTATTCTGCTTCCATCCGTGCGCGGGAAGGCTTCCGAGCCGTTCTCGAGCGACGTTTGCGCCACAAATTCGGACGATTTGTCCAATTCCGAGCTTTTTTTCGCGCTCGATACGTCCCCGGGCGGCTCCAGAGAGCCCAAATTGTCCTCACGCCTGCTGAATACTCCGTTTTTTGCACATCGGACGGCACCCCACCCCAACATGTCGTCGGAAAACAGCGATTCTCGGCGTCCCAAAGAAGCCATATCCGCCACCTCGCGCACGTGACCGTCCTCAATCCGGTACGCACATGTCGCATACTCGAGCATTGGGCGCGGTTGATGCGTAGCCACAACAACCGTGCAGCCCAACTCACGGTTCACGCGAAACAGCGCGTGCAGAAAATTCTTCTCGGCAACGGGATCGAGCTGAGACGTGGGCTCGTCGAGTAGCAGCACACGCGGACGCAACGCCAGAACGGCCGCCAACGACAGCAACTGTTTGCGACCACCCGAAAGCGTGTCAGTATCGCGGTGGAGCCAGTCCTCCAGCCCAAAGAAATAGCTGGTCTCGGCTACACGACGGCGCATCTCATCACGCGCTAGACCCAAGTTTTCCAG
>URKH01000080.1 GCA_900548255.1 uncultured Collinsella sp. | reverse complement strand
CGGCTCAGGGCGATATACGCCGTGATGCGCGACCGGGTGCCCTACCGGGAGTAGCCCCGACGGTTGACAAAACTATAGGAACACCCAATGACTGGTCATTTTTGTCTAGTCGTTGGGGACACTCTTTGCGAGCGATTTGCTCGTTTGTCGACGTGTGGGTGCTCATTTGCCGACTTCTTGGGCTGTGGCCACCTGTTGTTTCTGTGGTGGCTGCGGGCATCTGGCTCAAAAGGGCGAGTTGGCTGTCTATGTTTACCTGCTGTTTTGTTGCGGTGTGCATTTTCGGTCAAGCTTTTCGTCAAGTGTTTGGTCAGCATCTGGTTTGCAGCCGGAGGCCTATTTTGCCCGCGCTAGTCGTGGCTGCCCACCCTCCTCGTAAGCTCAAATTGAGGTTCATCAGTTTGAGGAGGATGCCATGACTGACCACGCTTTAGATCGAGTGCAGCTGTCCGAAGCCGTCGGCAACGATATTGCCGACATGGCCCATTTTTGGATGCTGCGGAAGTTTCAGTTTCTGGAGCCGGCGCGCGAGCAGTTCGAGATTATCGTCGATCCGTGGCTCAGCTATTGCGAGGAACCTTCTCAAAACGAAATCATGGCCTACAACATGGCGTTTACCGATTGGCTGCTGTTTGAGCGCCCCTATCGCCATGGCAAGACGCTGCTCGAGCTATATGTTGACGAGCCGCCGGCATCGCTTTCGCCTGCCTCGCTCAAGCGGCTCGAGCAAGTGCACGACACACAGTATTTCTCGCGCTTTGGCATTTTGGACAAGGATCCTGCGAACGGCATGGTTGCGCTGAAGGATACGCGCACCGACCGTCGCTTTGATGTCTACGACCCGCATATCGTGCAAAAGGAGCATTGGAGCGACGGCGCGATTGCGGTGCGCCTCGCCTGCGTCGACGATGTCTGGCTGACGGCGGGACAGCTCTATCTGTATGACATCGCGCGTCTGAGTGACACGGCGGTCGATGGACCGGGTGCGGTGCATCCCGAGGATCTGCAGGACGGCTTTGACACCTCGTGCGTCAGCTTCTTTTTGCGCCTGGTCCGCGACATCATGGGCGCCCAGGGGCGGTACGTGAAGTCGCTCAACATCTACGAGCAGGAGTGGGAGTAGGGGATGGACCTGGCGTTGTCCTGCCTTGCCTTCTGTCTTTATGTCTCGATCTGTAACGTTTAGGGACAAAAAACCGGTCTACCTGTTACAGATCGAGACGAACGCTTGGGCGCCGCTGGTTTGTCTAAATCTGTAACGTTTGGGGGCCTGGAGAACGTCTAACTGTTACAGACCGAGACGTTTGGCACCTGGTTGGGGGAATGTCTCGATCTGTAACATCTAGCGGCCAAAAATCGGTCTTCCTGTTACAGATCAAGACATTTTTCAGCGGAGGCAACGGTGACGATGGTCCTTTTGTCTGACGTGGTGGTGATGGAAGTGTCTAATACCGTTTTCAAACACAAGCATACGACTCGCAACACGTTGGCGCGGAACAGGATGCTCGCGCGGCTCACGGAGGCGACCGAGCAAGGTGCGCTGCTCGCAACGCATAACAATACCGAGCTCATGTGGTTGCGACGCCATGTTGGAACCGACGATATTGCGGAGCCCGAGCCGTATCTGTTCTGTTTTCAGCATGATTGGGATACGTTGACACCGGCAGAGCGAGCGCTGCGTACCATCAAAGGGCTTGCGGAGTTTCATCCCGATTGGGCGTTTTGGGGTTATGACGCGGCACTTTTGTGGGGTCTGGAGGTGCCGAATGATCTGCTTGGGCAGCGTTTTCTTGTTAAGACGGGTTGTTCGGTGCCGCTGAGTGCAGGATGTCGGCTGTTGCGTCCGCAGGCGGCGGGTACGCTTGAGCGCGTCGATGGCGTGTGGGTGACGCCGTTTTGGCGCACGGTGGAGGATTGCTTGCTGCGTGCGCCGTTCTCCTACGGGTTGGCGATTGCCGATTCTGCACTGCGGGCGAAAGGCGTATCACGTTGGGATTTGTGCGAGCGCCTCCGCGCCGATTGCGAGGGCAGGCGAGGGTATCGCAGGGCACAGGTGATTGCGTCGTATGCGGACGGGCTGTCCGAAAACGGCGGCGAGTCTCGGTTCCGAGCGTTCTTTATTGCGTACGGCTTTCCAGTTCCGGAGCTGCAGGTGGAGTTTCGCGACCCGCTCGATCCGAGCCAGGTGTTTCGCGTCGACTATTTTTGGCGGTTCGAGGACGGGACGTGTGTCATCGGCGAGCTCGACGGAAAGGGGAAGTACACCTTGCAGAACGGCGAGGGCCGGGAGTCGGTCGACCCATTCGTGGCAGAACGTCAACGGGAGTCCCATCTGACAATGCTCGGGCACAAGGTGCTTCGGTTTACGTTTGATGAACTCAAGAATCCAGGGAAGCTGGCTGAAAAGATGAGGCTGGCGGGTATTTCGCAGCGGACCGATTTGGCTGAGGGATGGAAGCGCCAGTGGTATGGGCGCTAAGGGGCGCAACTGACGCGGAGGTGGTTGTTCCTGCCGAGTTTGTCTCAATCTGTAACATCTAGAGGCCGAAAACCTGTCTATCTGTTACAGATTTAGACGTTTGACGACGGGGCTGGAGAATATCTCGATCTGTAACATCTAACGGCCAAAATTCGACCCAACTGTTACAGATTGAGACAAAGGTTGGACGCAGTGCCGAAAGATCTCGATCTGTAACATTTGGAAGGTTAAAGACGGTCTATCTGTTACAGATCAAGACGTTTTGCTGGAACGACCGGAGCATCGCTGCACTGGTCTGTTCATCCTCACGACCTTCTCTTCCCTCCGTTAACCGATATGTTTGACTTTAGTTCGCTGCATTAGGTGATAATGGACAAATGTTGAAGTTTTCTGAGAGGGAGGAGCTCGATATGGCGACTGCCGATCGTTCCACGTTGTTTATCAATGCGACCATTCTGGATGGTTCGGAGCATATGGAGCCGCAACCCGATATGGCCGTGACTGTTGAGCGCGGCGTCATCACCTGGATGGGGCCGAGTGCCGTGGCGCAGGCGCCCGCAGGCGCCGAGGTTATCGACCTGGCGGGTGCATATCTCATGCCGGGCCTCATCAATATGCATGTGCATCTATGTGGCTGGGGAAAGCCGGTCTCGGCGGGCGATGCGGGCGCGCTGATGAAGAAGCTCGATAATCCCGTGGGCCGCGCTATCGTTCGTCACATTCTTAAAGGAAGCGCCCAGCAGCAGCTGGCAAGCGGCGTGACCACGGTGCGCGGCGCGGGTGACCCGCTGTTTGCCGATCTTGCCGTACGCGATGCTATCGATGCTGGCAAGTATCAGGGACCGCGTCTGGTAGCGCCGGGAACGGGTGTCACGGTGCCGGGCGGCCATGGTGCGGGCTTGTTCGCGCAGGTGGCCAACAGCCCCGTCGAGGCAGCCGAGCAGGTGCGAGACCTGTATGCGCGCGCTGCCGATGCCATCAAGCTGTTCGTGACGGGCGGCGTGTTCGACGCTACCGAGGTGGGCGAGCCGGGCGTGCTGCGCATGCCGGTCGAGGTTGCCGCGGCGGCGTGCAAGGCGGCGCACGAGGTGGGCCTGCCGGTTATGGCTCATGTCGAGAGCACCGAGGGCGTGAAGGCTGCGCTTCAGGCCGGCGTCGATACGATCGAGCACGGTGCCCCGATGACGCCCGAGATCCTGGAGCTGTACCGTGGCGCCGCGGGCACGCAGCTCGAGGGACGTGCGCCCAGCGTTACCTGCACTATCAGCCCGGCGCTGCCGTTTGTGCTGCTCGACCCGGAGAAGACCCATTCGACCGATACGCAAAAGAAGAACGGCGATATCGTGTGCTCGGGTATTATCGAAAGCGCTCGTGCGGCGCTGGCGGCCGGTATCAAGGTAGGCCTGGGGACGGATTCGAGCTGCCCGTTCGTGACGCAGTACGACATGTGGCGTGAGGTGGCCTATTTTGCCAAGTATGTCGGCGTGAGCAATGCCTTTGCGCTGCATACGGCCACGCAGGTCAATGCCGAGTTGCTGGGGCTGGGCGGCGAGACCGGTACGATCGAGTGCGGCAAGGCCGCCGATATCCTGGTGACGCGCAAGAATCCGCTCGATGATCTGTGTGCCCTGCGTGAGCCGGTACACGTAATGTGCCGCGGCAATCTGGTGCGCAAGCTGAAGGTGAAGCGCATCCCCGAGGTGGATGCCGAGCTCGACGCGATTATGGCCATGCCTGCCGCAGCGCTGGCTGAGGAGCTTGCCCGCGACGGCGTGGCGTAGATGTGACAAAGGGACAACTCCATTACCGCATGCAAAAAGCCGAGGTCTCAACACGAGGCCTCGGCTTTTTTATCGAACAAATACTTAAGATTTGGGACAAACAAACCTGATTAATTTGTCCCGCGTGCGGGCGCTAGGAGCGGGTTTCCATCTTGGCGTGGCACTTGGGGCAGGTGACGCGGATCTTGCCTTTGCCCTTGGGAACAGAGAGCATCTGGCCGCAGTTGGGGCACTTGAGGTATGCCGTGGTTTTGCGGCCCTTCCACATCTTCTTGGCCGTGCGCTTGGCGCGCTCAAAGTCTTCCTTGCTCGTTCCGGCTGTGCGCGAAGCGTTGGCCGCCGCAGCGCCGCCGCCCAAGCTGGCGACGAACTTGCCCAAGCCAGGGACGTTCGCGGTCGCGGCGACAAAGGCCGCGTTCTCCTTGCGACGCGCGTCGATGTTCTTGGACAGGCCGCGCAGCACGCCGATCACGATGACGGCGATGGCGATCCAGCTGAGCCACTGGATGCGAGCGAGCGATCCGATCATTGCGATGACGATGCCGGTAAAACCCATCACGATGGTGAGCTCATCGGCGCCATTGCGACCCTTCATAAAGTCATTCATGCGAATTGCCTTTCGTTCGATATACCGCACGCCTTTATACCCGATTTAGAGCAAGGGGGACAGGTTAATCTACACCAAGGTGGTGCAAAAGAAGTCTGCCCCCAATGTCCCCAATTACTTGGAGAGCTTGTCGACGACGCGTTCGATCTCGGCGAGCTTGGCGGCTTTGAGGTCTTCGTCGCCCGATTCGATTGCCGAAGTCACGCAGCCCTCGATATGCGCCTTGAGCACGTCGGCGTTGATGCGCGCAATGAGCGCCTGTGTGGCCATGAGCTGCGTGGAAATATCGACGCAGTAACGGTCCTCATCGACCATCCGCAAGATGCCGTCGATCTGGCCGCGTGCCGTCTTGAGCATGCGGGTCACCGATTTGTGGTCTGCCATCATGGCGGGTCCTCGTTTCTGGTCGGGGTGCGCGTGAGTCGTTACGCGGCGGTTACGGACAGGGCGTGGAACTTCTCGCCGGCGCTCTCGACGGCGGCAGCGAGCTGCTCGGCGGTCACGGTGTCGGCGCACTCAACCTGGACGGTCTGGGTCTCGTGGTCGGCGTCGGCGTCGGTCACGCCGGCAACGTTGAGCAACGCCGTCTCGACGGTGGCGTCGCAGTGGCCGCACATGAGGCCGGAAGTCTTGATTGTGTAACGCATGGGTATTCCTCTCTGTTACGTCGGCTTTCCCAGGCACCCGACCTTGACCTTCAAGCCGTCGCTCGCGTACCAAAGTACGCGTCGCTCCTCTTTCAGGTCAATCTCGGGCACCTGGAAAACCCGTTCTAAATGGACTTAATGGTGAGCCTATTTTGCCACTTTCGGCTTAAAGGTTCGCAGGCGTAGAGCGTTGCTTACGACGCACACGCTCGACAGGCTCATGGCCGCAGCGCCAAACATCGGCGAGAGCTGCCATCCGGTGAGCGGGAAGAACACGCCCGCCGCCAGCGGAATGCCGATGCCGTTGTAGAACAGCGCCCAGAACAGGTCCTGCTTGATGTTGCGGATCGTGGCGCGCGAAAGCTCGATGGCGCGGGCGACGTCCATGAGGTCGCTGCGCATGAGTACCACGTCGGCGCCCTCCTTGGCGATGTCGGCGCCGGTGCCAATGGCAAGGCCCACGTCGGCGCGCGCCAGGGCGGGGGAGTCGTTGATGCCGTCGCCCACCATGGCGACCTTGCCGCCCGCATCTTGCAGTTCGCGCACGTGGCGTTCCTTGTCGGCGGGCAGGACGTCGGCGATGACCTGTTCGCTGCTCAGCCCCACGCGGCGGGCGATGGCCTCGGCCGTCACGCGGTTGTCGCCGGTGAGCATGCGCACGTCGACGCCGAGCTTGCGGAGCGCGGCGATGGCCTCGGCACTCGTTTCTTTGACCTCGTCAGCCACGGCGATGGTACCAACGAGCTCGCCGTTCTTGGCAAAGAACAGCGGCGTCTTGCCCTCGGCAGCGAACTGCTCGGCAAGACCGGCGGGCACCTCCGCGCCCAGCTCGTTCATCAGACGCACGTTGCCGGCCGCGATGATATTCTGCCCCTCGCGTGCCGTAACGCCACGACCGGGCACGGCAGCAAAGTCCTCGACCATGCGCGCGACGATTCCGCGCGACTCGCACTCGGCCATAATCGCCTCGGCCAGCGGGTGCTCGCTCGAGCGCTCCAACGCGGCGGCCAGCTTGAGCAGCGCCTTTTCGCTCATGGTGGGCGAGCCGTCGGCGCGTGCGGCAACCACGATATCGGTCACGGCCGGCTTGCCGCGGGTGACGGTGCCCGTCTTGTCGAGCACCACGGCGCCCACGCTGCGCAGGTTCTCTAGCGCCTCGGCGCTCTTAAACAGAATGCCCATTTCGGCGCCCTTGCCGGTGCCCACCATAATGGCGACGGGCGTGGCCAGACCCAGTGCGCACGGACAGCTGATCACCAGCACGGCCACGGCGGAGGTGAGCGCCTCGTTGATGCTGCCGGTCAGTGCCATCCACGCCGCAAAGGTCACGGCCGAAATCACGAACACCACGGGCACAAACACGCCGGCGACCTTGTCGGCCATGCGGGCGATGGGCGCCTTGGTGGCGTTGGCGTCCTCGACGAGCTGGATAATCTTGGCGAGCGACGTGTCGGCGCCCACACGCGTGGCGCGGAAGGTAAACGAACCGGTGCGGTTGACGGTGGCGGCGCTGACGGTGTCGCCGGCGGTCTTTTCCACGGGGATGGACTCGCCGGTGAGCGCACTCTCGTCCACGGCCGAGCTGCCTTCGAGCACCACGCCATCGACGGGGATGGACTCGCCGGGGCGCACGCGCAGGACCTGGCCGGGAAGGATGCTGTCGACGTCGACGGTGGTCTCGCCGCCGTCCTCTGCCACGACGGTCGCGGTCTTGGGCGCCAGGTCGATGAGCGCCTCGATGGCGCCGCCGGTTTTGGACTTGCTGCGCGTCTCGAGGTATTTGCCCACGGTGACGAGCGACAGGATCGTGCCTGCGCTCTCAAAATACAGGTTGTCCATGCTCGTCATCATGGCCTCGTGGACCTGACCCGCGGCTAATTGGTCGGCCATGATGAACATGGCGTAGAGCGACCAGGCGACGGAAGCGGTGGCGCCCACGGCAATAAGGGCGTCCATGGTGGGCGCGCCGTGCGCGAGTGATTTAAACCCATTGATAAAGTACGCGTCGTTGACATAGACGATGGGGATGAGTAGGACGAGCTCGGTGAGGGCGAGCGTCATGCTGTGGGTATGGTCGGTGAAGACAGCGGGCAGCGGCCAGCCGAGCATGTGTCCCATGCCTATGTAGAACAGCGGGATGAGGAATACGATCGAGACGATGAGACGAGTGCGCATGGCAGAGGCGGCGGCCTCCAACTTTTTGGTCGGCGACTCCATGTGGGCGGCGCCGGACCTGGCTTGCGCGCTGCCGTTTGAGCCGGCGGCACCGGTGCCCGCATCGACGGGCGTGGCCGAGTAGCCCGCGCGGTCGACGGCGGTGCAGATATCGTCGGGGGAGACCTGCGCGGGGTCATAGTCGACCATCATGGAACCGGCGAGTAGGTTGACCGCGACGCTTTGGACGCCGTCGAGTTTGCTCACGGCGCGGTCCACGTGCGCCTGGCAGGCGGCGCATGTCATGCCGCCCACGTCGAACTTATCTTGAGCCACGG
>URKH01000079.1 GCA_900548255.1 uncultured Collinsella sp. | reverse complement strand
GAGACGGAGTGGCGCTCCATGTATTCCGACATATCCAGCCGGATGAGCGAATCGACGGAGTCGAACAGCTCGTTTGCGAGGCACTTGACCAGCTCCGTCTTGCCGACACCGGTCGAGCCGACAAAGATGAACGAAACGGGGTGCTTCTTCACGGCGATGCCGACGCGGTTGCGGCGGATGGCGGCGGCAACGGCATGGACGGCCTCGTCCTGCCCGATGATGTGCTGCTTCAGCCGGTCCTCGAGCTCACGCAGCTGGGCATATTCCTGCGCGCGAATTTTACTGGCGGGAATTTTTGTCCAAAGCTCGATGATGCGCGCAAGGTTCTCCATGGTCAGGACGGGCGCGGGCTTCGCCTCCAGCTCGGCGATCTCGGCGTCGAGGCGGCAGACGTTGCTGCGCAGCTTGGCCAGACGCTCGAAATTGTCCTGCTGTTCCGTGTCCTCCGTCAGCATCTTGATCTCAAGCTGGTAGTCGTCGCGCTCCTTGCGCTTTTCGGCAAGACCGGAGATCTCCTTGCTGTGCAGGTTCAGATCGGAGCAAGCCTCATCAAGCAGGTCGATGGCCTTGTCCGGCAGGAAGCGGTCCGTGATGTACCGCTCGCTGAGCAGGACCGCCTGCCGCAGGATGCCGTCGGAGATCTTGACCCCGTGGTAGGCCTCATAATTGGGGGCCAGACCCTTCAGGATCTTGATGGAGTCCTCAATGGAGGGCTCGTTTACCGTCACCGGCTGGAAGCGGCGCTCCAGGGCGCTGTCCTTTTCGATAGATTTGCGGTATTCGTTGAAGGTGGTGGCGCCGATCACCTGAATTTCGCCCCGGGACAGGGCGGGCTTCAGGATGTTGGCGGCGTTCATGCTGCCCTCCGCGTCGCCTGCGCCCACAATGTTGTGGATCTCGTCGATCATCAGGATGATGTTACCCAGCTTTTTGACCTCGTCGATGAGGCCCTTCATCCGCTGCTCAAACTGGCCCCGGAACTGGGTGCCGGCCACCAGGGCCGTCAGGTCCAGGAGGTAGACCTCCTTGTCCCGCAGCTTAAAGGGCACATCCCCCGCCACGATCCGCTGGGCCAGGCCCTCGGCAATGGCGGTCTTGCCTACGCCGGGTTCACCGATGAGGCAGGGGTTGTTCTTCTGGCGGCGGTTCAGGATCTGGATGACCCGCTCGATCTCCTCTGCACGGCCGATGACCGGGTCGAGCTTGCCGGCGCGGGCGAGGTCGCAGATGTTGCGACCATACTGCTCCAGCGCCTCAAACTGCGTCTTGTCCTCGGCAGACGTCACGCGGTCATCGCCGCGCAGCTCCTCGTAGACCTGCTCGATGCGCTCCTTGGTGACGCCGGCATCGCGCAGCACGCGGCCGGCCTCGCCCTTGTCCTCGGCAAGTGCCATCAGCAGATGCTCGGTCACCACAAAGCTGTCGCCCATCTTGGTGGCCTTCTTCTCGGCCTTTTCGATGACGCGGACGAGCTCGTTGGACAGGCCCATCTGCTGACCCTCGCCCGAAACCTTGGGCGCGTGGTCGATGGCGTCCTGCGTGGAACGCGCAAGCTGGGCCGGGTCGGCACCGATGCGCTCGATGATCACGGAGATATTGCGCTCGCCGGCACCGAGCAGGGCAGAAAGCAGATGAATCGGCTCCACCGCGCCGGCCTGCGCGTCGGCAGCCGTGCTCATGGCGGTTTGCAGCGCCTCGCGCGACGTCATTGCTAGCTTATCGATTCTCATGGAATCACCTCTCTTGGGGCGGCCGCCCTACGGGGCGGCTTCACGTTGTTCGAGAAGTATTGTTGCCAGCTTTGTGCGATCTTATACACAAATCTAAGTCTCTATATATAAGATTTTCTGAGTGATTGAAAGATAGGGAGCAGGTGCGCTCACCCGCTACGGCCTCGTCCCCTTACTATCTCAATCTGTAACATCTAGCGGCTGTTTATGGCTCTAGATGTTACAGATCGAGATGAAATGACCAGCGGCACCCGTTTGTCTCAATCTGTAACATCTACTCGGCAAATTAGGGTCTAACTGTTACAGATCGAGACGAACAGAAGACACCCGAATCGAAAATCTCAATCTGTAACACCAGGCCCACTTTTAGCGGCCAAGATGTTACAAATCGAGACAAACCAAAAACCACCACAAAGGTGCCTGTCCCCTTTGTGGTGGTCGCGGTCTCTACTCCTTCGCCGAACCCGTACTTCCCGATTCGACGGTCCAGGGCATCTCATCCTCGAACAGCCATGTACGGGCAGACCCACTATCGCGTGCAGTCTGCGGGTCAGGCAAGCAGGTCTGTTTATAGGCATCTTGGATACACTGACCCATAAAATCGTTGAGCTCGGTCTGGTCGCCCTCCATGACATAGGCGACATCGCCGTCCATGATGTAGATGCCCGGACCCTCATTGCCCTCGTAGCCCGGATCGTACGAGACATCACATAACTTTGCGCCGTTTGCAGTGTCCAGCTCGATGGAAGAGTGGCATCCGCCAACCATGTCGTTCGCTTTTGCCCGATAGGACGCATATCCGTACCAACGCTTAAATGTTTTGCCCTTGAGTAGCTCGGACGCCCTATCGATCAGGCTTGTATCCGTGGTATAGCGCATGGCCCCAAGCTGAATACGCGGATAATTGCTAATACCCAGCACAGCCGGCTGCTCATCAAAATCAACGGCAATGGTCTCGGGCTTGTCGTCGCCGGTCAGAAGTTCGACAGATTGAGTCACAGGCTTGACCACCGACTCCGTCACCGCAGCAGGTAGAAATGCCATGCCGACAACGCCCGCGCCAACCACGGTAATCGCAAGCGCCAAAACAATCAATCCAATACGGGCAGAACGGCTCACGGCAAAACACCCCACAATGCAAACCTTCGCCACCTGCACTAATGATACCGCCAGCTAACACTATTACCAAAAGAAGCCGCGCGCTCCTCACCACCACAAAGGGGACAGGCACCTTTGTGGTGGTTTTCGACGCTAACGGTCGACCATCTCGCGCAATGAGATTAAACTTGAATTGTTCTCTGAACATATCCATTTCTGCCTATCCTCAACAGATCTTTGTCTCGAGGAGCGCATATGAAGCCGCCTCATTCCACCGGTCGCAACGTCATCGCCATTCTCGCCATACCCATCGTGATGCTCTTCCTTATCGTCATCACGCCCTTTTCCCTTGGTATCACCTCGCCCTTCGATTTATGCGGAATGGTCGACGCCGGCTCGCGTGCCACCTCGCTCTCCTTTATCTGTCGCGGCGTGTTTTACGAAGATGGAATTCCCACCGGAAGTTGGCAGTCAAAGTTGCCACTGCTCGGTCAGATCGACGGATGCTCCCCCTATTTCTGCCTTGGACCTCAGACGCTAAACTATCTAATCGACGACCAGCCACTCGACTTCATCACCCTCGCCTACGACTACGCACCAAACACCGATGAGCGCCACATGAACCAAGTCCTCGACAAGATGCTTGGACAGTGCGGGCTCACCGAGGAGGCCGGTCGAACCATCTATAGCAACCAGAAATTAAAGCGAACAGAACTCCGCCGTGTCGGAAAAATCAAAGGGCGAAACGGGGCCGCCTACTGGGATGCCTGGGCAACACGCGACAAGGGCGAATTCGGACACAGCACCTATATGGTCACTGTCTACACCAAAGACGGAATTAAGGACAATGTTGACGATTTCGCGTCATCCAAACTCGGCATCCCCAAAACAACCAAACCCGCCAGCCCAGATGAAATTCTGTAGAGCCGCCCATTAACATGCCGCTCAACGATCACAACAGCATCGAGCTCGTCCCCACCACCACAAAGGTGCCTGCCCCCTTTGTGGTGGTTTTCAACAAAAAGAAGCCGCCCCGATAACAGAGGCGGCATCAAGCAAGTCTATTTATTAGCGTCCCTCAAGACCCAACGAGAACGCAGAAACGTAGCCCGGGGCCACCCTTTGCCGAACGCGACCCTCGCGAAGCGCGTGAGCGGGCGGGAAAGGGTGGCCCCGGGCGGACAATTAAGTGCGTTACTCGGCAGCGGCCTTGAACTTGTTGTAGTTGATCAGGCAGCCGGCCTTGACGATGGCACGCTCCTCGGCCGTCATATCGGCAATGTAGAGCTCAATCTGCTCGACCGCACCGTCGGCGCGCACCACGTAGGCGGCGATGTCCTTTAGGTCGCCATCGAGCGCAGTGCGAATCCCCGGCACAAAGACGTAGTCGCCCACCTCAAAGCTGGGCTCGGCCTCCATCTGGAAGGGCACCATGCCCCAGTTCATCACGTTGGAGCGATAGCGCTTGGTGGCGTACTCGTGGACGATGTTGGCCAGGCCGCCGATCACGCGCTGGCAGCTCGCGGCCTGCTCGCGGGCAGAACCGTCACCGGGCTTCTTGGCATAGAGCATGGAACCGTACTCGGTCGCCTTGGCATCTGCCGCGACGCCCGCACCAGCCAGCGCCTCGAACACACCGGCAAGCTCGGCATCGAGCGCGGCCAGGTCGCCCGCGGACTCGCCGGCAACGCGACGCTTCTCCACAGCGTCGACCTCTTTGCTGCGACCCACGTACGCCGGGTCGCGACGGCTCAGCGTAAACTCGGCCAGACCCAGCGGGTTGGAGCGGAAGGAGCTCGTCTCGCCCGAGGGAATGAGCTCGTCGGTCGTAGTGACCGGGTCCATGATCTTGGAGCAAACCTTGAGCAGGATATCGTCGCCGAGAGGCTCCATCGCGGGCCACGGCTTGATGTTGGGGCCTTCGACCAGCACATCGGCAGGCTCCGCCTTGCCAAAGCCCCAGTACACGCGCTTCTTGTACGGCGCGTCGTCAAAGGTGTACTCGCAGGCCTCGTCCCAAGTCTCCTCGGGCAGGTCGGTCGCCGGCGTCAGGACGCCACCGTTGGCAGCCGTTGCCGCAATGGAGCGAGCATCCATCAGGGCCACGGCGCTCAGCTGGCCATTACCCGGCTTGGAACCCTCGCGGTTGGGGAAGTTGCGCGTAGTGTGGCGGATCGAAAGGCCGTTGTTGGCAGGCGTGTCGCCAGCGCCAAAGCACGGACCGCAGAACGCCGTGCGCACGATCGCACCGGCCTCAATGAGGTCATAGATATAGCCACGGCGCGTAAGTTCGAGCGCCACGGGCTGGCTTGTGGGATAGACCGACAGCGAGAACTCGCCGCAGCCGGTGTTGGCGCCCTTGAGCACGCGGGCAGCCTGGACCACGGAGTCGTAGTTGCCGCCCGAGCAGCCGGCGATAACGCCCTGCTGTACGTGCAGCTTGCCGTCGACGATCTTGTCGAGCGGGCTAAAGTGCGTCTTGCCCTCGCCGATCTTGGCAGCCTCGAGCTCCACCTCATGCAGGATGTCCTCGAGGTTCTCGTTGAGCTCGTCGATCTCAAAGCCATTGGAAGGATGGAACGGCAGCGCGATCATGGGCTTGATGCTCGACAGGTCGACCTCGACGCAACCGTCATAGTAGGCGACATCGGCGGGCTTGAGCTCGCGGTAGTCGTCGCCGCGGCCGTGCATGGCCAAAAACGCATGCGTGTCCTCGTCGGTGGCCCAAATGCTCGACAGGCAGGTGGTCTCGGTGGTCATGACGTCAACGCCGTTGCGGTAATCGGTCGTCATGCTCGCGATTCCGGGGCCCACAAACTCCATGACCTTGTTCTTGACGTAGCCCTTGGCAAAGACGGCGCGAATGATGGCGAGCGCCACATCGTGCGGGCCGACGCCGGGGCGCGGGGCGCCCGTGAGGTAGATGGCCACGACGCCGGGATAGGCGACATCGTAGGTGTCGCGCAGCAGCTGCTTTGCCAACTCGCCGCCGCCCTCGCCCACGGCCATGGTACCCAGGGCACCATAGCGGGTGTGCGAGTCGGAACCCAGGATCATCTTGCCGCAGCCGGCGAAGTTCTCACGCATAAAGGAGTGGATGACGGCGATGTGCGGCGGAACGAAGATGCCGCCGTACTTCTTGGCCGCGGAAAGGCCAAAGACGTGATCGTCCTCGTTGATGGTGCCGCCCACGGCGCACAGCGAGTTATGGCAGTTGGTGAGCACGTAGGGCAGCGGAAACTGCTCCATGCCCGAGGCGCGCGCCGTCTGGATGATGCCGACAAAGGTGATGTCGTGGCTCGCCATAGCGTCGAAGCGAATCTTGAGCGCCTCGGGATCTCCGGACGTATTGTGTGCCTGGAGGATCGAATACGCGATGGTGCCGCGCTTAGCATCCTCGGGCGTCTGCGTAATACCGCGCTCGGCAGCCTCGGCCGCAGGCACAACCTCGCTGCCGCCGCGCAGGTAAATGCCGTCCTCGTACAGCTTGACCATACTGTCTCCCACTCTGCCCAAAAGATTTGGGCGCATAGCATACATTCGTTCAATATCGTGCCATAGAACGGTTGCGAGTGGGTTACGAATCTGCACGTTCACTTTATCTCGGTAAAGTAAAGGACGAGCATCTTGCACCAATCTCTTGACAAGGAATGTCCCAAAGTGCCGGCACAGACGATATGAGCAGGACATAAAACATTGAGAGCCCCTGCTGCATGAAGGACCGCGGATTAGGCCGACAATGGTGAGTGTCTAATTCAGCCGCGGCGGCCACGCCGCATTCATGGAAGGGGCTCCCATGCTCGATACTACCACCTTCGTCGGCCTCGACGTCCACGCCCGCTCGATAAAGGCCGTCTCCCTCGACGTCATGACCGGGGAGGTGCGCGCCGCGACCTTCGGCTACGACGCCGGCGCCGTCGCGGAGTGGGTCCGCTCCGTGGACCCCGGGGCCAGGTGCGTGTACGAGTCCGGGGTCACGGGCTTCGACCTGCAGAAGAGGCTCTCCGGCCTGGGGGTCGACTGCGTGGTCGGCGCCGTCTCGAAGATGATCAAGCCCAGCGCGGACAGGCGCAGGAAGAACGACCGCAACGACGCCGAGTTCCTCGCCCGCATGCTGTCGGTCGGCAACGTGGTCGAGGTGTGGGTCCCCGACGACGAGTGCGAGGCCGCCCGCGACCTGACCAGGGCGCTCGAGGACGCGAGGGACGACCTCTCGCGCTCGAAGCAGCGGCTCTCCAAGTTCCTGCTCAGGCACGGGCTCGTCTTCGACGAGAGGACGCCCACCGGCCGCAGGAAGGGCAACTGGACCCGGGCGCACTGGTCCTGGATCGAGTCGATTAGGTTCGCGGAGGGGGCCGACGAGGAGGTGCTCGCCTACTACGTCGACGCGGTCAGGCGGGCGGCGGAGGAGAAGGCGAGGCTCGAGGGGCTCGTCGAGGCCGAGGCCCGCAAGCCCAGGTGGCGGAAGAGGGTCGACTCCCTGCGCTGCCTCAAGGGCGTCGACACCGCTTCCGCCGCCGACCTCGTGTTCGAGGCCGGCGAGTTCTCCAGGTTCAGGAACGCCCGCTCGTTCGCCGCGTGGGTCGGCCTGACGCCCTCCGAGCACTCCAGCGGGGAGAGCGACCGCAGGGGCGCGATCACCAAGGCCGGCAACAAGCACCTGAGGAAGACGCTGGTCGAGGCCGCGTGGCACTACCTGACGTGCTCGGGGCGGCCGAAGGACCTCGCCAAGGGCCAGGCCCCGGACCGGGGCGCCCGGAGGCATGCCGCCAAGGGCGTGCGGAGGCTGGTCGAGAGGCGGGAGGCGCTGCTCGCGCGCGGGGTCCACGGCAACAAGGCGAACGTGGCCACGGCGCGCGAGCTCGCCTGCTGGGTGTGGGCGGTCGGCCTCATGGCCGAGGAGGCGTAGGGGGGGGCGGTCCCCCGCACATAAGCCAGTCACCCCGGAAGCGGTTCGATCCGAAGCCGTTGAGGCGAACCTCAGGTCCCTTTTCTGCGAGCGCCCAGGGCGCCACACGCGTGCACAGACTGTCGGTTCGACGTAGAAGCCTCAGCCGTAGCAACGGATTGCCCAGCGAGAGATCGCCACGGGCGGATATTAAACTGCAAAGACGAGCGTCGGTAAGACACGCCGAGGTCGCCGCGGACGGGTTGATATAGGGAGAGGGCCTGACCCCATATCGTTGGGGCCAGGCCCGATTTTGCCTCTTGACAATGTCCTGCTCATATTAAAAGGAACGTCCCCAAGTGTCACCCCCATGTGCCAGCGACAACGGCAACGCCGATGTTTTGGCAATGTCAGCGAGCGGGCCGCATTTGAGACAAGGTGACGTGAAACGAAAGGGCGCTGAC
>URKH01000078.1 GCA_900548255.1 uncultured Collinsella sp. | reverse complement strand
AAGGCAACACGCTGCCGCGTCATGATGGGATCAAACGTGAGCGATACAAAGCTAAAGCCAACGGCTAAAAAGCCCGCAACCCGCAAACCGGCTCCGCACGCACCGGAGCTCTCCAAGGACGATGTCTATCTGTTTGGCATTGGTATGTGGGAGCGCAGCTGGGAAAAGATGGGCGCGCATCCCGACACGCAGAACCGTACGCGCGGCTGGCGCTTTTGCGTTTGGGCGCCCGACGTAAAGAGTGTCCACGTCATTGGCGAATTTAACGACTGGAATGAAGAAGCCAACCCGCTGGTGCCCGTGCATACGAGTGCTATTTGGGAAGGCTTTATTCCTGGCGCAGAGCAAGGCCAGCTCTATAAGTACCTCATCGAGACCAACGAGGGCGAAAAACTCTACAAGGCCGATCCGTACGCTTTTAAGGCCGAGTGCCCTCCGGGAACGGCGAGCGTGCTGTGGACTCTCGACGGCTATAAGTGGAACGACGCCGCATGGCTCAAGCGCCGCGCCGGCCACAACCACATGTCGCAGCCGCTCAACATCTACGAGGTGCATATTGGCTCGTGGAAGCGCCACGGCGATGCGCCGCAGGGCGAGCCGGACGAGTACGGCAACTACCCCGGCCCCATGGATCCCTTCCCTGCACAGCGCGGCGAGTTTTACACCTACGACGATCTATCGGTGGAGCTCGTGGACTACGTGCGCGACATGGGCTACACGCATATCGAGGTCATGCCGCTTATGGAGCATCCCTTCGACGGCTCCTGGGGCTACCAGACGACCGGCTACTACGCCGCCACCTCGCGCTACGGCAACCCGCAGCAGCTCATGCACTTTATCGATGCGTGCCACGAGGCGGGCATCGGCGTGATCATGGACTGGGTACCTGGCGGTTTTTGCGCCGACTCCCACGGTCTTGCCACCTTTAACGGCCACATGCTGTTTGAGCACGAGATTCACCCCAACTGGGGCACGCACAAGTTTGACTTCGCCCGCGGCGAAGTCCGCTCCTTCCTGGTCTCCAACGTGCTGTACTGGCTCGAGAACTTCCACGTGGACGGCATTCGCATGGACGGCGTGTCCAGCATGCTGTACCTCAACTTTGGCATTGACGATCCGGGCCAAAAGAAGTTCAACAAGTACGGCACCGAGGAGGACTTGGACGCCAGCGCGTTTATCCGTCAGGTCAACTGCGCCGTGGAGGCGCACTACCCCGACGTGATGATGATGGCCGAGGAGTCCACCGCGTGGCCGCTCGTGACCTATCCGCCGCAGGACGGCGGCCTGGGCTTCCACTACAAGTGGGACATGGGCTGGATGAACGACACCCTGCACTACATGCAGACGGATTTTCCGTGGCGCCCCGGCAACCACGGGCTGCTCACGTTCTCCATCATGTACGCCTTTACCGAGAACTTCATCTGCCCGCTGAGCCACGACGAAGTCGTGCACGGCAAGTGCTCGCTGATCGGCCGCATGCCGGGCGACTGGTGGCGCCAGTTTGCCGGCCTGCGCACGCTGGCCTTCTACCAGATGACACACCCCGGTGCCAAGCTCAACTTTATGGGCAATGAGATCGGCCAGTTTATTGAGTGGCGCTACTACGAGTCCATCCAGTGGTTCCTGACCGAGGAGTACGAGACCCACCGTCATCATCAAGCGTTTATTAAGGCGCTCAACCACCTGTACACCGCCGAGCCCGCCCTGTACGAGCGCGGCTATACCGACGACGGCTTTACCTGGATCGACGCGGACAACTCCAAGCAGTCCATCGTGAGCTTTGTGCGTCAGGGCGAGGACGTCGATGACGACCTGGTGATCCTGATCAACTTTGATCCGGCGAGCTACGAGAGCTTCCGCGTGGGCGTGCCGCGCGAGGGTGACTGGGAGGTCATCTTTGATTCTGACCGCCCCGAGTTCGGTGGCAGCGGATACGCC
The DNA here is from genome assembly GCA_900548255.1 of uncultured Collinsella sp. Lineage (GTDB taxonomy): Bacteria > Actinomycetota > Coriobacteriia > Coriobacteriales > Coriobacteriaceae > Collinsella. The sequence goes on along the minus strand of URKH01000078.1, from coordinate 6,291 downwards.
GGTGAGGAGCCCTACACCTGTTCGAGCGAGCCCTATCCCTGGAATGGACAGATGGACTCCATTGAGATTAAGGTGCCCGGTCTGGCAGGCGTGGTGCTTAAGCGTCGCGGTCCCAGCAGCTATAAGCCGCCCGTGGTCGAGGAGCCCAAGGCTGCGCCCAAAAAGCGTATGTCTTCGGTGAAGCCCAAGCCTGCGGCTGCTAAGAAGGCTCCGGCTAAGGCCAAGGCTACGACGACCAAGGCCAAGGCTGCCGCAAAGCCCGCTGCTAAGGCCGCAGCCAAGAAACCGGCTGCCAAAAAGGCCGCTACCAAGGCCAAGTCTGCTTCTGTTAAGCCGTCTGCCAAGGATGCGTAACAAAACCGTTACAGCTGTAATTACCCGCCCCGACGAGGCGTAGGATACAAGTCATAACCGTTCCGGGAGAAACATCCCCGGGGGAAGGAACGTATGAATAAGATCTTCGACAACAAGCAGGAGTTTACCGAGCTCTATCGCGATGCCGTCATGAGCATTAGCGGCAAGAGCGTCGAGGCCGCCAGTGACCTCGACCGCTTTAACGCCCTAGCCAAGCTCGTGGCCGAGAAGGCGCGCACCGTTGCCACCAAGAGTGACGCCCGCGTCACCGCCGAGGGCAAGAAGCGCGTGTACTACTTCTCGATCGAGTTTTTGATCGGCCGCCTGCTCGACAACTACCTGCTCAACTTTGGCGTGCGCGACATGGTCGCCGAGGCGCTCGACGACATGGGCTTCGACCTGTCCGTCATCGAGAACCAGGAGCCCGATCCGGCTCTGGGCAACGGCGGCCTGGGCCGTCTGGCCGCATGCTTCTTGGATTCCATGGCAGCCGAGGGCATCGCCGGCTATGGCAACGGCATGCGCTACCGCTACGGCCTGTTTAAGCAGGAGATCGTCAACGGCAGCCAGGTCGAGACCACCGACGAGTGGCTCACCCATGGCTATCCCTGGGAGGTCCGCCGTCAGGACAAGGCCGTGACCATTAAGTTTGGTGGCCATGTTGAGGGCTTTGAGGAGAACGGCCGCACGTTCTACCGCACGGTGGACACGCAGGATATCCTGGCCGTTCCTTATGACATCCCCGTGGTGGGCTATGCCGGCGAGACCGTCAACAAGCTGCGCGTCTGGGCTGCCGAGCCGGTCGTGGAGCACTTCGATCTGGAGGCCTTCAACCGCGGCGACTACGCCCTGGCCGATGCCGAGCGCGCCGAGGCCGAAGCCATTAGCGCCATCCTCTACCCCAACGACGCCGGCGAGCACGGCCGTCTGCTGCGCCTGAAGCAGGAGTACCTGTTTGTCTCGGCCGGCATCTACAGCCTGCTCGACACCTTTGAGAAGGAGCACGGCGAGAACTGGGAGCTGCTGCCGCAGTTTGTGGCCATCCACACCAACGACACGCACCCTGCCATGTGCGGCCCCGAGCTCATGCGTATCCTCATCGACGAGAAGAAGCTTGAGTGGGATGACGCCTGGAACATCGTGACGCAGGTCGTGAGCTACACCAACCACACCATCCTGCCCGAGGCCTTGGAGAAGTGGCCTATCGGCACGTTCTCCAAGCTCCTCCCCCGCGTGTACCAGATCATCGACGAGATCAGCCGTCGTTGGCACGAGTCGTTCGACACCACGAAGGAGGGCTGGCAGGAGCGTCTGCGCCAGACCGCCATCCTGTGGGACGGCGAGATTCGCATGGCCAACCTGTCTGTGATCTGCAGCCACAGCGTCAACGGCGTGGCCAAGATCCATTCCGACATCATCAAGAACATCGTGCTCAAGGACTTCTATGCCCTGACGCCCGAGAAGTTTAACAACAAGACCAACGGCATCTCGCACCGTCGCTTCTTTGCCGAGGCCAACCCCACCTACGCCAGGCTCGTGACCGAGGCCATTGGCGATGGCTGGCTCAAAGACGCCTTTGAGCTTGAGAAACTCAAGGAGTTTAAGGACGACACTGAGTTCCTGAAGGCCGTGGGTGCCTCCAAGCGCGCCAACAAGGAGCGTCTGGCCGCCTACGTCAAGGCCGAGACCGGTCTGGTTATCGACCCCAACACCGTCTTCGATGTCCAGGTAAAGCGCTTCCACGCCTATAAGCGCCAGCTCATGAACATCATGAAGGTGATGGACATCTACAACCGTCGCATCGCCGATCCTAACTTCCACGTGACGCCGACGACCTTCATCTTTAGCGGCAAGGCCGCCTCGAGCTACACCTTCGCCAAGGAGACCATCCGCCTCATTAACTCCGTGGCCGACGTCATCAATAACGACGCCCGCGTCAACGAGGTCATGAAGGTCTGCTTCATCCCCAACTTCCGCGTGAGCAACGCCCAGCTCATCTACCCCGCCGCCGAGATCTCGGAGCAGATCTCCACGGCCGGCAAGGAGGCCTCGGGCACGTCCAACATGAAGCTCATGATGAACGGCGCCATTACGTTGGGCACTCTCGACGGCGCCAACATCGAGATCGCCGACCTGGCCGGCCGCGAGAACGAGGCCATCTTTGGCCTGACCGCCCCCGAGGTCGAGCAGCTCTGGGCGTCGAACAGCTACTTTGCTTGGGATACGCTCAATAACGATCGCGAGCGTCTGGGCCGCGTGATGGACGAGCTCAAGGACAACACCTTTGCGGGTCTTTCGGGCAACTTCGAGAGCATCTACAACGAGCTCATGAACAACAACGACCCCGACCTGGTCATGGCCGACTTCCGCAGCTACGTGGATGCATGGGAAAAGCTCACCGGCAGCTACGGCGACCAGGAGACTTGGAACCGCAAGGCGCTGCTCAACACTGCCTCCTCGGGCTGGTTCTCGAGCGACCGCACCATTCGCGAGTACCGCGACGAGATCTGGCACGCGTAAAGGCGCGCGAGCTCCCTTTGCCGCGCGGCATTACTCGACGGGCGCGACCGAGCGCCGCGCCCGTCGCTATTGGGTTTAGGAACATCGATGACAGAAGGAGAAATCGATGAGTAAGAAAGAATGCATCGCGATGCTCCTCGCAGGAGGACAGGGCAGCCGATTGGGGGCACTCACCCAAAAGATCGCCAAGCCGGCGGTTAGCTTTGGTGGCAAGTTCCGCATTATCGACTTTTCGCTGTCCAACTGCTCCAACTCGGGCATCGACACGGTGGGCGTTCTGACGCAGTACCGTCCCTACCTGCTGCATGCCTACGTGGGCTCCGGCGAGGCGTGGGATCTGGACAGCCGCGACGGCGGCGTGTCGATCCTGCCGCCGTACGAGACGCAGACCGGCGGCGCCTGGTATGCGGGCACGGCCGACGCCATTACGCAGAACCTCGACTACATCAAGGCCAACGACCCCAAGTACGTCCTGATTCTTTCGGGCGATCACCTGTATCGCATGGACTACCGCAAGATGCTCAAGACGCACATTGAGAACAACGCCGACCTCACGGTGAGCGTTATGCCCGTGCCGTGGGAGGAGGCCAGCCGCTTTGGCATCCTGACCACCGACCCCGAAGACGGCCGCATCACCAAGTTCACCGAGAAGCCCGAGAAGCCCGATTCGAACCTCGCGTCCATGGGCATCTACATCTTCTCGGCCGACGTGCTTATCGAGGCGCTCGAGGAGGACGCTCTGGACCAGCGCTCGAGCCACGACTTTGGCAAGGACATCATCCCCAAGCTGCTCGGTGAGAACAAGCGCCTGTACAGCTACGAGTTCCACGGCTTCTGGAAGGACGTCGGCACCATCGCCAGCTTCCATGAGACCTCGATGGACCTGCTGGGTAACAACCCCGAGTTCGATCTGTTCGACAAGAACTTCCCCATCATGTCCAACATCACCACGCGTCCGCCGCACTACATTGGCCCGGACGGCCGTCTGGACGACTGCCTAGTCTCCAACGGCTGCAAGATCTACGGCACCGCTCGCCACTCGATCCTTTCGACCGATGTCATCATCGAGGAGCGCGCCGTGGTCGAGGACTCCGTGCTGCTGCCGGGTGCGCACGTTAAGAGCGGCGCGCACATCTGCCGCGCTATTTTGGGCGAGAACTCCACGGTCGAAGAGGGCGTGAAGCTCGGCTCTGTCGATACCACCAAGGATACGGCCGTCGTTGGAAATGACGTCGTTATCGGGAAGGGGGAATGATCCGATGATCAATCGCAAGGCCATCGGTTATATCACCGCTAACTACTCTTCGTCCTACGGCAGTGTCCTGCTCAAGGACCGCCCCATCGCGTCCGTTCCGTTTTTGGGCCGCTACCGCCTGATCGACTTTCCGCTGTCCAACATGATGAATGCCGGCATCAAGACCGTTGGAGTCGTCATGCCGGGCAACTACCGCTCGCTGATCGACCACGTGGGCTCGGGCAAGGACTGGGGCCTTGACCGCAAGAAGGGCGGCCTGTTCATGGTCCCCGGCAACGCGTATGGCACCACCAAGGGCGGCATGCGCTTCCTGCTGCGCGACATCATCTCCAACAAGACGCTGTTCCAGCGCTCGGAGAAGCCCTATGTCGTGATGATGGGCACCAACATCATCTTTAACATGGACCTCAACACCATCATTGAGGCGCACGAGAACTCTGGCGCCCAGATGACCGTGGTGTACTGCAAGGCCACGCGCAATGTTGATGACGAGACCAAGCTCGAGATTAACGAGAACGGCCGCCTGACGGGCGTGAGCGCCGGCGTCGTGTACGGTGACAACGCGTCCATGGACTGCTGCATCGTCAACCGCGAGACGCTGCTCGAGATCATCGACCACTACCAGGCCGCCGACTATCTGGACCTGCTCGAGGCACTCCAGGGCGACTTTGGCAACATCGACGTGTGCAGCTACGAGTACAAGGGCGAGGTCGTGGGCGTGTTTAGCGAGAAGTCGCTGTATCGCCGCAGCATGGACCTGCTCGACCAGACCGTGGCCGACCAGCTCTTTGACCCCGAGCGCCCGATTCTGACCAAGGCTCACGACGTGCCGCCTTCGCGCTATGCGACCGGCAGCCACGCGTGCAACTCGATCATCTCGGCCGGCTGCATCATCAAGGGCACCGTGCGCAACTCAATCCTGTCACGCGGCGTCGTGGTCGAGGAAGGAGCTTCGGTGACCAACTCGATCATCAACCAGAGCTGCATCATCAAGAGCGGCGCACGCGTCGAGAACGCCATCCTGGACAAGAACAACGTGGTCCCCACCAACACCGAGCTTCGCGGCACGCCCGAGAACATCCTGGTGCTGGGCAAGGCTCCGTTAACTTCCGATACCACCATCGTACGTTAACGTTGGCACCGCAACATCGCTCGTAACATGTAGAATAGCCGCCCGGTTAGCGCCAGGCGGCTATTCTCGAATTGCAACATGGGAGACAATATGGCTGATTCCAGCAAAAAGATGCAGATCGTGTTTGCCTCGGCCGAGTGCGCACCGTTTGTAAAGACCGGTGGCCTGGGTGACGTGGCAGGTTCGCTGCCTGCGGCGCTAGTGCGCGCCGGCGCCGAAGTTATCGTGATGGTGCCCAAGTACGCCACCATCAAGGATGAGTACAAGGCACAGATGGAGCACTTCTCCGATTTTTACGTGAGCCTTGGCTGGCGCAATGAGTACTGCGGGCTCGAGAAGCTCGAGCACGACGGCGTCACCTATATGTTCATCGACAACGAGCGCTACTTTGCGCGCGACTATCCGTACGGCTTCTTTGATGACGGCGAGCGCTTTGCGTTCTTCTCCAAGGCCATCACCGAGAGCCTGCAGCACCTGCCGGCCGGCTTTGAGTGTGACATCCTCCACTGCAATGACTGGCAGACGGCACTGGCGCCCGTGTTCTTGCGCGAGTTCTACCAGGGCCTGCCGCTGTACGACCGTGTCAAGACCGTGTTCTCGATCCACAACGTGGCGTTCCAGGGCCAGTTCAGCGACACCGTGATGGAGGACATTCTGGGTGTGGCGCATATTCCGGCGGCCGCCTCGCAGCTGCGTTGCGATGCCTGCAGCATCAACTACATGCTGGGCGCGCTGCGCTATGCCGATGCCATCACCACGGTGAGCCCCACCTATGCCAACGAGATCCAGACGCCCGAGTTTGGCGAGGGCCTGGACGGCGTTCTGCGCGAGCGCTCCTATGCGCTGCAGGGCATTTTGAACGGCATTGACGTGGCGGGCTTTGACCCGGCGACCGACAAGCGCATTGCCGCCAACTACACCGTCGAGGACCGTTCCGGCAAGGCCGTGTGCAAGGCCAAGCTGCAGGAAGAGCTGGGGCTCGAGGTTCGCGACGACCGTCCGCTCATGGTGATGGTCACGCGCCTGACGC
>URKH01000077.1 GCA_900548255.1 uncultured Collinsella sp. | reverse complement strand
CCTCATTCTTTATCTTTATATATGTTGGGAACGCCAAGCGGTGGGAGTGGTGCCGGTGTGTTGCTTGAAGGCTTGGGCGAAGGCGGCCTGCTGAGGGTAGCCTAGACGCTCTGCCACCTGCGCTATCGTGAGCGAGCTATCGGCCAAAAGGTCCTGTGCTCGCTCCATACGGCGTCTGCGAATGTAGGCGCCCAGGGGCTCGCCAGTTTGGGCCTTAAAGGTGGCGCATAGTTTGGAGCGGCTTGTGTAGAGCCTCTCGGCCACCTCGTTGATACCCACACGTCTGCCTTTGTCGAGCGCGCGCTCAATCATTGCCGTTGCTTCTTCGGCAATGGTTATGCTGGCGCGTGTGTCTGCCGCCCGCCGCGCCTGCTTGTGGGCCGCGCGCGAACAGGCGAGCTCCGCGACCATGGTCTCCACGATGCCTTGCATATAGACGTGTCCGCCTACGGTGCGGGCGCGGTCCTCATTAATCCGGCGCAGCGTGTGGCAGATGGCAGACGTCGCCTCCTCGTGCCACGACTCGGCAAACGCTTCAAAGACTCCCACGAACTCAGTGGGATACCGATGCTCCAGCTCGTCAAAATACCCGGGCAAAAAGAGCACCGAGCGCGAGTGATAAAGCTGCCCTGCAAACAGCGGACTTAGCTCCTCGCCGCAGCTATCTTGGATAAAGCTGCACACCGCGCTGTTCGGCCACGGTCCATGCAGGGGTTTAAGGTTCGCAGGCGTTATGCCGGCTTCGGGCATGCACATGAGCGTGGGCGCGCTGACCTCGCTCACGCACGCGTACGGTTCGGGTGTGTATTCGGCCAGGTACATATCGTGCGTCGGGGTAATGTAATGCTCCATGACGATGCAGGCAGGGGAGAGGGGCATGATCCATGCGCGTCCGTGTGCCCGATCGTTTGCCACCTCGCCGGTAAAGACGGCGCCCTTGCCGGTAAGCTCCAGGCCAAACTGCTCAAACTGCGGTGCGTAGAGCTCGGTTATGTCGGTCGCTGCCCGCCGTATTTGCAAAAGCGTCCCCTTCATTTGCGAAAACGTCCACGCCTGGCCCAATTGTGTGCCTTGGCTAACACGCCCATGATAAGTTTCTTACGGTTAACTCTCAAGCCGTTAGAAAGGAATCTCATGGCAAAGGGATCAAAAAAGGAAGGCGGCGGTATCGGCGAGCTGCTTGCATATGCCGGCGACCGTAAATTCCTAACATATTTGGGTATGGCCCTCTCGGCGTTCTCGCAGCTGCTGAGCTTTGGCCCGTACGTGTGCATTTGGCTTGTCGCGCGCGATCTGATCGCCGTGGCACCTAACTGGAGCGAGGCCACCGACATCGCGATGTATGGTTGGTGGGCCGTCGGTTTTGCCCTGGTGAGCATCGTGATTTATTTCGTGGGGCTCATGTGCACACACCTATCCGCGTTTCGTTGCGCGTCCAATATCCGCAAGGCTACGAGCGAGCACCTGCTTAAGCTGCCGCTTGGCTACTTTGACACACACGCCACCGGTGAGCTGCGCCGTATCGTAGACGGATGCGCCGCCTCCACCGAGACCCTGCTCGCGCACATGCTACCCGATATCGCCGGCGCCACCGCCATGGTCGCAGGTCTGCTCGTGCTGCTTTTCGCCCTCGATTGGCGCTTGGGCGTGGCATGCCTTATCTCGGTCGCCGTTTCGCTTGGCGCCATGGCCACCATGATGAGCGGCAAGGGCGCCGAGTTCATGAAGGCCTACATGGGCGCGCTGGTCAAGATGAACAAGACCGGTACCGAATACGTACGCGGCATTCCCGTGGTCAAGGTGTTTCAGCAGACGGTCTATTCCTTTAAGGCGTTCCACGACGCGATCGCCGAATACGCCGACATGGCACAAAGCTATGCGGGCACGTTTTGCCGAGGTCCGCAGGTACTCAACCTTACCGCGCTCAATGGTCTTGTGACATTCCTGTTGCCCGTGGCGTTGCTGTTGGCGCCGGGAGAGACGGACTTCGCGCATTTTATGGCCAACTTCACGTTTTACGCGATATTTTCGGCCGTGGTACCGACGGCCATGACCAAGCTCATGTTTGTGGGCGAGGCCTCTCAGATGAGTGCCGATTCGCTGGCTCGCATTCGAAGCGTCATGGATTCCAAGCGGCTCTCCGTGCCCGCGCAACCCAAGCACCCTGCCGGCGGCGACGTGCGATTTGAGGACGTGAGCTTTACGTACGAGGGTGCCGAAGCACCTGCCGTCGATCATGTGAGCTTTAGCGTTCCCGCAGGCAGCACCCTTGCGTTGGTTGGTCCCTCGGGCGGCGGTAAGTCAACCTGCGCAAGCCTGATCCCGCGTTTTTGGGATGTTTCCTCGGGTCGCGTGCTTGTGGGCGGCGTAGACGTTCGCGACATGGATCCGCATGAGCTCATGGGCCAGGTCGCCTTTGTGTTTCAGACCAACCAGCTGTTCCGCCAAACACTTGCCGATAACGTGCGCGCTTCCAAGCCTGGGGCCACTGACGACGAAGTGCGCGCGGCCCTCTCCGCGGCCCAGTGCGACGATATCGTGGCCAAGCTCCCGCAGGGCATCGACACCATGCTCGGCGCCGGCGGGGCGTACCTTTCGGGCGGTGAGGTCCAGCGCGTGTCGCTCGCCCGCGCAATTCTTAAGGACGCGCCCATCGTGGTGCTCGACGAGGCCACAGCCTTTGCCGACCCCGAGAACGAGGCGCTCATCCAGCGTGCCTTTAGCAAGCTGGCGGCGGGTCGCACAGTCATTATGATCGCGCACCGGCTTTCGACCGTGGTGGGGGCCGACAAGATCGTGGTGCTCAACCAAGGTAGCGTGCAGGAGACTGGCACCCATGCCGAGCTGCTGTCCCAAAACGGCCTGTACGCCAAGATGTGGGCCGAATACGAACAGGCCGCGAGCTGGAAGATCACTGCTGCGGCCGCTGATGTCGCCGCCGCGAAGGGAGGCGAGGCCTAAATGTTCGCCTCATTCCAAAAGAAGTATTTCCTATCCGATAAAGGCATCGCCGGCGTTAGGCGCGGCATTTTCTGGACCACGCTCACCAATCTCATCACTATGGCCGGCATGGGCTTTTTGTTCCTGGTCATGGGCGGTTTTGTCGAACATCTCGCCAGCGGGGCTGACCTGCCGGATGCCCTGCCGATTGTGGGCGGCCTCCTGGTCTTTTTCGTGTTGCTCTTTGCCTCTAACTGGCAGCAGTATTACTACACCTACTGCATCTTTTACGAGGAGTGCGGCAAGCAGCGTATGGAGATCGCCGAGCGCTTGCGCAAGCTGCCGCTGTCGTTTTTTGGCCGTCGTGATCTGGCCGATTTAACCGAGACCATCATGGGCGACGTCCAGGCCATGGAGCACGCCTACAGCCACGTGCTGGGAGAGCTTTGGGGTGCCATCATCGCAAGCGCCATTGTGTTCGTGGCGTCGCTGTTCTTTTGCTGGCAGCTGGCGATCGCGGCGTTTTGGAGCGTGCCCGTGGCCTTTGCCGTGCTGTATCTGACACGCGGCCCCATGACCCCGGTGTTCGACCATGTGCGCGCCGAGAAGGTCAAGGTTACCGAGGCGATCCAGGAGACGCTCGACTGCGTGTGCGAGATCCGCGCCACCAACCAGGAGGCTCATTATCTTGAGGGGCTCAACGCCGTGATCGATGCCGAGGAGCGCGAGACCACCAAAGGCGAGCTCGCCAATGGGCTTTTGGTCAACTCCGCCTTTGCCATCCTGCGCCTGGGGATTGCCACCACGTTGGTCACGGGCGCTGCGATGGTCGCCTCCGGCCAGGTCGACTTTTTGGTGATGTTTGCCTTCCTGCTTATGGTGAGCCGCATCTATGGGCCCTTTGATCAGGCGCTGATGCTGATGTCCGAGCTGTTTGCCGCCGAGTCGTCGGCCAAGCGCATGCGTTCCATCATGGAAGAGCCCGTGGCGCGGGGCAGCGAGCAGTTTGAGCCCGTAGGCCACGATGTGGTGTTCGATCACGTGGCATTTGGCTATGGTGCGGGCGAGGACGGCCGCGCCGGCGAGAAAGTTCTTACCGATGTGAGCTTTACCGCCAAGGAAGGCGAGGTCACGGCACTGGTCGGTCCTTCGGGCTCCGGTAAGTCCACGGTGAGCCGCCTGGCCGCGCGCTTTTGGGATGCCACTGCGGGCACGGTCACCGTGGGCGGCGTGGATGTTGCGAGCGTGGATCCCGAGGTGCTGCTGCGCGACTACGCCATTGTGTTCCAAGACGTGCTGCTCTTTGACGACACGGTGATGGGAAACATCCGTCTTGGTCGTCGCGATGCCACCGATGAGGAAGTGCTTGCTGCCGCGCGTGCCGCCAACTGCGACGAGTTTGTGAGCCGCATGCCGCAGGGCTATGACACTATGATCGGCGAGAACGGCTCCAAGCTGTCCGGCGGTGAGCGCCAGCGCATCTCTATCGCCCGTGCGCTGCTCAAAGACGCGCCTATCGTGCTGTTGGACGAGGCGACGGCGAGCTTGGATGTGGAGAACGAGACCGTGGTTCAGCAGGCGCTCTCCCGTCTGCTTGCGGGTAAGACGGTTATCGTTATTGCCCACCGTATGCGTACGGTGGAAAATGCCGACAAAATCGTTGTACTCAAGGATGGTGTGGTTGCCGAGCAGGGCACTCCGGCGCAGCTCAAGGCGGCAGGTGGAGAATTCGCCCGCATGGTGGCGCTGCAAAAGGAAGCAGCTACCTGGCAGTTGTAAGAAGGGGCAAAGGGACAGTCCCTTTCTCACATTGACAATCGGTTACTCCGCATCGTTAATTTTCAAAAGGTTAGCCATGGCTGACCTAGATAGTTAGATAAAATTGAGATATTTCAAAAGCGTGCTCGAGCAAACTTGTTTACTCGGGTGCTGAAGCACCATGCCGCGTCCAATGCGGCAAAAGGGAGAAGCAACATGAAAAAGTCGACGTTTAACACCCTGCTTGTTGGTGGCGGTTTTCTGCTTGGCACGGCCGGCATCAAGCTGCTTACCAGCGCTCCGGTCAAGAATGCCTGCGTGCAGGGTATCGCGTGCGGCATGCGCATCAAGAACGGCTACCAGGACATGGTCGAGCAGGCCAAGGCTAATGTCGACGACATGGTTGCCGAGGCTGCTTACATCACCCAGAGCGAGGCCGCTGCTGACGAGGCAGCCGAGTAACGCTCCCAGGTACAAACTATGAGATTCTCGATTATCAGCGAGATCCCCGGCAGGACCCGTCTTCAGTTGGCGGGTCCTGTGCCAGAGAGCGATCTCGATGCGCTTCTTAAGCTCAGCGGCGACATCGACGGCGTGCGCAAGGTGCGCGTCTACGGCCGTATTGGCCAGATGGCGCTCGAATACGACGAGCCGCACCGCGATGCCGTGCTGGCCGCCGTCGGTGCGCTCGACGCTCAGGCCATTGCCGACGCAAAGACGGGTTACGTGATGCAGCTCGAGCCACGCAAGCACAAGCTCGTCATGGATCTTGCCACACTTATCGGCGCCCACTATGCGCGCCGATGGTTTTTGCCCACGCCCCTGCGTGCGGTGTTTGTCGTGGCCGGTTACATGACCTTTTTGCGCGCCGCCCTCCGTGAGCTCGCGCAGCCGCGCCTGACCGTTCCCGTGCTCGACGCTTCGGCCATCGGCATTTCGTTCGTCAAACGTGATGTCGACACCGCAGGCCAGACGATGTTCCTGCTCAACGTGGGCGAGCTGCTCGAGGACTACACCCGCGCCATGAGCGAAAACGAGCTCATCAACTCGCTGCTCGACGTACCCGATAAGGCACAAAAAGTGGTCGGCGACATCGAGGTAAGCGTTGCCGCCACCGAGCTTGAGTCTGGCGATCTGGTCGCCGTGCGCACTGGCATGTCCATTTGCATCGACGGTGTTGTCGAGCAGGGGAGCGCTATGGTCAACCAGGCGACCCTGACCGGCGAGCCGCTGGCCGTCGAGCGCAGCGTGGGCGACGACGTGTTCGCCGGTACCGTCGTGGAAGACGGCAACATCTTGGTGCGCGTGCGCGCCAATACGGCCCAGACCAAGCTCCGCTCGATCGTCTCGCTCGTGCAGGCGGCCGACTCGCTCAAGTCCGAGGGCCAGTCGCATATGGAAGACCTCGCCAACAAGATCGTCCCGTGGAACTTTCTGCTTGCGGGCTTGGTTGCGTTCACCACGCGAAGCCTCATCAAGACCTCGGCGGCGCTGATGGTCGACTACTCGTGCGCACTCAAGCTCACGGGTTCCGTCGCCGTCATGACTGCCATGAGCGACGCTGCCAAGATGGGTGTTATGGTCAAGGGCGCGAAGTATTTTGAGTCGTTTGCCAAGGCCGACACCATTGTGTTTGATAAGACCGGCACGCTGACCGAGGCACAGCCGCGCCTGGCTTGCGTGCTTACCACCGATGGCTGGAGTGAGGACGAGATTCTGCGCCTTTCCGCTTGCCTGGAGGAGCATTTTCCGCATCCGGTGGCGCGTGCCGTGGTCAATGCGGCACGTGAGCGCGGACTCGAGCACCGCGAGCGCCATGCTGCCGTCGAGTACATCGTGGCGCACGGTATCGCTTCGTCCATTGAAGAGCGTCGCGCCATCATCGGTTCCGCGCACTTTGTATTCGAGGACGAGGGTGCGCAGCTTGAGTCCGACATTAAGGAGCAAATCGAGTCCCAGATGCAGGGCTTGTCGCCGCTGTACCTGGCGGTCGACGGCACGGTCGTTGGCGTGCTCGGTATCGAGGACCCGCTCAAACCCGGCGTGCGCGAGGCCATCGCCGACCTGCATGCGCTGGGCGTCAAGCATGTCGTTATGCTCACGGGCGATTCCGAGCGCACGGCCGAGCGTATTGCGCGAGAGGCAGGAGTCGACGAGTTTAAGGCCGAGCTGCTGCCCGAGGACAAGTACGCGTATGTAGAGCGCATTAAGGGCGAGGGGCGCCACGTTGCCATGGTGGGCGACGGCGTTAACGATTCGCCGGCACTCGGTTTGGCTGACGTGGGCCTGGCGATGGGTGGCGGAAGCGACATTGCCAAGGAGGTCGCCGACATCATCCTGACCGACACGGATCTCGCCGCGATCGTACGCCTGCGCCGTATGAGTCAGGGTCTCATCGACCGTCTGACAAGCTCGTATTCCAAGGTAATGCTCACCAACTCGGCGCTGCTGGCGCTCGGCATTACCGGCACGATTACGCCGCAGACGTCGTCGCTGCTGCACAATGGCTCGACGATTGCCTACAGCCTGAGCAACGCGAAGGCATATCTGCGCTAGCGCTTTTGCTTGAGTTTATGGCCTGCATTTGGACGGTGTTGCATCTGTCGGAATGCAGGCCTTTTGCGTTTGACCATGTGCTAGCAGCAATATATAGTGATGCTAGCAAAGATAGCAGAAGTCGAAGGTGAGGTTGAGATGGGTGCTGTTGGCAGCATGGCGCAGGTGAATGTTCGCGTCGATCGTCAGGTCAAGGACCATGCGGAGGAAGCGTTGCGGCTTTCGGGCGCCTCACTGCCCGAGCTCATCAAAAAGGTGGTGGCCAAGGTCGCGCAGGGTGGCGGGCAGTGCGAGGAAGTGCTTGCGGCCGTCGACGACCGGCAACAGACCGTCGTGCCCGATACCCCGTTCGCCGCGTCGTGGGCAGCGGCAGACCGGCTTTACGCGGACCTGGGCATTGCTACGTCGCCCGTATCCGACGATCGCGATTGGGACACAATCTATTCCGAAGCCATGGACGAGCGCTATCGCCAAAAGGGGATGATCCTGTGAGCGGGGCTCCCCTCAAGATCATGGTGGACGCCAACGTATGGGTTGATTCATTTTGCGTCGACCATGCCGAGTCGCTTGCCGCGCGTGCGTTTATCGGACGGGCTGCGGAATCTGGCGCAACGTTGCTCTTTCCGGTGCATATCGCCAAGGATGTACTGTATGTTGTCCAGCACGAGCTCAAGCGCGGGGTTATTGCTAAAAAAGGCTCGGTCGACGAAGCATCGGCACGAGCGATAGGCGAGGCCGCGCTGGCGTTTGTTCGAAATATGACCGAAAACGCCACCGCCGTGGGCGCAGACGCATCCGATTTGTGGTTGGCCGATAAGTATCTAACGCTTCATCATGATTACGAGGATAATTTGGTGTTGGCGGCATGCAGACGCGCTGGGGCAGATTACTTGGTAACTAACGATCGCAAACTGCTCGAACATGCCGATCTTGCAGCAAAGACACCTCGTCAAATGATGCCGATTCTTGCTTTGGCCGAACGCGGCGTCGCGGCTATCGGTTGACGCGAACTGTTTGCGGGCCTCTTGGACGACGATACGCCAAGGGGCCCGCGTCTGCTATTTACAAAAGCTCGGTCTTGATGGCGGGACTTTCTGCGAGCTGCTCGGCTGCCTTTTCGTCGGAGCTGTCGAGTGCTGCTAGACTGCGGTAAACCCACTCGTTGACCTGGGTGTTCTTGACGCCTGCGGTCTGCATAAGGGCGCCTACCTCGCGGATTGCTGCGAACAGATCGGCTTTGGGACCCGCGAGCTCGACCTCGATGCCGTGGTAGGCGGACACGCCGCGGTTCTCACTCACATGGTCGATAAAGCCCTCGACGGTCTCAAGCTGCTGGGCGAGAGCAGCATCATCGTCAGCGTCCAGCGCGACGAGTGCGTTCGATACCGTGAGGGCGGGATGTCCGCAGGGGACAAAGCCTTCGATGACATCCATAGCTTCGGTAATGGTTGAGCCCAGGCCTGCGAGGGCATTGACGAGTTGCTGCTTGGTATCCATAGCGGTCCTTTCGATGAAGTGTTTGCTCGGCGAAAATATACGTGACGTGTCCGGTAGCAAAAGTGCGAAGTGAGGCACACATTGTGGTGGTTGATTTTCAATCTCAACGCAACAGCCTGAACGGGCCCCGCGTTTCCGCAGCT
>URKH01000076.1 GCA_900548255.1 uncultured Collinsella sp. | reverse complement strand
CCATCCTACTCACATTGAGGAAATGGTGGAAAAGGCCCGCCGCGAGGTGGAGGCCACCATCAAGGCCGAGGGCGAGCGGGCCATGTTTGAGTGCGGCGTCCGCAATCTCCACCCGGAGCTGGTGAAGATACTGGGCCGCCTGCATTACCGCACCAGCTACGGCCAGAACGTTCTGCAGCACTCCATTGAGGTGTCCCACATCGCCGGCATGATGGCCGCCGAATTGGGTGCCGATGTCCAGACCGCCAAGCGCGCCGGTCTGCTCCACGATCTCGGCAAGGCCGTGGATCACGAGATGGAGGGCACCCATGTGCAGTTGGGCGTGGAATTTGCCCGGAAGTACAAGGAGAAGGAAGAAATCATCCACGCCATCGAGGCCCACCACAACGATGTGGAGCCTCGCACCATCGTGGCCTGCCTGGTGCAGGCGGCGGACGCCATTTCCGCGGCCCGTCCCGGCGCACGGCGGGAGAATCTGGAGAACTACATCAAGCGGCTGGAGCAGCTTGAAAGCATCGCCACCTCCTTCCACGGTGTGGAAAAGGCTTATGCCATTCAGGCTGGCCGCGAGGTCCGGGTCATGGTGAAGCCGGAGCAGGTCAACGAGGACCAGATGGTGATTCTGGCCCGGGATCTGGCCAAGAAGATCGAAGAAGAGATGGAGTATCCCGGTCAGGTGCGCGTCGTCGTGATTCGCGAGAGCCGCGCTGTCGATATCGCTAAATAACATGAGCGACGCGAACGAGCTCATCTCATTTATCGCGTCGATGTCGGGGGAGGGCAACCTTCGCGTCGAGGAGAACCTTGGCGAGGGGTATGTCCGCCTCCGCGTTTCGGAGGCCGAGCGGCGCCAGGCAAAGCACGACATTCAGCATGTCGAGGATATCGTCATCGAAATGCTCCGTAATGCTCGCGATGCCGGCGCCGACAAGGTCTATCTCGCCACGACCAAGGAAGACGGCGTCCGCACGCTTGTCTTTCTGGATAACGGTTCGGGCGTTCCGCAGGATATGCAAGAGCGAATCTTTGATGCCCGCGTTACCTCCAAGCTCGAGAGCATGAAGATGGACCGTTGGGGCGTTCACGGTCGTGGCATGGCATTGTTTTCGATCAAGCAGAACACCGATGAGGCCCGTGTGGTCACGTCCGGTGTCGATCTTGGTTCAGCCTTTAAGGTGAGCGTCGCGGCCGACCGCCTCAGTGAGCGTGCCGATCAGTCCAGCTGGCCCCAGGCCGTCAAGGATGAGGACGGACGTTATGTCTGTGCTCGCGGTCCGCATAATATTATTCGCGCTGCATGTGAGTTTGCGCTCGAGGAGTTGCGTGGTTGCGATGTCTATCTTGGTTCTCCGTCTGAGATTGCCGCGACCCTTTATGCTCAGGCGTCAAGCCGGCTTGATACGTCTCGTCTCCTGTTCATTGATGACGAGAGCGAGCTTCCGGTTGTCGATCGTTTAGGCCTTGCTTCTGATGCCGAGGACTTTATCCGTATCTGTTCGGGTTTGGGTCTTGAGATGTCCGAGCGCACGGCCCATCGCATTTTGGCGGGGCAGATTAAGCCCGTTCGCGGTGTGGCCGCGCGTCTGCTGCGCGAGCGTGATTCGTCCTCGCATGCGCCGGCTCCTGTCGATCTCGCGAAGGATCGTCGCGGGCTACGTATTGCCAAGGATGACATTGCACAGTTTTCGCGTGCTGTGGAGCGCGACTTTAATGACCTTGCTGCCCGGTACTATCTCAACCTTTGCGGCGACCCAAAGATTCGTGTTTCGCGTGATCGAATCACCGTGACCTTTGATCTTGCCAAAGAGGAATAGTGCCTTTACCGAGTCCACTCGGTACGATACAGTTATTGCAGTTAAAACGTACTTTTAAATGCAGGAGTTTCTTCATGGATTGCCTGAAGGTATCAAGCAAATCATCGCCCGCGTCCGTTGCCGGCGCCATCGCCGGCATGGTCAAGGATGGTGTACCCGTCAACATCCAGTGTGTCGGCGCCGGTGCCGTCAACCAGGCCATTAAGGCCGTTGCTATCGCGCGCGGTTTTTTGATTCCAACCGGTTTTGATATTTCCTGCGCGCCCGTGTTCTCCGACATCCTCATTAACGGGGAGTCGCGCACGGCCATCCGCCTTTCTATCTACGTTCACCAGATCAATCGAGCTGCTATGGATAACGTCGTCATGGATGATGTTAAGCCTGTGGCATAGCTTCTGCTTGCCTCGTTTTGCTCCCCATCGTTAGGACTTATGCACATGGACCAGCGTTCCGTACGCGATATTCTTGCCGGTAAAACCTACTTTATCCGCACCTTTGGCTGCCAGATGAATCAGCACGATTCCGAGCGCGTGAGCGGTCTGCTTGATTCGTATGGCTGCCTCATGGCGCTCGATCCCGCGCATGCCGATATCGTTGTCTTCATGACGTGCTGCGTGCGCGAGGCCGCCGATACTCGCCTGTACGGTCAGTGCAATTCCTGCAAAAGCCTGCCGTCTTCGCCTTCGGGCAAGCGCGTGGTTGCCGTTGGTGGCTGCATCGCGCAGCGCGATGGCGAGGGCCTGCTCACCAACGTCGATAACGTCAATGTCATCTTTGGCACGCATTCCATCGCGCATGTGGCCGAGCTCATTGCCGAGGCGTTCCTTGATGGCAAGCGTCATATCCGTACCAATGAGCATGAGGATACGGATGCCATGAGCATGCCGTGGCATCGCGAGACTCAGTATCACGCCTGGGTGCCCATCATGACGGGCTGCAATAATTTCTGCACCTATTGCATCGTGCCGTACGTGCGTGGTCGCGAAAAGAGCCGCCCCTTCGAGGAGATTGTCGACGAGGTGACCGGTTTGGTACGCCAGGGCGTGCGTGAGATTACGCTGTTGGGCCAAAACGTTAACTCATATGGTCGCGATCTGTTTGGCAAGCCGCGTTTTGCCGATTTGCTGCGTGCCGTGGGCGATACGGGCGTGGAGCGCATCTTCTTTACGTCTTCGCATCCCAAGGATCTGCTGCCCGAGACCATCGACGCCATGGCCGAGACGCCTGCCGTTATGCCGCAGCTTCACCTGGCCGTCCAGTCAGGTTCGACGCGGATCCTCAAAGAGATGAATCGCCGTTATACACGCGAGGACTATCTGGGCCTGGTCGATCGCATTCGCAACCGCATGCCCGATATCGCGCTCTCGACCGACATTATCGTTGGCTTCCCGGGCGAGACTGAAGAAGACTTTGAGCAGACGCTCTCGCTTGCCGAGACGGTCCGCTATGCTCAGGCCTATACCTTCATCTATTCCAAGCGTGCCGGTACCCCGGCCGCCGAGATTGACGATCCTACGCCGCATGAGGTTATTCTCGAGCGTTTCAACCGCCTGGTTAAGGTTATCGAGATCACGGCACACGAGTATAACCAGGGTGAGCTTCATACTGTGGTTCCGGCGCTCATTGAGGGAACGAGTAAAAAGAACGACGCGGTCCTGCTGGGCAAGAGTCCCAAGAATCAGACCGTGCATGCGCCTATCCCCGAGGGGTACAGTATCGATCAGCTTGTTGGCAAGATCGTTGATGTTGACGTTGACATTGCCAAGACCTGGTATTTGTCCGGCTCCGTTGTGGGCGAGCCGCGCTAATGATTGCTCCCGGGGCAGGTCTTTCCGCCGTTGCGATCGTCGGTCCGACGGCGGTTGGTAAGAGTGATGTTGCCGACCGTTTGGCAGCTCGTCTTTCGTCCGAAGTGCTGTCGTGCGATGCGATGCAAATCTATCGCGGCATGGACATCGGTACCGCAAAGATGGCGCCCGATGAGTGCACGGCGCCGCTGCGTCTCGTTGACATTGTAGAGCCGGGTGTGGCATATTCTGCTGCGCTTTATCAGGTTGACGCTCGCGCGCATGTTGAACGTCTCCTTGGTTCGGGTTGCCTGCCGGTTTTTTGCGGAGGTACGGGGCTGTATCTCAAGGCCGCCCTCGATGAGATGGACTTTCCCTCGGGTGAACTTGAGGACGATCGTCGTGCGGGCTATCAGGAGCTTGCCGAGCGTATTGGCGAGGAAGAACTGCATGCCTTGCTTGCCGAGCGCGATCCAGAATCGGCTGCTGTTATTCATCCCCATAACGTGCGCCGTGTGATTCGTGCGCTCGAGATGCATGATGAAGGTATCTCCTATGCACAGAAAAAAAGTCAGTTTAGTGTTCCGCGCGAGCATTATCATGCGCTGTGGTTTGGCCTGACCCGTAATCGCGAGGTGCTCTACGAGCGCATTAACCTGCGCGTCAATCTGATGTTTGAGCAGGGTCTTGTTGATGAGGTCCGCGGTCTTATGGACCAGGGGCTGGGAGATGCCCTGACGTCGATGCAGGCAATTGGTTATAAAGAGATCATCGATGCTTTCAATGGCATGATGAGCATGGATGAGGCCCGCGAACTCATTAAGATGCGTTCGCGTCGTTATGCCAAGCGTCAGCTTTCGTGGTTTAAGCGCGATGACCGTATCGTGTGGTTTGATATGGATGAATGTACGATCGATGAGGTCGTTGAGGATATCCTGCATCGTATTGAGGCTGCCTAATGGCCCGTTTCCCCCTTGTTCCCACGGCACCCGAGCCCGAGCGTGCCATTTTAGTTGGTGTTGAGTGGCGCGACAATGCATGGCCGCTCGATCGCTCGCTTGATGAGCTGGAGCGTCTTGCCCACACAGCTGGTGCCCAGTGCGTGGCACGCTTGTCGCAGCGTTTGGTAAAGCCGTATCCTAAATCGTTTATCGGTTCCGGTAAGGTAGAGGAGCTTTGCGGCCTGGTGCATCGCATGGATGCCGATGTCGTTATTTTTGACGACGACCTGACCCCCTCGCAGCAATCCTATTTGGAGAAAGCCGTGGGCGAGCCGGTAAAGATTATCGATCGTACAGCACTGATCTTGGATATCTTTGGCCTGCATGCTCAGACGCGTGAGGGACGCCTGCAGGTACAGCTGGCACAGCTTCAATATTTGTTGCCTCGCCTGCGTGGCATGTGGAGCCATCTCGCCAAGGAGCAGACGCGCGGCGGCATCGGCTCACGTTTTGGTCAGGGCGAAAGTCAGCTCGAGGTCGACCGTCGCCTCATTCGTAATAAGATCGCTGCGCTTCGTCGTGAGATCAAGCAGGTTGAACAGCGCCGCGATGTTCAATCCAAGAGCCGCATTGAGTCACCGGCGTTTCGCGTCGCGTTAGCCGGTTATACCAATGCCGGTAAATCGACGTTGCTCAATCGTCTGACCGGCTCTACGGTACTTTCGCAGGACAAGTTGTTTGCTACGCTCGACCCGACGACGCGCTCGTATCGCCTGCCCGGCGGTCGCGGCATGACGATTACCGATACCGTCGGCTTTATTCAAAAACTGCCGCATGGTCTGGTCGATGCCTTTAAATCGACGCTTTCCGAGGTGTTGGGTGCCGATCTAATTCTCAAAGTCGTAGATGCGTCTGACGAGGACTATGAGCGGCAGCTGGAGGCTGTCGACCGCGTGCTTGATGAGATCGGCGCCGGAGAGCGTTTAACGCTGACCGTATTCAATAAAATCGATCTTCTCGATAGCGTTGATCGATTGAGTTTCCGTCGTCGCTATCCGGAGGCCGTTCTGTTCTCGGCCCAAACGGGCGAGGGGCTCGACGATCTCGTCGATCGCATTGCTCGCGAGGCAGCTGCCACCGATGTGTTGCTCTCCGCTGATATCCCGTATCGCGAGGGCGCTCTCATCACGCTGGTGCATGAGCAGGGAGCCCTTCTGCATGAGGAATATCTCGAGGACGGCGTTCGCATTGTGGCGAAGTTGCCGGCTCGTATTGCACCGCGGCTCGAGCGTTATCGCACCGAGTAGACGAGCTCCAAAATGCCCAGAATGATGGGCTGATGCAGCAGATAAAAGGGGAGAGCGTGACGTCCAAGGCTGGCGAGCGCCGGCAGGGGGTTGGCGTAGGTCCAGCTAGGGACGGTCTTATCGATACTCTGCGCTATGTGTGCGGCGAAGTATCCTGCAAGATACATAAAGATAAACGGGATGATGGGGTAGTAATCACCTGAGACAAACCCAGGGCTCGGAAATCCCAGCCACGCCAGGTAGGGGACAGGGTAGATCGTTTTGGGGATGCTCCAGGTGAGGGCGAACAACACAAGGCATAGGGGCATGCCCCATCTCGCCGTTATCTTCTTAAGGACGGGATCGGTCAACGCCACGATGCCGGTGCATGCGGCCATGCAGTAGATGATGCCAAAATTAACCGAATCGTCGACTGAGACAAGTGTTGTTGCCAACCAGACAACGAGTGCTGCTAAGGCGTATTTGGCGGCACGTTTGATATTGTTGCGCGAAAGAGTGCACATCCAACCCGCGATAAACAAAAATACCCAGCTGATGCTGGCGCGCCAGACGTCTTGAAAGACAGTCTGGGTAAACCAAGGCATATCCCAGCCGTACAGGTAGGCAAGATCATAGCAAGCGTGAAAACCTGCCATAGAAATCATCGTAAACCCGCGGACGGTATCAAAGATGGTGATGCGTTTTTGCATTACGAGAACCGGCGCATCAAGCCGACGACTTTGCCCAGGATAACGGGATTCGTTGCATAAATAGGCTCCATGGTGTCATTCTCAGGCTGCAGGCGTACGCGTCCCTGCTCCTTGTAGAACGTCTTGACGGTCGCTGAACCATCGATCATGGCCACGACAATTTCGCCGTTCATGGCATTCTTTTGTTCACGGACGATGATGTAATCGCCATTGAAGATGCCGACATTGACCATTGAGCTCCCATGCACCTCAAGGATAAAGGAACCCTGATCAGTCGCGATTTCGGTCGGGATAGTAAAAGTGTCTTCGATATTCTGCTCGGCCAGAATGGGGATCCCAGCCGCGACGCGACCAACGAGCGGTAGCGAGACCGTTCCGCGAGGGGCGGTGGGCTCGTCAGATTTAGAAATTGAGACAGAGGAACCGTCCTCGTTAAAGAGTTCCAGGGCGCGCGGTTTGGTGGCATCACGCTTGAGTAGCCCTCGCGCCTCCAGGGCAGAGAGATGGGCGTGCACGGTGCTGGGGGAGGAAAGGCCCACGGCAGAAGCCATCTCGCGCACGCTGGGCGGATAACCCTTCTCCTGCTGATATTCCTTGATGAAGTCGTAAATTTGCTGCTGACGCTTGGTAATTTTGCGAGCCATCAGGGCATCCTCTCTACCAATGTCAAACAAATGTTCGAATTTTGCTTGACAGGAACAACTGTTCGAAGATAATAATAACCGAACATTCGTTCTCGCGCTAGACATTTTTGTCCGCGCGGCTTGATAAAACTGTTCTCAGCAAAACACGCGAGAGGAGAACATGATGAACGCAACGAATATGGTCCAGGGTAACCTCGCCCTTAAGCTCGAGACGCCTGCAGAACCTACTTTTACGGTTGTTCAGGGTGGCCGCTCCGGCATTCAGCCTTTGACCGTAAAGCCTGCTCGCAATCAGCAGGCTGTAGTCGCGCCGGCCCGCGTTGCCCTGAAGGTTCCGACGATTGTCGCCGTCGCCGTTGCGCTTACGCTCTTCTTTGTCCTCGCTACTTCGGTCTTTAGCGCTCGTCACGCCGCGTATGCCGAGTCCGTTTCCAACATTACTTACGAGACCATTCGCGTTCAGCCTGGCGATTCTCTTTGGTCGCTTGCCGTGGAATATCCAATCGAAGGCCTTTCCACGCAAGAGACTTCCGACATGATCCGTAACGTCAATCATCTGGAGCATGGTTCGCTCGCCGCCGGTGCGCATCTTAAGGTTCCTGCTCGTTCGTAATCATTATCGCGCTGCGCATGGTACCCTTGTTATCGTTTAAGAGGAGGTACCATGCGCTGTCCCAAATGCGGCAAGGCACATACCCGCGTCGTTGATTCCCGTATGCAGGAGTCAAATAACACCATTAAGCGCCGTCGCGAATGTTGCTCGTGTAACTATCGCTTTACAACGTTCGAGCGATGCGAAGACCCAATCGAGGTCATTAAGTCAGACGGAACCAAGCAGCGGTTCGATCGCAATAAGCTGCTCGTCGGCTTGATGCGCGCCACCATCAAGCGCGATATCGACACTAAGAAGCTCAATGAGATTATCGATGACATCGAGGTCGAGCTGCGCTCTCGCACACTGACGGCCGTTACGTCCCATGAGTTGGGTGACATGGTGCTCAAGCGCTTGGCCAAGATTGACAAGGTGGCGTACATCCGCTTTGCCTCGGTCTACCGCGATTTCAAAGACGTCGATGAGTTTCTGCAAGAGCTCGACAAGCTAAGGTGATTCCATGCCCAACATTACCGTCAACATAAAGCGTCTCGATCCCACCGTCGAGCTTCCCAAATACGCCCATCCCACCGATGCCGGCTTGGATTTGCGCTCCAACGAGGACTGCGTCCTGAAGCCCTTCGAACGCCGTCTGGTCTCTACTGGGCTGGCCATCGCCCTGCCCGACGGCTACGCCGGCTTCGTCCAGCCCCGTAGTGGTCTCGCCATCAAGCAGGGCCTGTCTATAGTCAACACGCCGGGCCTCATCGACGCCCACTACCGAGGAGAACTCAAGGTCATCCTCATTAACCTAGACCCCACGAACAGCATCCAAATCAACAAAGGCGACCGTATAGCCCAACTCGTCATCCAAGAAGTCCCCACGGTCAACCTCATAGAGGTAGAAGAACTAGACGAAACCGACCGAGGCAAAGGAGGCTTCGGCTCCAGCGGCGTAGCTTAGTCGTTTATGTCCGCTCGTCCGCGGGCACCTATATATCATCCCGTGCTCAAACATTCTCACGGGGCGCTCGTATCCCTCCCGCCCGCCTCTCACACATATCATTCCATGCTCAAACATTCTCGCTTCGCTTCGCTCGCTGCGAAACTGCGCGTGGAACGATATGTGTGAG
This sequence comes from uncultured Collinsella sp., assembly GCA_900548255.1. Classification (GTDB taxonomy): domain Bacteria; phylum Actinomycetota; class Coriobacteriia; order Coriobacteriales; family Coriobacteriaceae; genus Collinsella. The sequence continues at coordinate 95 of URKH01000076.1, read as the reverse complement.
AGGCGGGCGGGAGGGATACTCGCTTGAAACAGTATTTACTTTTCTAGTAAGCCGATGCGACAAAGGAACAATCCCTTTGTCGCATTGGCTTACTG
>URKH01000075.1 GCA_900548255.1 uncultured Collinsella sp. | reverse complement strand
TCCTGTCGGAGCCGGGCGCGGCCTTCGCGACGGCGAGCTATATCCGCAGGGCGTTCAAGACGTTCTCGGAGACCAACGGCCTCATGGGCACCAACGACGAGCTGATCACGTTCCACGGCCTGCGCCACACGTTCGCCACGCAGTGGATCCGCCAGGGCGGCGATATCAAGGCGCTCCAATCGATCCTCGGGCACAAGGACGCCATGGCGACGCTCAACGTCTACGCCGACATCGAGCCAATCTCCAAAATCCATAACATGCTGCGTGTCTCGCCGTGCCTCTGGCGCGGGTACCTCGGGCCGAGGGTCGATCCGGGACCCATGTTCCAGCAGAGAATCCAGGAGTCCATCGAGACGCTCCAGGCGTTCGGCTACGGCGTCACCGAGCCGGACGACCGAAATATCGTCATACGCGACGTGAAGACGATCAGTCGGCTCTACCCCACCGAGTACGCCGCGGTGCTGGGCCCATCCCAACTGAGGTCACGGTGGTCCGATAGGGGCGCCGCCCGCGGCATGCGCCGCGGAGCGGTATCCCCCACCGAATAGTGGGGGATGCCCCCCGTTTTCAGTTTGGAATCAGCGGTCGGAGGCGTTCGGCTGACTGCGGGAACGGCCTATCCGCTCGATGTGTTCGGCTGAGTTCGGAAATCAACCCAACACGAGCTGGACGCGCGCCAGACGGCTCTTCCCCATGCGGCCTGCCCCCTCACGCTCATGTTGCAGACGTGTAACGCCGCTGTAAGCGCACCCCTTTTGGCGCCAGACAGGTATAATGATGAACACTGTACCGTAGCGGAGCGCCCCGCGCGCGCCGCAACCACGCGAAAGGGTTTCCCATGGCCGAGATCTCGTCCTCCCGCATCGTCATCACCGTCCTTGGCAAGAACCGCCCCGGCATCGTCGCCGGCGTCACCCGCGTTCTGGGCGAGGCCAACGTCGACATCCGCGACATTACGCAGTCCATTATCGAGGACATCTTCACCATGACCATGCTGGCCGACACCGCCGAGTCCAAGCTCGACTTTGCCGAGCTGCAGAAGGCCCTGGCCGAGGCCGGCGAGCTTTCGGGCGTCAATGTGTCTATCCAGCGCGAGGACGTCTTTAACTTTATGTACCGCCTGTAGCGAACAAGCCGCTGGGGATAGCCTGACGCGCGCATGCCCATGCAAGTCACCCCGATGCGGCCCGGAGAGGAGCGCGCATGGCCTACGACGCCAAGAAAATCTATTACCGCTTCGATGACCACTTGAGCCGCCTGGTTCTGGATTACGAAGCAAGCCGCCAGATTTCGCCTGAGAGCGAAAACCTCTACCACGGCCTGCCGACCGACCCTTATGACGAGGGCCTGTTTGTCGAGCACAATGTCAAGCGCGGCCTGCGCAATGCCGACGGCTCGGGCGTGGTCGCGGGCCTCACTCGTATCTCGGATGTGCACGGCTACAACAAGGTCGACGGAAAGGTCGTGCCCGATCAGGGCAAGCTCACGCTTCGCGGCTACAGCATCGAGGATTTGGTCAACAATGCCCAGGCCGAGAATCGCTATGGCTACGAAGAAGTCGCCTATCTGCTTATCACGGGCTCGCTGCCCAACAAAGAGGAGCTCGACGGTTTTTGCGAGCGCTTGGGCGCCTTTAGGCATCTGAGCGACGAATACGTCAAAGAGTTCCCTATGACCACGGTGTCGTCGAGCATCATGAACGTGCTCCAGCGCGCCGTGCTGCTGCTCTACGCCTTCGATGCCGAACCAGACGTGATCACGCCCGAGCACGAAATCGACGTCGCCATTTCCATGCTCGCACGTCTCCCGCGCATCGCCGCCTTCGCACACATGGCCTCGATCGCCAAGCTTCGCGGCTCCGAGGTGCACGTGCCGCACCCCACGCCCGGTCTCTCCACCGCCGAGACCATCCTACAGGTCCTGCGCGGCGGCATGGCGTTCACCCACGATGAGGCGATGCTGCTCGACGTTATGCTCATGCTGCATGCCGAGCACGGCGGCGGCAACAACTCCACCTTCGCTTGCCGCGTGCTGTCGTCTTCGGCCACCGACCCGTATTCCGCCTACGCCGCGGCTATCGGCTCGCTCAAGGGCCCGCGCCACGGCGGTGCCAATGCCAAGGTCGTGTCTATGCACGAGGACATCCGCGCGCATGTTTCCAACTGGGAGGACGAGGACGAGGTCGCGGCCTACCTGGGCAAGATCCTCGACAAACAGGCCTTCGACGGCACGGGTCTCATCTACGGTATGGGCCACGCCGTCTACACGCTGAGCGACCCACGTGCCGAGGTGTGCCGCCGTTACGCGCGCACGCTTGCCGCCAAGAAGGACCTGGGCGATGAGTTCGCACTCATCGAGCGCATCGAGCGCCTGGCACCGCAGGTGATGCGCGACCACGGCATGACCAAGCCCATCTGCGCCAACATCGACCTGTACACAGGCTTTATCTACAAGATGCTCGGCGTGCCCGAGACGCTCTTTACGCCGCTATTCGCCGTCGCCCGCATGGCCGGCTGGTCGGCGCACCGCATGGAAGAGCTCTTCTGCGCGCATCGCATCATCCGCCCGGCATACCGTCCGGTGATCGAGCCGCTGAAGTACAAGCCGCTCGCCGACCGCTAGGACGCGGACCGTTATAGAACCCGAGCGTGGCCAGGGCATCACCGCCCTCGGCCACGCTTTTTATGCCAGTAGAAAGGGCTGCATCGAATGATTGTGTTTTCCGACATGGATGGAACGCTGCTGACGAGCGATAAGCAGATGAGCGACGCCACCTGGGCGATGCTCGACGAGCTCGCACGCCGCGGTATTGAGTTTGTGCCCTGCACGGGGCGCCCGCTGTCGGGCGTCTTTGAGCCCATCCTCGCCCATCCTGCCGTGCACTACGCGGTCTGCGCCAACGGTGCCAGCGTCTGGCAGCTCGACGACGGTACGCCTACCGATGTCTCACGTGCTACGCGCATTTTGAGCCGACCGCTCGACCGCGCCATCGCCCACCGCGTCCATAGCATTGCCGCCGGCCACGATGTGACCTTCGATATCTTCGCGGACGGGCAGTGCTTCCTCCCCCGCCCGCTCTACACGCGCCTGGACGAATTCTGTGGCGGCGATCCTCACATCGCGGCTTCGCTCAAGCGCACGCGAACGCCGATCGACATGGATATCGACAGCAAAATCGACGAAGTCGAGGTGCTCGAGCGCATCGCCATGTACTGGCACGACCCGGCCGATCGCGACGCCATCTCGGCTGAGCTCGACACGCTCGGAGGCATTGAGGTCACGCGTTCGTACGCCATGAATATCGAGGTCATGGGCGAGGGCGCCACCAAGGGAACAGCCCTCACGTGGCTATGCGAGCACCTGGGCGAGCGTCTCGCCGACGCCTGGGCGTTCGGCGACAACATCAACGACATCCCCATGCTGCAGGCAGCGGGCCACGGCATGGCCATGATCAACGGCGAACCCGAAGACCGCGAGGCCGCCGACGCCATCACCGAATACGACAACGACCACGACGGCGTCGCCCGCACCATCATGGCCGCCCTCGCCTAGTCATTGGGGACGTTCTTAAATGACTAGTCCTTGAATGACTGGTCGTCGGGGACACTCTTCGCAAAAAGCTGCAAGGACTGTCCCCCACTGCCGGCAGAAAAGGAACGTCCCCATCTGCCGGATTAAGCGAGACTCTCCAGCACGCGACGGAGCTCACGCTGAACGGCGTGGTCGCGGTTGCAGCCTACGACGCGATCGGCAACCGCTTTGAGCGCGGGGCGCGCGTTTTCCATCGCGCAACCCGTGCCGACAAAGCGAATAATCTCGTAGTCGTTCATCGAGTCGCCAAACGCCATAACCTCATCGCGCCCAATGTCATAATGCTCCGCGAGCTGCGCAATACCCGAAGCCTTCGATGCGCCGGGCTGCATGGCGTCGATCCACGCGTTGCCCGAAGGCGCAAAAGTAAAGAGCTGACCGAGTTCGCGCTGTAGTACGTAAGCGCTGTCCATAACAGCACCGTCATCGCAAAAGATACTCGCTTTGATGATATTTACGCTGGGATCGGGCAGCTCCCAAATGCGCTCGGCATTGGGAAGGTCCTTATCGACCTCGCGCACGAACTTGCTCTCATCATCGAGCAGGAAGGACTTGGCTCGGTCAAAGAGCGCAAGATGCAAATTGGGAAACGTCCTGACGGCCTGGGCGAGTTTTCGAATCGCCAGGTGCGAATACACCTCGCGGTCTACCATTTTGCCGTCGGCGTAGACCTGGGCACCGTTAGCTGCGACAAAGTCCATCTTGTCGCGAACGGGCGCAAAGAACTCGCACAGGCGATCGTAGCGGCGGCCTGACGATGCGGCAAAATGCACGCCACGCTCGCGTAGCGCCAAAATTAGTTCGTAGGTCTCGGGAGGCACCTGGCCGTTTTCGTCAAGCAGCGTGCCGTCCATATCGGATGCAATCAGTTTAAACATAGAAAAGCTCCCTTCGGGCTTGTTGGAATCGAACGTGTATCCGATTCCAACGTACCCAAAGGGAGCTCAAATATAAGACGCCGCAGTCATAAACGTTACATAGACCCGGCAAATAGCTCACGCGTGCCAGAGGTCTCACGGTCGCGGCGTCAGGCGACATGCCAAAGAGTGTCCCCGACGACTAGTCGTTTAAGAGCGTCCCCAATGACTAGTCGGCGTAGGTGAAGGTTGTAACGTCGAACATGCCCTCGGGGCGGATGCGGAGCGTCGGGATGACCGGCAGGGGCAGGAAGATGATGCCCATGATGGGGTCGAGCGGCGGCTCAATACCCATGGCGCGCGCCTTGACCATAAAGTCGTCGTGCTGCGCGGCGACATCCTCGGCCGTGCCCTCGCTCATCAGGCCGCCGAGCGCCAGAGGAATGCGCGCCACGACCTCGCCGTTGCGCACCAGCACGTGGCCGCCCTGGCCAACAGCCTCGACGGCAGCCATCATATCGGTCGCGTTGTCGCCCACCACGCACACGTTATGCGAGTCGTGGCCGATCGTCGAGGCGATAGCGCCGCCCGTGATGGTAAAGCCGCGCAGCCAGCCGCGACCGATGTGCTTGCCAACAAGACCCAGGCCCGCAGGACCATCACCGTCGGCGCCCTCGGCTTGCAGCGACACGCCGCGGCCGTGACGTTCGATCAGCATAATGCGGCGCAGGCCCTCGTCAGTCTCGGGACGAACCATGCCCGTGATAGCCATGCCCGGGATCACATCAATAACCGCCTCGCCCGGCTTAAAGGCATAATCGAACACGTCAAGCGAAAGCTTCGGCAGTTTAACGGAGGCGCGCAGCTCATCGGCAAGGGCCGCAACCTCGGCCATCTCGGGTGCAATCTCGCCCACAAAGGCGCCGTCCTGTGCCACGAGCGCACCGGCGGCATACACGAGATGCGGAGCCGCGACAAACGTCAGGTCGTTGAGCACCAGCAGGTCGGCGCGCTTGCCCGGGGCGATCGCGCCGCGGAGCTCATGCGGGTCACGACAGCCGTGGTCCAGGCCAAATGCCTCAGCCGTGGAAAGGGACGCCATGGAGATAGCGACCACCGGGTCGATGCCGGCCTCGATGGCCACGCGGCAGGCATTGTCGATCATGCCGGTCGAAAGAGCATCGGAGGGAGCGCGGTCGTCGGTCGCAAAGCAGCAGCGGCGGGCGCGGACAGGGTTCTCCAGCAGCATCGGGGACAAATTAGCCAGGTCGTGGCTGCACGTGCCCTCACGCAGCATCACATACATGCCGCGGGACAGCTTGTCGAGCGCCTCCTCGGGAATCGTCGACTCGTGGTCGGCAATGATGCCTGCCGCGGCATAGGCGTTGAGATCCTTGCCGGCAACGAGCGGGGCGTGACCGTCGACCTGCTTGGACGGCGTCTGGTTGGCAGCGTCGATACGAGCACAGGTCTCGGGATCTGCCATAAAGACGCCCGGCAGGTTCATCATCTCGCCCAGGCCAAAGACATCACCCGGATGCTCGGCAAAAAACGCCTGCATATCGGCGGCCGAAATAACGGCACCGGCCTGCTCATCGGGCAGCGCGGGCACGCACGAAGGCATCATGTACTTGATGGAGATGGGTGCGCGGCGACCATCCTCGATCATAAAGCGCAAACCATCGAGACCGGCAACATTGGCAATCTCGTGGCTGTCGGCAATGGCGGTGGTAGTACCGCGCGTCGCGGCCATGCGAGCATACTCGGCGGGACGGATGTTCGAAGACTCGATATGCAGGTGCCCGTCAATAAAGCCGGGAGCAAGATAGCGGCCCTGGCAGTCGATAACCTCGGTCGCCTCGTAGGTGCCGGCGGCATCGTCGCGACCGTCGTAGAGCACGCCGACGATTACGCCATCCTTGACGGCAACGCTGCCGGGTGCCACGCGCTGGCCATATACGTCGACAATCTGCGCATTGGTAAACAGCGTGTCGACGGGCACGCGACCCTCGGCAGCGTCGATCACAGACCTCATGACCTCAACGGACATACATACTCCTTTAACCGTAGAAAAAAGCTGCAGGGCGGACAGACCTTCACCGCAGCAAACCAATAGCCATTGTATGCCCAAACGATGGGACAGCAATACACCCCCTGCAAATGACGAGAGTGGATAATCTCCCACTTTGAGCCCACAAACAGGCCAAAAACGGAAGATTATCCACTCTCATTCTGTGAGGTTAACTTACTCGTTAGACCAACTTAAATCCTTTGCGCTTGCCTACAGAGAGGGTGTCACCCAGCTTGAGGGCGCTGGGGTCGATGTTGTAGCTCTTGGGAGCCACGGCCTCGCCGTTGATCTTGACGCCGCCGCCGTCAATATCGCGGCGGGCCTGGCCGGCGCTGGCCGAAAGGCCCAGGTCCTTGAGCAGGCCAGCGAGGTAGATCTGGCCCTCGTCGTTGACGATCAGCTCAACGTGCTTCTCGGGGAAGTCGGCAAGCTGCCCCTCCTTGAACACGCGGTCGAACTCGGCCTGAGCCTCGTCGCCGGCACCGGCGCCGTGGTAGGTGTCGCACAGGTCGCGGCCCAGAGCGCGCTTGAGCTCGTAGGGGTCGGCAGAGCCATCGGCCAGGGCGGCGTCGATCTTGTCGACCTCGGCCGGGGTGAGCGAGCTGGCCAGACGATAGTACTTGCCAATCATCTCGTCGGGGATGGACATAGTCTTGCCGAACATATCCTTGGGAGCGTCGGTCAGGCCGATGTAGTTGCCATAGGACTTGGACATCTTACGCACGCCGTCGGTGCCCTCGAGCAGCGGCATGGTAAGCGCGATCTGCGGCTCCATGCCCATCTTCTCCATGAGCTCGCGGCCAGCGAGCAGGTTGAAGAGCTGATCGGTGCCACCCATCTCCACGTCGGCCTTAATCTGAACGGAGTCGAAAGCCTGCATCACGGGGTACAGAAACTCGTGCAGGGCGATCGGCGTCTGGGACTGGTAACGCTTGGTAAAGTCGTCGCGCTCAAGGATGCGGGCGACGGTAAACTTGGAGCACACCTGCAGCAGGCCGGCCAGATCCATCGAAAGGATCCAATCGCCGTTGTGCACGATGGTGGTCTTCTCGGGGTCCAGGATCTTCATGGCCTGGCTCACATAGGTCTCGGCGTTGGCCTCGATCTGCTCCTGCGAAAGCTGCGGACGCGTGGAGTTCTTGCCCGAGGGGTCGCCGATCAGCGCGGTGCCGTTGCCGATGATAAGGGTAACGTTGTGGCCCAGGTCCTGGAACTGGCGCATCTTGCGCAGCGGCACGGCATGGCCCAGGTGCAGATCGGGGCTGGTGGGGTCGACGCCAAGCTTGATGTTGAGGGGCTCGCCCTTCTCAAGCTTCTTGCGAAGGTCGGCCTCGGGGACGATCTTCGCAGCGCCCGAGGTGATGATACGCATTTGCTCGTCAACAGACAGCATTGGGTATCCTCCTTTTGCTATAGCACCCTCACCGGATACGGCGGTGCTGGAAGTTCATAAACTCACTTATGATAACCAAAACGGCGCGACGCGGCACCTATGACAGGAAAATCCTCGTCCTGCCGCGTGCATCGATGGCAACTGGCAAACGCGTGCCATCCCGCTCAACCAGATAGCGCGCCTGCCGACGACGCATGCAATCGTGACAACATGCCCCGGCTTGCGCCGCATCGGTGGCGCAAGCCCCCTCGGCGGTCAGCAGGCAGTGCTCGCACACCATGAGCTCGGTGTGGTCGGCATCGACGGGACCCAGAACACCAGGTTCGGCCGTCAGTTCGGCAATACGCTCCGCATCATTGCCGAGCAACTCGGCCGGCAAGTACACCCGACCCGCGCCGAGCCCACGTAGCCAGGCAAGCGTAGTCCGGTTCGCACAGAACACCGGCGCCGCCACGTCAAACGTCACGCCCAGCTCGCGAGCGATCACCACCTGTCCCAGGTTGCGGCAGACGACGCGCCCGGCACGCTGCATCAGCGAGCGGGTCCGGTCAGCGTCACCCGTGCGGCACACTTCGTCGAGCACCACAACGGCGTCGGACAAATCGAGTTCTCCGCGCGGGTCGGCATCCATCAGCTGCCAAGCAAAAACCATGCGAGCGGGAACCGCGCACTCCACCAACTCCGTCGACGCACCGCCATCCACCGCAACGTCCTCAAAGGGTAGTACCTCAACGGCACGCGCAACGGGCGCAATCGCATCTGCCTCGGCCCGCATGCGCTCCAACACCGCCGCCGTCTGATCCAACACGCCGGCGCTGCGGATCAGGTACACCTCGCAGCCCGTGTCCACCTTACGCTTGCAATGCACGACAACGCGTTCCCCCGCCGCGGCACTCACCGGGCAGGGCACCTGCGGCCAGCGCTTGGGCGCATCGGGACGCGCGTCGACACCCGGATAGAACCGAATCTCGAGCGTGTCACCCGCCGCCACGGCGGCGTCGAGCTCAACGGCCACCTCTTCGTGGCCCACAGCGACCAAGCGCCCCACGCGCACGCCCTGGTTGATTGCACGCTCAAAGCTCATAAGCTCGGCGCCCGAACGCCCTCGCAGGTACGCATCGGTAAACCCACGGTTAAACGACCTTCCCAGCTCTCGTTCAAGCG
>URKH01000074.1 GCA_900548255.1 uncultured Collinsella sp. | reverse complement strand
AGTTGACCGACACCTGAATCAAAACGTTGGAAATCGAATACGCAGCAGACTGAAAGCCAAGCGGCAGACCACACGAGATCATGCTCTTACAAATGCCAGGATCAATGCAGAGTTTGGACAGTGAAAGCCGCCACGCACCCGGAGCGTGCATCATACGAATCACGATCATCGTGGCGTTGGAGCAAATGGTCAGCGCCACCGCGATGCCGCAGCCCAGAGCCTCCATATGAAGCACGGCAACGAAGATGACATCAAGCACCGCATTAACAAGGCAGCCGGAAGCAATGATCACAGCAGGACCGCGTGTGTCGCCCACGGCGCGCAGCAGCGCCGTTCCCATATTGAGCAGCAGCGCCGCAACCATGGCGGCAAAATAGCAACGAGCATAGGCCACGCCCTCGGCCAATAGTTCATGCGGCGTGTTCATAAGTACCAGCATGGGCTCAACGAACACTATGCCAAGAATCGAGAAAACGATACCGCCCACCAGCGCGAGCGTCATGGCCGTATGGACCGAACGACTCAATCGCTCATCATCGTGCTGACCAAAAAACTGACCGGTAATGACCGCGCAGCCAGCGCCAACGCCAACGCAAAAGCCAATGCAGAGCTCGGTGAGCACCATCGTGGCTTGAATGCCACCCAGCGCGAGCTTGCCGCCAAACTGGCCGACGATATACGTACCAATAAGCGTGTAAGCCTGCTGAAAAAACGAGCTAAAGAAGATAGGGACGCACAGCGACAGCAGCTGTTGCCAAATGACACCCTGCGTTACATCGATAGCCGTAGATTTCTTAGCCACACGCCCTCCCCACCAGCGTACGTCAAACAACAAAACGGCAATTTAAGACCAAAGCCAATACCAGCTTAGCACCGACCGACGTCGGCCGAAACGCCCCGAACCAGAGCCCGGTGCTAACTATCTGCCTAGTGATACAGCCCCGGCTGGTAGTGGTACTCGTTGCTCACATGCGGGCACAGCTGCCAAAAGGCAACAGCGCTTGCCGCGGCCACGTTGAGTGAATCGACCCCATGCGCCATCGGAATACGCACGGCGCGGTCGCAGCCTGCAATGGTCTTGGCGCCCAAGCCAGCACCCTCGGTGCCCATAAAGATTGCCAGGCGGTCAATCTCCTGGAGCGCGGGATCGTCCAGCGACACCGAATCATCCGTCAACGCCATAGCGGCACACGAAAAGCCGGCATCGTGTAGCGCCGCCAGCCCATCATGCGGCCATACGCGCGCTTCGCTGCCAATGCGTGTCCAGGGCACCTGGAACACCGTGCCCATGCTCACGCGGGCCGAACGACGATACAGCGGATCACAACACGTAGGACTGACCAAAATGCCGTCGACGTTGAGCGCGGCCGCCGAGCGGAATATTGCGCCCACATTGGTATGGTCGACAATGCCCTCGAGCACGCACACGCGCACCGGGCGCTCCCCCGCCGCCTCGACGACGCCGCCCAAGAACTCATCAACCGGAATCTGTCGCGGGCGACGAAATGCCGCGAGCGCACCGCGCGTCACATTGAAGCCCGTCAGCTGCTCCATGAGCTCCATGGAGGCAACGAACACAGGAACCGGACCCGCGCCCTCGCGCACAACCAGGCGCTCAAACAGCGGCATCATCTGGTCGAGCCAGCGCTCACCCAACAGAAAACTCACCGGCCCGTATCCGGCGCGAACCGCGCGCTCGATAACCTTAGCGCTCTCGGCGATAAAGATGCCCTTTTGCGGCTCCAGCACGCAGCGCAGCTCGCGCTCGGTCAGTCGCACGTAGGCATCGAGCCGCTCGTCCTCGAGCGAATCGATTCGCAGCACCTCAACGGCATCAGTCATAGCAGCCCGAACCCTTCCAATAGCAGCATCTATATACAACGAGGCGACGCCAGGCGTCGCCCCTCAATCATTCCAACCCGATAATACCGTGGCAAAAGGTGATTTAAGCACTAACGCGACGATACGTCACGAACTCATAATCGAGGCCTTCGTCACCCTCGCCCGCGGCAATCGTGGCAACCCCTTCGCGCCGCGCAACTTCCCACGCGGGATCGGCGTCCAAGTCGGGAAAGTACGTGTCCACGGGATGGACGCAGTGGTTATGCGTGACCTCGGCCTCCACGCAGTACGGCAAAAACTGCCGATAGACATCGCCGCCGCCGATCACCCAGGCAACGGGCTCATCGGCAACCGCGGCGAGCGCCTCGCCGATACTATGCACCACGTCGACTCCCTCGGGCGTAAAATCCTCGTCGCGCGTGAGCACGATATTGCGACGATTCTTGAGCGGACGTCCACCGGGAAAACTCAGCAGCGTCTTGCGTCCCATGATGACCGGACAGCCCTTGGTACACGCCACAAAATGGCGCATGTCGGCGCGATTGGACACGACCATATCGCCCTCGCAGCCAATGCCCCAGTCGTCACACACGGCGACGATGGCAGAAAGCTTACACGTCATACCTGCCACCTATACCGCAATGGGGATGCTCTTGACCTGCGGGCCGTGCTCGTAGCCCTCGACGATCAGGTCGTCGGTCGTAAACGCGTAGAAATCGTGCACATCAGGGTTAAGCGTTACCTTGGGCGCCGCAAACTGCGGACGCTCGATAAGTTCGCGGACGATGTCGACATGGCGGTCGTAAATGTGGGCATCGGCAATCACATGCAGCAGCTCGCCGGGAATCATATCGACCGACTGCGCGACCATCATCAGCAAGATGGCGTACTGGCACACGTTCCAGTTATTCGCGGCCAAAATGTCCTGGCTGCGCTGGTTGAGAATCATGTTGAGCGTCGGTTTGTCATCCTGCGGTCGCTGTGTCACGTTATACGTCACGCTGTAGGCGCACGGATACAAGTGCATCTCGGAAAGGTCGCTAAACACGTACGTGTTGGTCATGATGCGGCGACTGTACGGCGTATGCTCAAGGTCGTACAACACACGGTCCATCTGGTCAAAGTCGCCCTCGGTATAATGGCTCTTCTGGCCAATCTGATACCCGTAGGCCTTGCCGATGGAGCCGGTCTCGTCGGCCCACTCGTCCCAAATATGGCTGTTGAGGTCATGCACGTTATTGGACTTCTTTTGATAGATCCATAGGATCTCATCCATGGCAGATTTGAGGGCCGTACGACGCAAGGTAAGCGCGGGAAACTCCTCGCGCAGGTCGTAGCGCGCCGTAACGCCAAAGTTTTTAATGGTATAGGCAGGGGTGCCATCCTCCCACACCGGACGGACCTTTTGGCCCTCGGTGGTGGTGCCATGGTCCAGAATATCGCGGCACATGGTTACAAACTGTTGATCAGCCTTGCTCATTGACCCTCCTGTCAGTCGCCTATAAGCAATTTTTATTGTAGCCCAGGCGCACGCGGCCCCACAGCCCAAACATAAGCCCTCATTTTCTGACATATGCCAGAAATTCCTTGCACAAATCCGCACGTTCGCTATTCTATTGTTGACATATGTCAGATTTGGAGCACGTATGGCAGGAAGACGCGAAAAATTACGCCGTGTTGGGATCATCCCCGAATATCGCGGCTTTACCCCCGACGGCCTTGCCAGCGGAGACGCCATCGAGATGACGGTCGATGAGCTCGAAGTACTGCGCCTGTGCGACCTGGAAGGCCTCAATCAGGAGGCCGTCGCCCAGCAAATGGGCATCGCCCGCGCCACCGTGGCGGCCATCTGCAGCCGCGCACATCGCAAGGTGGCAAACGCTCTGGTCAACGGGCGGGCGCTCGTCATCGAGGGCGGCAATATCGCGTACTCCCCCATCACCGCAACGACGGCCGCATGGCCAGCAAAGGAGGTCGACACCATGAGGGTGGCAACCACGTACGACAACGGCAACATCTTTATGCACTTTGGCCGCAGCGAGCAGTTCAAGATCTACGACATTCAGGATGGCAAGGTACTCAACGAGCAGGTCGTGGGCACCGACGGCACCGGCCACGGTGCCCTTGCGGGCCTGCTCGCCAACGGTGGCGTGGACACGCTCATCTGCGGCGGCATCGGCGGTGGCGCCATCAACGCGCTTGCCCAAGCCGGCATCACGGTGTACGCAGGAGCTCAGGGCAGCTGCGACGCTTGTGTCGAGGCCCTTATCGCCGGAACGCTCGCACAGAACGGCGAGGCCACGTGCGGCTGCCACGGCCATGGCCACGCCCACGAACATGGCGAGTCCTGCAGCTGCCACGGCCATCACGAGCACGAGGGCCACGAGGGCTGCGGCTGCCACTAACGGCACGGCACCGCGAGCTCGGGGCGCGACGCTGAACGCAGCCCAACTATCAAAGCCAACAACAGAGGCCACCCGGTAGCTTCCGAGTGGCCTTTGCCATATCAAGCTGGAATTACAGCCCTATTTCTTATTGCGCATCTGCGCTTCCATCTGGCGCAGCAGGTCCATATCGGACTTAGGACCACCCGTTCCCAGGCCGCCCATGCCGCCCAAGCCCATGGCATCCAGACCGGGAATATTGGGCATGCGCATCTTCTTGCCCTTCTTGCCCTTTTTGCCCTTCTTGCCGCCGGCCTGTGCCTGATTGGCCATCGTGCGCATGCGGCCCATCATCTTGTTCATCTCGCCCCACTGCTTCATAAGGCTATTGACCTCGGTGGGGGTCACACCGGCGCCCTTGGCGATACGCGCGCGACGCTGGCCGTTGATGATGGAGGGACGCAGACGCTCCTCCTTGGTCATCGACATGATGATGGCCTCGTTCTTGTCGAAGATGCCCTCGTCCAGGTTACCGCCCATCTGGTTGAGCGCGCGCTGGCCACCGGGGAGCATGCCCAGGATACCCTTCATGCCGCCCATCTTTTTGACGGCTTTCATCTGGTCGAGCATGTCGTTCATGGTAAAGCCCTCGCGCAGCATGCGCTCGGCAGCCTCGAGCTGTTCGGCATCGGCGGCCTCCTGGGCCTTCTCGATGATGCCGACAACGTCGCCCATGCCCAAGATTCGCTTGGCCATGCGATCGGGATAGAACGGCTCAAGCGAATCGGGTTTCTCGCCCATGCTCACAAACTTGATGGGCTTGCCGGTCACCTGACGCACCGAAAGCGCGCCACCGCCACGGGCGTCACCGTCGAGCTTGGAGATAATCACACCATCAAAGTCGGTGCGCTCGGCAAACGTCGAGACCACGTTGACGATATCCTGGCCGGTCATGGCGTCGACGACCATCAGCACCTGGTCGGGCTTGACGGCCTTCTTGATGTCGACGGCCTCCTGCATCATCTGCTCGTCGATCTGAAGACGTCCGGCGGTATCGACGATGACCACGTCACGCAGGTGGTCGACGGCCTCCTGGATGGCGCCCTTGGCGATGTCGACCGGGTGCTCGCCGTCACCGCGGAAGACCGGCACGCCGATCTCGCCGCCGAGCGTGGCAAGCTGGTCGGCAGCAGCGGGACGGTAGACGTCGCACGCGGCGAGCAGCGGCGAGCGGCCCTGCTTCTTGAGCAGGTAGGCAAGCTTTACGGCAGCCGTGGTCTTACCGGAGCCCTGCAGGCCCACGAGCATGATGACATTAGGAATGCGGTTACTAAAAACGAGCTTGCTCTCGGTGGAGCCGAGCATCTCGGTGAGCTCGTCGAGCACGATCTTGACGACGTTTTGCGCCGGCGACAGCGACTCCATGACCTCGGCGGTCATACAGCGCTCCTTGGTCTTGGCGACGAACTCCTTGACAACCTTAAAGTTGACGTCGGCTTCGAGCAGCGCCATGCGAATATCGCGCATGGCCGAGGTGATGTCGGCCTCGGTCAGCTTACCCTTGCCACGCAGGCGGTCAAATGTGTCGTTGAGGCGATCGCTCAGGGAATCAAACACTAGTCACTCCTTAATTGGACTCGCCCACCAGGGCGCGGCAGAAATCTTTGGCGTTAAACTCCTGCAGATCATCGACCTGCTCGCCCACGCCGATGCGAAGGATCGGGAGCTTGAGCTTCTCGGCCACGGCCATGGCTATACCGCCCTTAGCCGTGCCGTCCAGCTTAGTCATGATAATACCGTCCAGGCCCAGCGCCTCGTTAAACTCGAGCGCCTGGTTCAGACCGTTCTGACCAGTGGCGGCATCGATCACAAGCACGACCGAGACCGGCATGGGACCGGCGGCCATATTGGCGGCGCGCTTACGGGTCACATTGACCACCTTGGCGAGCTCGCGCATGAGCTCGGGGCTCGTGTGCAGACGGCCGGCGGTATCGATGAGCACCAGGTCGCTGCCGCGCCTGTCGGCCTCGTCGAGCACGTCGTAACAAACGCTCGCCGGGTCGGAGCCGCGGTCGCGCTTGATGACGGGAACACCGGCGCGCTGGCCCCACACATCGAGCTGCTCGATGGCGGCGGCGCGGAAGGTATCGGCCGAACCGATCACGACATTCTTGCCGCGGGAAGCCATGGCGCTCGCAATCTTGCCGACCGTCGTGGTCTTGCCGGCACCGTTGATGCCCACAAACAGCACGCAGCTCGGCGTATCGGAGAACGGATCGCGCTCGATGGGCACAAAGTGCTGCTCAAGCTGCTCGGCCAGAGCGCGGCGAAGCTGCGGAGCGGTCTTGAGGTTCTTCTTGGCGGCTGTCTCGCGCAGGTCATCGGAGACCTGAATGGCGACCTCGGCACCCATGTCACCCATAACGAGGGTGTCCTCAAGGTCCTCCCAAAAATCCTCGTCGACCTCGCCGCCAAAGTAGAAGACCTCGTTGAGGGCCTCGCGGCTGCGCTCAAGTCCGCGCGAGAGAGCGTCAAAGAATCCCATTATGCATTCACGACCTTTCCGGTTTCGCGATCGAGTTTTTGCGAGACGACGCGGCTGACGCCGTCGGCTTGCATCGAGACGCCATAGAGAACGTCAGCGTCCTCCATAGTACGGCGCTGATGCGAAATGACCAAGAGCTGCGTATCGGAACGCAACACGTCGAGCGCGCCGATGAGCTTGGACAGGTTGGCGTCGTCAAGTGCCGCCTCGACCTCGTCCAGCACATAGAACGGCACCGTGCGCGTGCGGTACACGGCAAAGAGCAGGGCGAGTGCCGTCAGACTCTTCTCGCCGCCCGACATGAGCATCATCTTGGTGATGCGCTTGCCGCGCGGCTGCGCCACGACCTCGATACCCGTCTCGGCCGGATGCTCAGGATCGGTCATCTCCAGATGAGCCTGGCCACCCGGGAACAGCATAGCGAAGATCTCGCGGAAGTTCGCGTCGACCTTCTCAAACGTCACAAGGAACGCCTTGCGCATCTTGCGATCAATAGCCACCGTGATCTTGGTGAGCGCCTTACGCGCGCTCTCCAGATCGACCAGCTGCTCCTCGATGTAATCGGCGCGGCGCTTGAGCTGCTCGTACTCCTCCATGGCAACTTGGTTCACGGGACCAAGGTTGTTGATCTGGCGCACAAGCTGGTTGAGCTCGCGCTCGGCGGCATCGCGGTCCGTGGGCGCGGGAAGCATGAGCGCTTCCTCGAGTACCGTGTTGCCATCGGCGGTAATGGCCTTAATGGCGGCCTCTACCTGCACCTCGAGCTTGCCACGCGCGACCTTAAACTCGTTTTGCGTGGCGGTGGCGGTATCGACCTTCTCCTTAGCGCGGGCAACCTCTGCCTTGGCATCCTCGATGGTCTTCTTGAGCGAAGCGGAGTCCGCCTCCTCCAGAGAGGCCTGGTCACGCAGACGCGCTGCCCAATCCGACGCGCGCTCCAGCAGGGCCGAATAGCGCTCGTGCATGGGATCGACGCGCAGGCGCAGCAGCTCGAGTGAGCGCGAGGCCTGGCGTGTTCCGCGGATACGGCGGTCGATGCCCTCCAGGCGATGCTCCAGATCGGGCACGCGGCCCTTCAGAGAACGAAGGCGCTCGCTCGTCTGGGCCAGGCGGACCTTGGCATCGGCGAGCTTGCCGGCGGCCTCGGAATCGTCACGGCGAACGCGGTCGAGTTCGTCGTTGGCTTCGGCAATCTGAAGGCCAAGATCGCTTGCCTGCGCTCGGGCCTCGTCACGCGAGCGGGTGATCTCGTCCACGCGCGGGCGCGCAGCGCGAACGGCCTCGGCGGCCTGCTCGCGGCGCTTGGAGATGCGCACGCGCTCGACCTCGGCGTTGCTGGCGCTTTGCTCCAGGCGGCCAATCTCGGAGAGCAGCGAGCGGCGCTCGCCCTCAAGACGGGCGATCTCGCCGGCGGCATCGCCCTCGGCGGCGCCATCGCTTGTGTCATCATGTATTTCAAGAAGAAGAAAGATGACGGCGAAAAGTAAGAGGATTCGCAATGATGAAAAAGGTGTATATCTGCGCTCCTTTAGGCGGGGATATCCAAGGTAATCTCGAAAAAGCAAAGAGATACACCGCACCGTTCAACCTGCGCGACGGAGGAATGGTCGTTGCATGGACCAAATCGGCACCTAAACTGAGAGTAACCGAAACATATCCCAAAATAGAGACCATCGCTACCAAGGTTATCTACGCCAGCAGCGTGGAACCGGGCGAAGGAGAAGCCGAACACCTTACCGACAGGGACCCGGGAACCTACTGGCACACGATGTACTCGGTTACGGTGGCCAAACACCCGCACTGGGTGGACTTCGACGCCGGCAGCGTAAAGACGATAAAAGGCTTTGTCTACCTGCCGCGCCAGGACAGCCGCAACGGACGCGTGAAGGACTACAAGGTGCAAGTGAGCAATGACGCCAAGGAATGGGGCGACGTGATATGCGAAGGCACACTCGACGACAACACAAAGGAAAAGCGCGTATTGTTCCCGCAACCAGTAAAAGCACGCTACATGCGGTTTACTGCCGTAAACGCATTCGACGGCTTGGACTTCGCCACAGGAGCGGAGCTGAACATAATAGCCGACTGACATTACCGCAACCGCACCTGCGGACTCGCAACACCTCAACTCCGGGAAATTCCTGACACGGGATATTCCCGGAGTTTTTATTTTACCCGCACCTTCCGCATAAGAATACGGACATAAAACGCAGGAAAACCAAGGCCGGAAAAAAGCCGTTTCGGGGCGGAAAAATTGAAAACTGTTTTTCAGCTCATTATACCCACATAGGAGAAAAGAAAAAATACAAGGCACATATTTCAAAATATGTCCGACCTTTTTTAAAATATCTCAGACCTTTTTTTCGCCC
>URKH01000073.1 GCA_900548255.1 uncultured Collinsella sp. | reverse complement strand
AGGCAAGGCATAGACCTTCTGGTCATGCCTTGCCTTTTGAATGACAAATTGTCGCCCTGGGCGGCGCGCAGCGTCGAGCCGTTACGCCGTTCGGCAGAACGGCGTAACCTACAGATCCCCGCCGGCGCCCAGTAGCTTGCGCATGACCTGTTCGGGGTTAACCGAGCCGTCGCGCGGAGCCAGGGCGGTGATCTTCTTCTGCATCTTGTACTCGTGTAGCTCGTCCTCGAGCTGGCGAACGCGGGCGCGGAGCTTCTCGTTCTCGCGCTCGCGCTCCTCGGCACGCTCCTTCATATCGAGAATGCGCACCACGCCGGCAAGGTTGATGCCCTCATCGGTCAGCTGGTTGATGAGCTCCAGGCGCTCGATATCGGCACGCGAATACAGACGCGTGTTGCCGCCCGAGCGCTGGGGATTCACCAGGCCCTTGGACTCGTAGACGCGCAGAGTCTGCGGATGCATGCCGGTCAGCTCGGCTGCCACGCTGATCATGTACAGCGGTTTGTTCCTATTGTCCTCGGCCATGCTACCTGACCCCTTTCCGTCTCGTTATCGTCCATCATAAGCCCGCGGGCGTGGGCGTGCGCCGCGACCGCCCTAGTACGTCGCCTTGTAACGATTGACCTTCTCGCGATAGTCGCGCGTGTCGGCCTCGCGCAGCTTGGTCATGGCATCGCGCTCGTCATCGGACAGGTTCGTGGGAACCTGCACCTTGATCTCGACGAGCAGCGCGCCCGTACGGCCACGGTGCTTAACGTCGGGCGCGCCCATCTCTTTAAAGCGGAACTTCTTGCCCGTCTGGGTGCCCGCAGGCACTTTCAAACGAACCGTCGCACCGCCGGGCGTGGGCACGTCCACCGTGCAGCCGAGCGCCGCCTCGTAGACCGAGACCGGTACCTCCATGGTCACGTCGGCGCCTTTGCGCTTAAACAGCGGGTGCTCCTCCACATGTGTGGTCACGACCAGGTCGCCGCGCTCGCCACCGGCAACGCCATACTCGCCGCGACGTTTGTAGCGCAGCTTGCCGCCGTCGACCGCGCCCGCGGGCACCGAGACCGTAATGGTCTGCTGTTCGCCCGTCGAGGGAATGCGGTAGGTGACCTTGTGCGTCACACCGCGAAACGCGTCCTCGGCCGTCACATCGACGGTCAGCGACAGGTCGCCGCCCTTGCGAGCACGGCTGCGGCCCGCGCCCGCACCGGCAGCGCCCGCGGCCCCGGCAAAGCCCGAGCCCCAATCGCTGCCCCAGGCGCCGTTGCCGCTAAAGATGCTGTCGAAGATATCGCCCCAGCCGCTCGCGCCGGCACCGGCGCCGTAGCCACCGCCATACGCGCCGCCCGCGCCCGGCATGCCGCCAAACATGAGCATCTGGTCGTACTCTTTGCGCTTTTTCTCGTCCGAAAGCGTCTCGTAGGCCTCGCTGATCTCCTTAAACTTGGCCTCGTCGCCGCCGGCATCGGGGTGATATTTTTGCGCGAGCTTGCGAAACGCGCTCTTGATCTCTTTGTCGGAGGCGCTCTTGGATACGCCCAGGATGTCATAGAAGGTTTTGCCTGCAGCCATCGTAGCTCCTCTCCTGTTTCATCCGCCGTCCAGCGGACGGCGGCTCATGCTTTCATATGGCACTAGGTCAGAAAGGGCCCCGGGTGTTGCCCCGGGGCCCTTCTCAATTACTCCTCGGTGCTCTCGGCCGTATCGGCCGCAGCATCCTCGGGCGCCGCTTCGGGCTCCGGTGCGGGGCGCTTCTCGCCACCGTAGGTCACCGTCACCATCGCGGAACGCAAAATACGATCCGCCATGCGGTAGCCCTTCTGGTACACGTCGTTGACGGTCTCGTCGTACTGCGATGCGTCCTCGACGCGACCCACAGCCTGGTGCTCGAGCGGATCGAACGCCTCGCCCTTGGGGTCGATGGGCTCAACGCCCTCGTGCGCAAACACGTCGAGCAGCTTGGCATGAACCGCGTCAACGCCATCGACGAACTGCTTAAAGTCGTCGGAAAGCTCTTGGCTGCGGGCATGGTCGATCGCGCGCTCGATATCGTCGATCACCGGCAGCAGCGCGGTGACAAGCTTCTCGGTCGCGCGCTCGCGCTCGGCGATGCGCTCGTTGGCGGTGCGGCGACGGAAGTTCTCCCAGTCGGCCTGCAGACGAGCGGTGCGCTCGGTGGCGTCCTTCGCCTTGTCCTCGGCGGCCTTCTGGGCCTCTGCCGCAGCATCGAGCTCACTGCGCACGTCGGCAAGCTCCTTCTGAGCCTGCTCGAACTTGAGCTTAAAGTCGTTGTCGGCGGCTTCCTCACCGGCACGGATAGCGGCTTCCACCATCTCGTCCTCGGTCATCGTCGCCTCCTTGTTGGAATCCTCTACCTGGTTCTCGGCAGCCTCGGCGGCCGGGGCCTCGTTGACCTCGGTATCGTCGACGGCCTCTACGGGAATCTTCACGTCCTTCTCCTCAGAGTCAACGGGGGCGGCGCCAGCGGCAGCCGCCTCCGTGCGAGCTTTACGGGCGGACATGATTACTTGTCCTCGTCGTCCACAACCTCGTAGTCGGCGTCGACAACGTCATCGTCGGCAGGCTGGGCACCGGCGGCACCGTCGGTCTGCTGCTGAGCGTCGGCGTAGACAACCTGGGCCAGCTCGTAGGCCACGGACTGCAGGGACTCGCCGGCGGCCTTGATGGCCTCGACGTCAGAGCCCTCGAGCGCCTTCTTGGCGTCGGCGATAGCGGCCTCGGCCTTGGACTTCACATCAGCGGAAACCTTGTCGCCCAGCTCGTTGAGGGTCTGCTCGGTGGAGTAGCACAGGCTGTCGGTCTGGTTGCGGACCTCGACCTCTTCCTTCTGCTTCTTGTCCTCCTCGGCATGAGCCTCGGCGTCCTTGACCATACGATCGACTTCGTCGTCGGACAGAGCAGTGGAGCCGGAAATGGTGATCTGCTGCTCCTTGCCGGTGCCCTTGTCCTTAGCGGAGACCTTGACGATGCCGTTGGCGTCGATGTCGAAGGTAACCTCGATCTGCGGCACGCCGCGGCGGGCAGCCGGGATACCGGTCAGCTGGAACTTACCGAGCGACTTGTTGTCGCGGGCAAGCTCGCGCTCGCCCTGGAGCACGTTGATCTCGACGCTGGTCTGGTTGTCGGCAGCGGTGGAGTAGACCTCGGTCTTGGAGGTCGGGATCGTGGTGTTGCGGTCGATCATCTTGGTCATGATGCCGCCCATGGTCTCGACGCCCAGCGACAGCGGGGTAACGTCGAGCAGCAGGATGCCCTCGACGTCGCCGGTGAGCACGCCGCCCTGGACGGCAGCGCCGTCGGCAACGACCTCGTCGGGGTTCACGGACATGTTGGGCTGCTTGCCGGTCATGGTCTTGACGAGCTCCTGGACGGCGGGCATACGGGTGGAGCCGCCGACGAGGATGACCTCGGTCAGATCGGAGAGCTTAAGCTTGGCGTCGCGCAGGGCATTGGTTACAGGCTGCTTGCAGCGCTCGAGCAGGTCGCGGGTGATCTTCTCGAACTCGGCGCGGGTCAGCGTGTAGTTGAGGTGCAGCGGGCCGGACTGGTTCATGGTAATGAACGGCAGGTTGATGGTGGTCTGCTGGGCGGCGGAGAGCTCCTTCTTGGCGTTCTCTGCGGCCTCCTTCAGACGCTGCAGGGCCATGGGGTCCTGACGCAGGTCGACACCGTTCTCCTGCTGGAACTTATCGGCCATCCAGTCGATGACGCGCTGATCCCAGTCGTCGCCGCCCAGGTGGTTGTCGCCCGAGGTGGACAGAACCTCAAACACGCCGTCGGCGAGGTCGAGGATGGAGACGTCGAAGGTGCCGCCGCCCAGGTCGAAGACCAGGATGCGCTGGTCGGAGCCCTGCTTGTCCAGGCCATAGGCCAGAGCAGCAGCGGTCGGCTCGTTGACGATACGCTTGACGTTAAGGCCGGCGATCTTACCGGCGTCCTTGGTGGCCTGGCGCTGCGCGTCGTTGAAGTAGGCCGGGACGGTGATGACGGCGTCGGTGACGGTCTCGCCCAGGTATTTCTCGGCGTCGGCCTTCATCTTTGCGAGCACCATGGCGCTCACCTGCTCGGCGGTGTAATCCTTGCCCTCGATGTCGACGACGGCACGGCCACCCTGGCCCTCCTTGACCTCATACGGCACGGTCTTGAGCTCGGAGGTGCACTCGGAGTACTTGCGGCCCATAAAGCGCTTGATGGAGAACACGGTGTTCTTGGGGTTGGTGACCGCCTGGTTCTTAGCGGCCTTGCCCACGACGCGATCGCCGTCGGCACGGAAGCCCACGACGGACGGCGTGGTGCGGTCGCCCTCGGCGTTCACGATGATGGTCGGAGAAC
Source organism: uncultured Collinsella sp. (assembly GCA_900548255.1). Classification (GTDB taxonomy): domain Bacteria; phylum Actinomycetota; class Coriobacteriia; order Coriobacteriales; family Coriobacteriaceae; genus Collinsella. The sequence continues at coordinate 5,509 of URKH01000073.1, read as the reverse complement.
CGCCCTCGAGGACGGCCATAGCGGAGTTAGTAGTACCAAGGTCGATACCAAGAATCTTGCCCATTAGAAATTCCCTCTCTCTTTTGCGTTCGCGCCGCCTCGACGGTCTGTCACGCGGCGCTTCGGCTTGTCTTTCAGGATGTAGTGTATCCCCTTATGGGCCGGAATATACAAAATCTAAGTCAATTCATATAAGATTTCTTATTGCCGAGAGTTTAGGTTCTCAAATGCGCAGGTAGATACGCTGATTGAGTTCTCGGCAAATCTATCGAAATCTATGTAGAGATGGCTGAGGTTTGGACCGGAGCCACACGGAACGATCTTGGGGCACCCCCGAGGAAAGCGCGACCCGTTTTGAGCGCCGATTCCGGGATGCGCTTTCCAAAAGCGCGCTCAATAGCTCAATATTTCAAGTCACCTTTAGCTAACATTTGCGCAGCTCAACGGCCCCACCTGCGCGTTTTTTAGTAAACCTTGGCATACTCGGCGAACGGTATGAAGATGCCGGCCAGAGGGTATTGCAAACGGTCGCTCCCGTGGTATGTTTTTGCCCGAATCAAACCGGCGCGCATCGTCTGTAGCGTCGGTCAACAGAGAGGAAACTACCATGGCTCATCCCGTAATTGATGCCGACGAGTGCATCGCTTGTGGCGTTTGCGTCGACTCCTGCCCCGCTGGCGTTCTGGAGCTCCAGGACGTCGCTACCGTCGCTGACGAGGACTCCTGCGTCGCCTGTGGCGCTTGCCAGGACGCTTGCCCCGCTGGCGCGATCACCGAGATCGTCGAGGAGTAACAACTCCCCCACCTGCACACTCAAAAGTACACCGTGCACAAACAAAAAGGAGGCCTCCGCATCGCCGCGGAGGCCTCCTTTTGCATGTGTTCTAGGACAAATCATCCTCGTAGGGCATTAAATCGGCAAGGTAGCCCTTCTCCTTGAGCATGGCCTCGATCTCGTCGAGGGTTTGCTCATCCTCTGCCGCAATGCGATGGAAGTGGTAGCCGCTCGTCACCGTTAGTAGTGGAAAGCTCTTGCCGCTCTCGATATCGTGCAGGTAGCGCTCAACATCGCGACGATTGCGAATGTCCAAGTCGGCCGTGATCTTACCGTACACGCGGTGATTGACGATCACGTTGAGCACGGCGCCACCGGCGTCGACGATACTCGTGAGCTCATCGCCTGCCTGCTCCACGCTGTGGCGAACCTTGACCAAGCGCGTGGGCACGGCGGGGCTGCTGGGGGCCTCCTGTAGTACATAGCCGCGATTGGTGGCGACGATATCGTGCCCGTCAGCGCGCAGCAGGGCGATGTCCTGCACCACGACCTGACGGCTCACGCCCACCTCGCGGGCAAGCGCACTGCCCGAGACAGGATCTTTGGCCCCCTCGAGCACGGCCATGATGGCACGGCGACGCTCGCGGGCGTCCATTATTTACCGTCCAGCAGACGCAGGTGCTTGAGCGAGAGGTCGAGAATCGGCGCAGAGTGCGTCAACGCCCCCGAACTGATAAAGTCAACACCCAGGTCGGCCAGGGCACGAATGTTGTCGGCGTCTACGTTGCCCGAGCACTCGGTCTTAGCACGACCGGCGATAAGCTCAATCGCTGCAGCCATGTCGTCGTGGGTCATGTTGTCGAGCATGATGATATCGGCACCGGCCTCCACGGCCTCGCGTACCATGTCCAGGTTCTCGCACTCAATCTCGACCGTCGTGGTAAACGATGCGTGGGCGCGTGCCATCTCAATCGCACGCGTCACACCACCGGCGGCGTCAATATGGTTGTCCTTGAGCATGACGGCCGTCGACAGGTTGTAGCGATGGTTGCTGCCACCGCCGATCTCGACTGCTGCCTTCTCGAAGACGCGCATGCCCGGCGTGGTCTTGCGCGTGTCGACAAGCACGGTCTTGGTGCCCTCGAGCGCGGCCGCCATCCGATGCGTGTAAGTAGCGATGCCGCTCATGCGCTGCAGGTAGTTGAGCGCCACGCGCTCGCCCGAAAGCAATACGCGCGCATCGCCGCGCACCTGGCCCACGTGGTCACCGGCGTGCACCTCGTCGCCGTCCGCGACATCGAACAACACGGAGCTCTGCGGATCCAGCAGCTCAAAAGTGCGAGCGAACACATCCAAGCCGGCGATGATGCCATCGGCCTTGGCGATGAGCTCAACGGTAGCGGGGCGCGCCGTAGGGCACACGCTCGCCGTACTCACGTCCTCAAACGTGATGTCCTCGCGCAGAGCCTGCAAAATCAGATCATCGACGACGAGCTTCATGGTAATGGGATTCATGGTCTACTCCTCCACGGCCTGCGTGCCGGCCGCACGGGCCAAATCATCGATTGCAAGGGTCTCGGCGCCCAGGGCGCGATGACGCCCGTCAAGCGCGGGCTCGCCCGCCTGCTCCACGGCGAGCGACTCGCCGGTGCGCATGCACCAGGCGGCACGGCGGCCCCAAACCAGGGACTCGAGCAGGCTGTTGGAAGCCAGGCGATTCTTGCCGTGAACGCCGTTGCAGGCCGTCTCGCCCGCGGCGTAGAGCTCGGGCATCGAGGTGCGGCCGTCCTTATCGACCCATACGCCACCCATAAAGTAGTGCTGCGTGGGCGTAACGGGGATGGGCTCGTCCAAGATGTCGCGGCCGTCCTCCAGGCAGCGCGCGCGAATGTTGGCAAAGTGCCCGGTCACCACATCGCGCTCGACGGGGGCAAAACTCAGCCACTCGTGCTCGGTACCGTCCTGCTTCATCTGCTCGCGAATAGCGGCAGCGACCACATCGCGCGGCTGAAGCTCGTCGGTAAAGCGCTCGCCGGCGGCGTTGAGCAAAATCGCGCCCTCGCCGCGGCAGCTCTCGCTGATCAGGAAGGTGCGACCCGGCTGCGGCGAGAACAGCCCCGTGGGGTGAATCTGCACGTAGTCCAGGTGCTCCATCTTAATGCCATGCTCCTGAGCGATGTAGCATGCATCGCCCGTGAGCTGCGGGTAGTTAGTCGAATGGTCGTACACGCCGCCGATACCGCCTGTCGCCCACAGCGTGCGGCGGGCATGAATCTTAAACGGCTCGCCGGCATGCACGCCCTCGGCGGCATTTGCCAGCTCGTCGGCGGGACGAACCGAGTTGTCCTCGTCCACGGAAACGGCGACGACACCGACACACACCGTGACGCCGTCACGCTCGCCCGTCAGGATGTCGGTCATGGCCACGTGCTCCAAAATCTGCACGTTATCCAGCTTGCGAACGGCCTGGAGCAGCTTGGTCGTGATCTCCTTGCCCGTAATGTCGGCATGGAAGGCAATACGCGGACGGCTGTGCGCGCCCTCGCGGGTAAAGTTGAGGCTGCCGTCGGCCTTGCGCTCAAAATCCACGCCCATCGCTAGCAGGTCGTTGATGACCGAACGGCTCGAACGGATCATGATGTCGACGCTCTCGCGGCGATTCTCGTAGTGGCCGGCGTGCATGGTGTCCTCAAAGAAGGCATCGTAGTCCGAGCCCTCGGGCAGTACGCAGATACCGCCCTGCGCGAGCATCGAATCGCACTCGTCGACAGCGCCCTTGGAGAGCATGATCACGCGCGTGCTCGTCGGCAGATTGAGGGCCGCGTACAGGCCCGCCACGCCACAGCCGGCAATGACGACGTCGCACTCCATGTCGGGGTATTGTTTGGTTTCCACAGGAATCCTCTCCCTTGTAATGTGACATGCGGGACTGTCCCTCATGTCACATTGTTCTAGCGCGCTGCGTACTCGAGCATACGGTCGAGCGTGAGCTTGGCCTGGTCTGCCGCCTCGTCCGAGACGCCGATCTGCACCTCGCCCTCGCCCGTCTCCAGGCAGCGCACGAGCTTTTCGAGCGTGATGAGGTCCATGTTGACGCAGGTGGGCTGCACCGCGGGGAAGTGGAACTTCTTGCCGGTGCCCTGGCAGCGGCGCTCGAGCTCGTAGAGCACGCCGCGGACCGTCACGATAATGAACTCGCTGGCGTCGGACTCCTCGGCATACTTGATGATGCCGGCGGTGGAGCCGATGTAGTCGGCCTCGGCCAGGACGTCGGCCTTGCACTCAGGATGCGCCAGCACGAGCGCGTCGGGGTGGGCCTCCGTCGCGTCGACGATCTGCTCGACGGTGATGATGTGATGGCGCGGGCAGTAGCCGTTGTTGAGGATGACGTGCTTTTGCGGCACCTGCTCGGCTACGAAGCGGCCCAGGTTTTGGTCGGGGATGAACAGGACGTGCTGCTGCGGCAGCTCGGACACGATCTTGACGGCGTTGGAGCTGGTGACGCACACGTCGCTCCAGCTCTTGATCTCGACCGTGGAGTTGACGTAGCAGACCACGGCAAGGTCGTCACCGTACTCGGCGCGCGCCGCGTCGACCGTCTCGCGCTTGACCATGTGAGCCATGGGGCAGTCCGCGCCCGGCTCGGGCAGCAGCACGGTCTTGGTGGGGTTGAGCAGCTTGGCACTCTCGCCCATAAACTCCACGCCGCACAGCACGATAGTCTGCTGCGGCAGGCTCTTGGCGAGTTTTGCCAGGTAGAAACTGTCGCCGACGTAATCGGCAACGGCTTGGACCTCGGGCGCCACATAGTAGTGCGCCAGGATTACCGCGTCACGTTGGGCTTTTAGTTGCTGAATGGCCTCGACGAGCTCTGCGGGCACCAGTGCCGCGCGCTCCGTTGCCGTCGTTGCCGATGCTAGGCCGGCCGCGATATCGCGTGCAAGCTCCGATGCATCCATGTTCGCGCTCTGTGCCATCAAGGCCCCTCTCTTTTGGCGAATCTTGGGGCTTTAGTATGACACCTAGGTTTACAGCTGACAAGACAGCTGTAAACCTAGGTGTAAAGTTGAAATAAAGATTCAATCATGCGGCAGGTCCATTTTCGAACTGGCAAGCTGAGGACAGCCGAAAATGGACCCGCCCCATGATTCGGGCAGCCCGTTTTGTCCTGGACCAAGGGGCAGTGGTCAAAAAGGGCCAAATATGAGTACTGTCACCAAATTAGTAGCATCGATTTTCCGGTCCAGAGCAGCAAAATCGCCTTGTTTGGAGCCCGATCGCGACTCTGAAGAACGAAAATCGATGCGCTTTTGGCCTCTGGCACCGATTTTTGAGGCCATTTGGCTGCCACCAAACTGGTAACAGTACTCATATTTGGCCTTTTTTGACCACCGGGTTTCCGGCAAACCCCAAAAGCGGGTCCGGATCGCTCGATCCGGACCCGCTGGGGGTAGCGAGCACAATCGAGGTGTAAGAAGCAAGAGAGGGCCATCGCCTAGAATCGTCAGCGCCTAGATATTCAACGAGAGGAAAGACAGTGGTCCGCAGCGACATGCTACCCCAGCCGGACCGGGGGCTCGGCCTCGACCGGCCCCAGACCGAGGCATTTCACCGACGAGTTCAAGAGGAAGATAGTCGATCTCCACAACGCCGGAAAGCCCAGGCGCGAGGCCATGGACGAGTGCGACCTCGACAAGAGCACCGTGGAGAGGCGGGGCAAGTCGATAAAAGAGA